>NZ_BAAAJK010000010.1:18051-66038 GCF_039526905.1 Pseudonocardia kongjuensis | reverse complement strand
ATCGGATCCCGTGCGAACGACATGACCCCGTGCGGATGGTGGCGGGCGGTCGCGGAGCCGGAGGCCGGTGCCGAGTGAGCCCGCGGACTCGGTCAGGGCGGCGGGGCGGACTCGCTGATCGTGCCGGCCGCGATCCGGCGCAGCTCCTCGACGTGCGCGTCGAAGGCGGCCCGCCCGCTGCGGGTCTGCGCGATCCAGGTGATCCGGCGGGCGTCGGACCGGGTCGCCGAGCGGGACTTCGTGGTGGTCGCGTAGCCCGCCTCGACCAGGATCCGCAGATGCTTGGACAGCGTGGCGTCGGTGATCCCGAGGGTGTCCCGGAGCACCGCGAAGTCGATCTGCTCGACGTGCCGCAGCAGCCCGCTGATCCGGAGCCGCACGGGGGCGTGGATGGTGTCGTCGAAACCGAGCTCGGCCGATTCGTCCCGATCAGGCTGCACGGCGCAGGTTCTCCCTGGTCAGACGCTCGAACGCGACGTTGGCCCAGTACACGACGCCGAAGCAGACGACCGCCGGGACCAGCGCCCACCACGGTGACAGCGACGCCACCAGCCCCAGCGAGACGACGAGGAGCGCCAGCACCGCCACGCAGGCGACGGCGAACACGGCCCATCCCCGGCCGCCCACGGAGCGCGGGCGGATGCCGGTGATCCGCCGGTGCAGCCACAGCAGCACCAGGAGCACGAGCGCCAGGACCCACACCGCCGGCGCGCGGACGGACTCACCGAACGCGGGCACCAGCACGTACCACGCCGCGGCCAGCGCGAACGCGGCGTGCAACCAGGCCGGCGCGGCGATCCGGCCGGCGAGCGCGGCACGGTCGGACTCCAGATCCCGCAACGCGTCACGGGCGACCGATTCGTTTTCCATAGCGGCAACCAAATCATGTGCCATGCCGGCAAGTCAAGTGTGTTGCCGGATCGGAAAGCGATGACGCCGGGAAGATCCGCGGGTCGCGTGCCGTTGCACCGGTCATGGTGGACCTGACCATGTACACGACCAGCTGGTGCGGCTTCTGCCGCCGGCTGAAGCTCCAGCTCGACGAGGCCGGCATCGGCTACCGCGAGATCGACATCGAGCGCGAGCCGGATGCCGTCGCGTTCGTCGAGCAGGCCAACGGCGGGAACCGCACCGTCCCGACCGTCGTGTTCCCCGACGAGTCGGTGGCGACCAACCCGAGCTTCGCCGAGGTCAGGCAGCGCCTCGGCGTCTGATCCCGGTCACCGGGGAGGGCACGGCGGAGAAGACACGCCGGCGAGGGCACGGCGGCCCGGGCACTGCCCGGGCCGCCGTCGTGCGTCGGCGGGTCAGTCCCCGGCGGCCGCCCAGGACTCCAGCATGGTGCGGGCGATCGAGACCGTGCCCGGCAGCATGACGACCGGGTCGGTGTCGGGGCCGGCCGCGTCGTCGTCGCGGCTGCCCCAGTCCCCGCGGGCGAGCGCGGACCGCAGGTGCGCGCGGGTGATCCAGAGTGCCTCGGCGATCTCGCCCTCGGCCGGCTGCAGCGGGGCGTCCGGGTCGCCGATGGCGTGGAAGCCGACCATCAGCGACCGCGGGAACGGCCACGCCTGACTGCCCAGGTAGCGGACGTCGGTGACCTCGATCCCGACCTCCTCGGCGATCTCCCGCTGCACGCACGCCTCCAGCGACTCGCCGGACTCGACGAAGCCGGCGAGCACCGAGTAGCGGCCGACCGGCCAGACCGGCTGCCGGGCGAGCAGGACCCGGTCGGCGCCGTCGTGCACCAGGCAGATGATCGCCGGGTCGGTGCGCGGGTACTCCTCGTGCCCGTTCTCGCAGCGGCGGGCCCAGCCGGCGCTCTGCGGCCGGGTGCGGGTGCCGTCGACGGCGCAGAACCGGGACCGGTCGTGCCAGTTCAGGGTGGCGACCGCGCCGGTCAGGAGCCCGGAGCCGAGCGGGTCGAGGAACGCCCCGGCCGCCCGCAGGTCGGTCCACTCCCCCGGCCCGCCCGCGAACACGTCGCTGTCGGCGGTCTTCGCGGAGCCGATCCGCACCGCCCAGTACGGGACGCCGTCGGCCTCCCCGAGCAGGACGGCCTCCTCGGGGGGCTCCGGGGCGATGTCGGAGCCGGTGCGGGTGCGGACCCGGCCGTTGCGGCCGGCGGCGGCGTCCCAGGCGGCGGCGTCGCCCTCGCGGAACTCGCGGGCCGGGTCGACCTGCCAGTCCACCGGGGTGCGCCCGGACTCGTCGATGACGACCACCCGGGCCTTCGGCCAGGAGTCGCGCACGTAGTCCGGGTCGAGCCGCAGGTTCTCGTCGCGGACCAGCGCGTTGCGGGAGAGCACGGGCTGCTCGAGCAGGGTGAAGTCACCCCGGCGGGAGGCGTCGCCGCTCACCGGAGGCTCACCCCGCCGAGCGCCGCGAGCCGGGAGCCGATCGCCTCGGCGTCGCCGACGACCACGCCGGTGAACCGGGCCGGCGCGAACAGCTGCGCGGCCGCCTCGGCGACCTCGTCGACGGTGACCGCCTCCAGTCGTTGCGGGCGGTCCCGGAGCCACTCGACGCCGAGCCCGACGGCGTCGAGTGCGGACAGCGTCCCGGCCAGCGCGGACTGGCTGTCCAGCGAGATCAGCAGCGACCCGATCGCGTACCGGCGGGCCGACTCGACCTCCTGCTCGGTGGGCGGGACGGCGATCATCCGGCCCAGCTCGTAGCGGGTCTCGAGGAGCGCGGCCGCGGTGACGTCGGACGCGACGTCGACGTCGAGCCCCAGCACCGCCCCGCCGGGCACGAACTCCTGGCCGGAGTGCGCGCCGTAGGTGTAGCCCTTGTCCTCGCGCACGTTCTCCATCCAGCGCGAGGAGAAGTAGCCGCCGAACACCAGGTTGGCGAGCTGGAACGCGGTGTAGCGCTCGTCGGTGCGGTCCAGGCCGGGCGCGGTGAGCCGGATCTGGGACTGCACCGACCCGGGCCGGTGCACCAGCTCGAGATCGCCGGCGGCGGGCGCGGGCGGCGGCGACAGCCGGCGGGCCGGGTGCGCGCCGGACCAGTCGCCGAGGCGCGCGGTGACCTCGGCGATCGCGGCCTCCGGATCGATGTCGCCGACCAGCACCAGCCGGGCCCCGCCGGGCACGACGGTGCCGGCGTGCAGCTCCCGCACCCGGTCCGGCGTGATCTCGGCGACCGCGGCCGCGGTGGGCATCTCGGAGACGATCGGATGGTCGCCGAAGCGCTTGCGCATCAGCGCCTCGCGGGCGACCGTGCGCGGCTGCGCCCGGGCCACCGCGATCCGCTCGGCGAGCCGGGAACGCTCGCGGAGCACCTCGTCGTCGGGGTGGGTGGCGCCGGTGAGCACGTCGGCCAGCACGTCGAGCACGACCGGCAGCCCGGACGCCAGCGCGGAGCCGCCGATCTGCAGCCACTCCGGATCGACGCCGACGCCCAGCTCGCCGCCCACGCCGGCCAGCTCGTCGTCGATACCGACCCGGTCCCGGGAGGCGGTGCCGGTCAGCATCGTCTCGGCGACGAGCTCCATCCCGGCGGTCCATCCGGCGTCCGCCGAGTCGGCGGGGGACGCCGCCGGGATCCGCAGCACGGTCTCGACCAGCGGCACCCCCGGCCGGCGGGCGGCGATCACGGTCAGCCCGTTCGGGAGTGTCCCGGTCACGACCTCGGGCAGCGGCACCGGCCTGGTGCGGCCCAGCGCGGGCAGCTCGCGCGGGCCCCGCTCGGTGCGGCCGATCTCCTCGGCACTGCGGTGGGTACGGACGGCGGTCACGCGGCGGCTCCCTCTCGGTGATGGGCGGTGCCGTGGCCCCCGGCGGGGCGGGCGGCGCCGGGTGGACGGGTGCGGTGGACGGCGCGGGCTCCCCGGGGCGGCCGGGCGGCGGCGCGGTGCCTCGCCCGGTTCACTCGGCGACCCCGGGCGAGGCCGGTTCGACGGTCAGCACCGCACGGCCCGCGCTGCGCAGCCGCGCGGCCGCGGCCGCGACGTCGGCGGTGCCGAGCGCGGCCAGCCGGGCGGGCAGCTCCAGGGCGAGCTCGGCCCGGCCGTAGAGCAGCTCCCGGGAGCCGAGCCCGAGCATCCGGTACATCACCCGGTCGTCCTCCCGGTGCAGCGCCGCCGTCCAGCGGGCGGACTGGCGGGCCAGCTCGGCGGTGTCCGGGCCCTGCTCGGCGAGCCGGTCGAGCTCCTCGTCGACGGCGGCCGTCACCCGGTCCGGGGTGACCTCGGCCGGGTGCACCGCGGTGATCGTGAACGTGTCCGGGTCGCGGGCGTCGAACGGGCCGCCCATCAGCCCGTTGGACGCCGACACGTCGGTCACCGAGCCGTCCCGGTGCACCAGGCGGCGCTGCAGCCGGGCGGCCTCGCCGTCGGTCAGGACGGAGGCCAGCATCGCGTGCGCGAGGTAGCCGTCGGGATCGGTGGTCGGATCCGGCACCCGGTAGCCGAGGGCGAGCGCGGGCAGCGGGGCGTGCGCGTCGGTCACGCTCTGCCGCCGCTCGGTGCCCGGCACCGGCTCGGCGAACGACGGCCGCTGCGGCACCGGGCGGGCCGGGATGTCGCCGAAGTGCCGCTCGACGAGTGCGAGCGTGCCGTCCACCCCGTGCCCGCCGAGGTCACCGTGCACGGTGACCAGCGCGTTCCCCGGGGCGTAGAAGGTGTCGAAGAAGGCCGCCGCGTCGTCTAGGCTCGCCTGTTCGAGCTCGGAGAAGTCGCCGTAGCCGTTGTGCGCGTTGGGGAAGGAGTCGTAGAGGACCGGCGGCAGCAGGATCCACGGGAAGCCGCCGTAGGGGCGGTTGTGGACGTTGAGCCGGATCTCCTCCTTGACGACGTCGACCTGGTTGCGCAGGTTCTCCTCGGTCAGCTTCGGCGCGCGCAGCCGGTCGGCCTCCAGGAACAGCGCCCGGTCCAGCGCGGCGCCGGGCAGCACCTCGAAGTAGTCGGTGTAGTCCTGGTGGGTGGAGCCGTTGAAGATGCCGCCCGCGGACTGCACCTGGCGGAAGTGCTCCAGCTTCTCCAGGCTCTCGCTGCCCTGGAACATCAGGTGCTCGAACAGGTGCGCGAATCCGGTGCGCCCCTCCGGCTCGGAGCGGAACCCGACGTCGACGTGCACCGCGACGCCGACCGCCGGGGTCGCCGGGTCCGGCACGACGAGCACGCGCAGACCGTTCGGGAGCGTCGCCCGGTGCAGCGGGAGCGTGGCAGCGGGCTGATCAGTCACGGACACACGGCGAGGCTAACCCGCGGCACCGACAGAGTGCCGCGCTCAGGCGGGCGGCAGCACCACGAACTGGCGCAGACCCAGGTCACGGTAGGTGACCGGGCCGCGCGGGCCGGGGGTGTGGTCGACGTTGATCCCGGTCTCCGGCAGGCCGAGCAGCTTGTAGCCGTCGAGCAGCCGGGAGGTGGTGTTCCAGAACACCCCGGTGCCGGTGTAGCGGTCGATGAACCGCTGCGCGACGTCGGCGTCGGACGCGCAGATCGTCGCCGCCAGCCCGGAGGTCTCCCGGGCGGCGGTGTCGGCGGCGTCGTCCGGGCCGTCGACGGCGGCGACGGTCACGTGCGCCTCGGCGCCGGAGTCCAGCGCCCACTCGTGGCCGAGCCGGTGACTGTGCGGCGGCTCGGACAGCGTGATGCCGCGGGCGTCCAGGGCGGCCCTCGCGACCGGCAGCAGGGTGTCGTAGACGGGCCGGTCGACCAGCAGCAGGTTCAGCCGGTTGCACACGCCGAGCCGGTCGGTCGAGTCGGTGACCAGCCGGGTGACGTCGTCCGGGGTCGCGGACGAGTCCAGGTAGAGCACGCCGCCGCCGTCGGCGTGCGCGAGGACGCGGGTGCCCGCGGTCGCGCCGAGCAGCGTCAGCCTGCGGGTGACCTCGCCGGAGCCGCGCACGACGACCAGCGGGACCAGGTCGGGCAGCCCGACCAGCGCCTCGGCGCCGGCGTGCCCGGGCAGCGGCACCAGCTGGACCGCCTCGGCGGGCAGTCCGGCCTCGGTCAGCGCGGGGCGCAGCACCTGCTCGACGAGCGCGGTGGCACTGGCCAGCGCGGCCGAGCCGGTCCGCAGCACGGCGGCGCTGCGCGCCTTGAGCACCTGCGAGGCGACGTCGACGGTGACGTTCGGGCGGGCCTCGAAGACGGCGCCGATGACGCCGACCGGGATCCGCCGCTCGAACACCCGCTCCCCGGTCTCCAGGGTGCGGACCGGCCACTCGGTCGGCGGCTCGGGGGTCGCGGCGAGTACCTCCAGCTGGGTGGCGATGCCGGCGAGGCGCTCCTCGTCCAGCCGGAGCCGGTCGAGCAGACCGGCCGCCATCCCGTTGCGCTCCGCGGCGGCGACCTCGGCGGCGTTGACGTCGAGCAGCTCGACGGCGCGGCCGCGGATCAGCGCGGCGGCCGCCCGCAGCGCGTCGTCGATCCGGCCCTCCCCCGCGGCCCGCACCGCCGGGGCGGCGGCCCGGGCGCGCTGCGCGGCGTCCCGGACGGCGGCGAGCTCCGGGGCCTCGGAGTCTCCGGACAGGGCGGTGTCGGTCGCGGTGGAGGTGCTCACGCAGGTCAGGGTAGGCGCTCCCGGCCGGGCCCCGGACCCGGACACCCGGTCACGCGGGGACGGCGTAGACCACGATGTTCGAGTCGTAGCCGCCGGCCACCGGATCGAACGTGCCGCCACAGGTGATCAGGACGAGCTGCGGGGCGCCGTCGCGGCGGAACACGTCGCGGGGCAGGTCGTACTTGCCGTACTCCCGGCGGGCGACGACCCGGAACGTCGCGGACCGGCCGTCCGGGCCGCGGACGACGACCGGCTCGCCGTCGGCGAGCTCGGGCAGCACCGCCAGCACGCCGACGCCCTGGGTGCGCGAGTCGACGTGTCCGGCGAGGACCGCGCTGCCGGCCGCGCCGCCGGGCAGGACGCCCGGCGCCCACCAGCCGACGTGCCGGACCTGTTCGGGGACGACCATCCCGCCGTCCGGCCCGGTGCCGACCGGTTCGACGGGGGCGGTGATCCCGCGATCCGGGAGCTCCAGGGTCGCCGGCAGCACCGGTCGGGACGTGGCCGACGCGGGAAGCGGGTGCACCGCCGAGACCAGCCACGGCGGCGGCGCCGGGGATGCGGGCGGCGGGGGCGGCGGGGCGAACACCGGCAGGGCCGCGGCGGCCGGGACCGGCCGCAGCGGCGCCGCCGCACCGGCGGGCACCTCGCCGAGTGCCTCGGCGGTGATCCGCGGGCCGTCACCGCCCGCGGCGAGCCCGGCGCCGGTGCCCAGCAGCGCGGTGCCCAGGAGCAGCAGGACCGCCGCCCCCCGGGCACCCTCGCGCGGGCGCCGGCGCCGCGGGCTCACGCGCGCGAGCGGCGCAGCCGGACCGCGCCGGCGACCAGCAGTGCGAGCCCGGCGCCGCCGAGCGCCACCGGCAGCGCGACGTCGGACGGCGACGCGGCCTGGCCACCGGTGCCCGCGTCGACCGCGGGAGCGCCGGCGGAACCGGAGCCGTCACCGGCCTGCCCACCGGCGTCCGGTCCGGCGGCCTGGCCGTCCCCGCCGGAGCCGCCGTCGGCGCCACCGGAACCGTCAGTGCCACCGGAACCGTCAGTGCCACCCGAACCGTCAGCGCCCGCGCCGTCGCCGCCGGGGGTCGCCGCGCCCGCGGCCGCCGCGGCCTCGTCCAGCTGCGTCTTCAGCTCACCCAGGTTGGTCAGCTGGGCGCGGGCCTGGTCGATCTGCTCCTGCGGCAGGCCGGGCACGTTCAGCAACCCCTGCGCCTGCTCGTTCAGCTGCCCGACCTGCTCCTGCGCGGCCTGCAGCCAGCCCTGGTCGAACTGCTCGCCGGTCCGGGCCGCCAGGTCGTCCACCTGGGCCTGGATCTCGGGCGAGACCTGGTCCGGGAGCGAGACGCCGATGCCGGACGCGAGCCCGCGCAGCCGCTCGGTGAGCTGCTGGCCCTCCTGCTGGACCTGCGGCGCGAGGTTCTGCACCTGCTCGCCGACGCCCTGCTCCAGACCGATGCCGCCGAGCGCGGCGAGCCCGAGTGCCTTCTGGTGCGCGTCGCCGAACGCCTGCCGCGGGTCCCCGATGCCGGGCACCTCCGGCAGGTCGGTCGGGATCGACGGGGTCTCGCCGCCACAGGCGGTGAGTCCGACGAGCGCGAACGCGGCGACGGACGCCCCGACGGTGCGGCCGATGCGGTTCTGGTTCATGGTCTTCCCCCGAGAGTAGCGATCCACATGCGGTGGGCTACCAGCGTTGCTCCGAACGTTGCAACACGAATCACACCCTCTCGCAAGGGGGCTCGGTGAGTGGCTACTTCTTCCGGACCAGTGGTGCCGGGGACGACGGCGGCGGCACCATCGGGCCGATGTCGCCGTCCGGGGCCTCGTCGAGGTCGAACAGCACCGGCGCGTGGTCGCTGGGCAGCTTGCCCTTACGGGCCTTGCGGTCCACCCAGGCCGCCGCGCGGCGGGCCGCCGGACCGTCGCCGGCCAGCACCAGGTCGATCCGCATGCCCTGGTCCTGGTGGAACCGGCCGGCCCGGTAGTCCCAGTAGCTGAAGACGCGCTCGGCGGGCCAGCGGTCCCGCACCACGTCGTGCAGCCCGGTGGCGGTCAGCGCGGCCAGCGCGGCCCGCTCGTCCGGGGTGACGTGGGTGGCGCCGTCGAACGCCGGGCGGTCCCACACGTCGTCGTCGGTGGGGGCGATGTTCATGTCCCCGGCGACCACCGTCGTCGCCGGATCGCCGGCCGCGACCAGCGCCCGCAGCGCGTCCAGCCAGCGCAGCTTGTAGGCGTAGTGCGGGTCGTCCGGGGTGCGCCCGTTCGGGACGTACACCGAGGTCACCCGCAGCCCGCCGCAGGTCGCGGTGACGGCCCGGGCGTCCGGCCCGGTGCGCCCGCCCTCGGCGAATACCGGCTCGTCGGGCAGGCCGCGCACGACGTCGTCGAGCCCGGCCCGGGACAGCACCGCCACCCCGTTCCACCGGCCCTCGCCGTGGTGGGCGACGGCGTAGCCGCGGGCGGCGAGCTCGTCGTCGAAGGTGGCGGCGAAGTCGTCGTCGGACAGCTTGGTCTCCTGCAGGCAGACGACGTCCGGCTGCCGCTCGTCCAGCCAGGGCAGCAGGCGGGGCAGCCGGGACTTCGCCGAGTTCACGTTCCAGGTGGCGAGGCGCACCCCGCGACCCTACGAGAGGAACGCGGTGACCGACCGGCGGAGGCCCGCGGCGTCCAGCCCGTGCGCGGCGTCGTGCTCGGCCGGGGTGCCGTAGCGGCGCAGCTCGGCGGGCCCGACGCCGAGCCCGAGCACCCGGTGCCGGATCCCGGCCAGCGCGCCGGACACCTGCCGGACCGAGGTGCCGGCCAGGTAGGGCTCGACGAGCACGACGTCCGGCTCGGACAGGGTCGCGACCAGCGGGCCGGCGTCGAACGGGCGGACGGTCGCCGCGTACAGCACCGTGACGTCGAGATCGGCGACGGCGGCCAGGGTCCGGTCGGCGAGCGGCCCGACCGCGACCACCGTGCCCCGGCTCCCCCGGCGCAGCACCGACGGGCCCGGACCGGTGCCCAGCGGGCGCGCGTTCGACGTGCCGGAGAGCCGGACGTAGACCCGGTCGTCGCCGGGCAGTGCGGCCCGGATCAGCGTCTCGGCCTCGTCGGCGTGCCCGGGGACGTGCACCGTCCAGCCGTCCAGGGTGTCGAGCAGCGGCACGTCCCGGGACCCGAAGTGGGTCTCGCCGGCGCCCGCCATGTCGTAGGACGCGCCGGCCGAGACCAGCAGCGCGCCGACCCCCTGGTGCCCGAGGTCCAGCTTGAGCTGCTCGTAGGGGCGCTCGACGAGGAACGGCGCGAAGGTGTGCACGATCGGCCGCATCCCGGTCAGGGCGAGCCCGCCGGCGGCCGAGACGAGCAGCTGCTCGCGGATCCCGAGGTTCACCATCCGGTCCGCGACCGACGGCGGCAGGTCGACGTATCCGGCGCCGATGTCGGCGAGCAGGGCGACCGCCCGCGGATCGGCGGCGAGCAGCTCGGGCAGCAGGTGGTAGAAGCGTTCCCGCTGGTCGGCGGACCGCTGCGGGCCGGTAAGCAGAGCAAAGGACGGAACAGGGACAGGTACAGGGGCGGGCACAGCGGCGGGGGCAGGGGTGGGCGCAGGGGTGGGCGCGGGGGTGGGCACAGCGGCGGCCATCAGCGGGCCTCCTTCGGTTCGACGTGGGCGACGACGGCCAGCGGCCGGCCGGCGTGCGGGACGGTGAGGGCGCGGTGCAGCGCGTCGTGGTCGCGGCCGTCGACGTCGACGGTCGCCCAGCCCTCGACGGCGAACCGGGCGGCGATCCCGCCCGGCCAGCCGTGGGTCGCCGACGAGTTGTCGACGACGACCGTGGTCAGCCCGTCCAGACCGGCCCGGCCGGCGTACTGGACGGCCTCGGCGTTCGAGCCCTCGTCGAGCTCGGCGTCGCCGACCAGCACGACGGTGCGCGCGGCGCGGCCGGACAGCCGCAGCCCGAGCGCCGTCCCGACGGCCAGGCCGAGGCCGTGCCCGAGCGAGCCGGAGGAGATCTCGACCCCCGGCACCAGGGTGCGGTCGGGATGGTGCCCGAGCGGGGAGCCGAACCGGGCGAAGCCGGACAGCTCGTCCGGGTCCAGGAAGCCCTGCGCGGCGAGGACGGCGTACAGCGCCATCGGTCCGTGCCCCTTCGACAGCAGGAACCGGTCGCGGCCCGGGTCGTCGGCGCGGCCGGGCCCGACGCGCAGCACCCGGTCGTACAGCACCCACAGCACGTCGAGGGTGGACAGGGCGGCGGGATCGTGTTTCTCGTCGCCGGTCATCCGGGCCAGCAGCCCGGGCAGGTCGTCGTAGCGGAACGCGGTGGGAGTGGTCGGTGGAGGGCTCATGCCGACCACCGTGCTATCTGAAGTTCAGTTCAGGTCAAGCTTTCCCGGTCAGTCGTCCGGGAGCGTCGCCTTGCGCACGTAGAGCAGCTGGTCGCCGCGTTCCAGGGCGTCGACGGCGGGCGCGTCGACCCGGTAGAGCTGCTCGCCGCGCACCACGCCCAGCACGATGTCGGGCAGGTGCCGCGGCGAGCCGCCGACCTCGGCCGGCTCCACCTGCCGCTGGGTGATGGCGAACCCGGCGTCCGGGGTCAGCAGGTCCTCCACCACCTCGACGACGGCCGGGGACCGGGTCGCGACGCCCAGCAGCCGGCCCGCCGTCTCGTCCGACACGATCACCGAGCTGGCCCCGGACTGGCGCAGCAGGTGCACGTTCTCCGCCTCCCGGACGGCCGCCACGATCGAGATCGACCGGGACAGTTCGCGGGCGGTCAGCGTGACCAGCACCGCGGTGTCGTCCCGGTCCAGCGCGACCACCAGCGTCGTCGCCAGCTGCACCCCGGCGATCCGCAGCACCGCCGACCGGGTCGCGTTGCCCGACACGGTCACCAGGCCCAGCCCGGACGCGACGTCGAGCCGGGCCCGGTCGGTGTCCACCACCACGATCTTCTCCGGCTCGACGCCGTCGCCCAGCAGCGTCTCGACCGCGGCCCGGCCCTTCGTTCCATAGCCGACGACGACGGTGTGGTCGCGCACGCGGGACCTCCAGCGCTGGATCCGGAAGGACTGCCGGGACCGCTCGGTGAGCAGCTCGACGGTCGTCCCGACGAGGACGATCAGGAACAGCACCCGCAGCGGGGTGATCACCGCGATGTTCACGGCGCGGGCGCTCGGGGTGACCGGGACGATGTCGCCGTAGCCGGTCGTCGACAGCGACACCGTGGCGTAGTACAGCGCGTCCATCAGCGAGATGTCACCGGCGCCGTTGTTGTCGAGGTACCCGTCCCGCCCGAAGTACACGATCAGTGTCGTCGCACCGAGCGCGAACAGCGCGATCAGCAGCCGGGTGACCAGCGAGCGGACCGGGCCCGACCGGGCGTCCGGCATCCGCAGCGCACCCTCGACCTGCGGATCGAGGGTGGCGAGGCGGGATGAGCCGATCACGTGGCGCAGGCTAGCGCCCGGGGGCGGTGACGGGCGCCGCGCGGGGGCGCGCCGCACCCTATTCTGACCGGGTGCCGGCCGAGGGGGACTCCGAACGCGGCGGACGCGCGTCCGGCGGCCGCACCGGTCTGCGGCCCCGGTTCGCCGACCGGTTCCGCACCGCGCCGCCCCGCGAGACCGCGCAGCCGGACCTCACCGAGGTGCTGGAGACCGGCGTCACCGTGGCCACCGGGCTGCGTGCGCCGGCCGGTTCCCCGGCCGCCGTCGACGCGCTGCGCCGGCTCGCCGGGCTCTGCGGTGCCGACGCCGCCGGGCTGCTGGTGCCCGGCCGCGGCGAGTCCTGGTGGGGCCCGGGCCGCGACGACGGTCTCGCGCTCGGCCTGCGGGCGCGCACCGGCGGCCGGCGACTCGCCGAGGGCGACCTGCTCGCGCTGCCGGTGCCGGTCGACCCGGACTCGGCCGCCCTGGACCCGGTGCTGGTGCTCGGTGGCGCCGTCGGGCTGCCGGCCGCCCGGCGCGCGGCCGGCTTCGTCGCCGACGCCCTGGAGCGCGCGGCGCTGGAGGCGGGCGCCGCCGACGCCGAGGCGGCCCGGCTGCGGGAGCTGCGCGCGCAGATCTCGCCGCACTTCGTCTACAACGCGCTGACCACGATCGCGTCGTTCGTCCGCTCGGACCCGTCCCGGGCCCGGGACCTGCTGGAGACCTTCGCCGAGTTCATCCGGCACTCGCTCGCCGCACGCGGCGACTACACCCCGCTGGCCGACGAGTTCCGTTCCGTCGAGGCGTACCTGACGCTGGCCCGCGCGGTGCTCGGTGAACGCCTGCGGGTACAGGTACGCGTGGCACCGGAGGTGCTGCCGGTGCCGATCCCGGTACTGGCGCTGCAGCCGCTGGTGGAGAACGCCGTGCAGCACGGCGTCGAGCGGACCCCGGACGGAGGACTGGTGCAGGTCAGCGGCGAGGCGGAGGGCGATGTCTGCGTGATCGCGGTCGAGGACGACGGCCCGGGCATGAACCCGGAGCACGCCCGCGCGGTGCTCGCCGGCACGGCCGAGGGGGCCGGGCTCGCGCTGGTCAACGTCGACCGGCGGCTGCGCGCCGTCTACGGGCCGGAGCACGGCCTGGTGATCGAGACCGCGCCCGGCGCGGGCACCCGGATCGTGCTGCGCGTCCCGCGGTTCCAGCCGGGGGTGGTCGCGTGACCGATCGGCTCCGGGTACTCGCCGTCGACGACGTGGCCCCGGCACTCGACGAGATCTGCGCGCTGCTGGCCGACGCCCCGGACGTCGGGCACGTCGCCCGGGCCGGGGACGCCGTCGAGGCGCTGCGCATGATTCCGGCCGGGTCGTTCGACGCGGTGCTGCTGGACATCACGATGCCCGGGATGGACGGCCTGGAGCTGGGCGGTGTGCTGGCCGCGATGGCGAACCCGCCGGAGATCGTGTTCGTGACGGCGTTCGAGGAGCACGCGGTCGCCGCCTACGGCCTCGGCGCGGTCGACTACCTGCTCAAGCCGGTCGGCGCGGACCGGCTCGCGGACGCGCTGGAACGGGTGCACCGGGCCCGCGCCGGGCGGACCGCGAGCAGCTCGGCGCCCGCCCCGCCGGACGGCGCGGCCGGGCCACCGCTCCCCCGGGTCGACGAGCTGGCCGTGCTCCCGGTCGAACTGGCCGGGCGCACCCGGTACGTGCGCCGGGAGGACGTCCGGTTCGTCGAGGCGCACGGCGACTACGTGCGGCTGCACACCCCCGGCGGCTCGCACCTGGTCCGGATCCCGCTGTCCCGGCTGGAGGAGCACTGGGACGCGCACCGCTTCGTCCGGGTGCACCGCAGCTTCCTGCTCTACCTGCCGGCGGTGCTGGAGCTGCGCAGCGACGCCGGCGGCGGGCTGCTCGCGCACACCGACGCCGGGGACGTGCCGGTCAGCCGCCGGCACGCCCGCGAGCTGCGCGACCAGCTGATGGCGGCGGCCACCTCCGGGGCGCTCGACCCGCACGCCACCGGTGCCGCGGACGACGGCGGCGAGGGCCGGGGACCGCGATGAACCGCCCGCGCCGGGTCGCCGTGACCGCGCCGCCGGAACCCGGCGTGCGGTCCCGCCCGGTGCCGTCCCGGCCGGTGCCGGAGACGCTCCTCGATCCGGCCCGCGCCGAGCTGGCCCGGCGCACCCGCCGCGCCCAGGTGCGGCGGGCCGCGCTGACGCTGGTGTGCGGCGCGCTGCTGCTGCTCGGCGTTCCGGTGCTGCTGCGGGTCGCCCCCGGCCTGTCGGAGTGGCGGGTGGCCGGGCTGCCGCTCGGCTGGATCGTCGTCGCCTGGCTGCCCTATCCGCTGCTGGCGCTGCTCGCGTGGTGGCACCTGCGCGGCGCCGAGCGGGCCGAGCGGGCCGAGCGGGCCGGGCGGGCCGGGCCGGACCAGCCGGACGGGACCGAGCCCGCCGGTGACGCCGTCGCAGGTGACCCCGGCTCCGGCCGCACGATCGCCGACGGCTCGGTCGTGGGCCGGACCGGCACCGGCGGCACGGCACCCGGCGGCACGGCTCGCGGAAGCGCGGCCCGCAGAAGCGCAGCCCCCGGGAGCGCAGCTCCCGGCAGCGCAGACCCCGGCAGCGCAGACCCCGGCAGCGCGGCCCCCGGCAGCGCTGCTCCGGGCGGCGCTGCTCCCGGCGGCACGCTGCCGGACAGCGACCCGGACAGCACCCCCGCGGGCTCCCCCGGCGCCGCGCCCCAGCCCACCGCCGACCACCGGGCCCCCTCCCCGTGACCGTCGCCGCCGTCGTCACGCTGCTGCTCGTCACGGTCCTGATCGGCGCCCGCGGGGTCGCCGCGATGCGGACCACGTCGGACTTCCTGGTCGCCTCCCGGCGCACCTCGCCGATGCTCAACGCGGCCGCCGTGTCCGGCGAGTACCTGTCGGCGGCGTCGTTCCTCGGGGTCGCCGGGCTCGTCATCAAGGAGGGCACCGGCGCGCTCTGGTACCCGGTCGGGTTCACCGCCGGCTACCTGCTGATGCTCGCCCTCGTCGCGGCCCCGATGCGACGGACCGGGGCGCTCACCGTGCCCGGGTTCGCCGAGGCCCGGCTGGGCTCGCGGTCGCTGCGCCGGTTCTGCGCGGTCGTCGTCGTGGTGATCGGGGTGCTGTACCTCGTCCCGCAGATCGTCGCCGCGGGCCAGCTGCTCACGCTGGTGTCCGGCGTCGACTACTGGGTGGGCGTCGTGGTGTCCGGGCTGGCCGTGGGCGTCACGCTCGCGCTGGGCGGGATGCGGGCCGCCACCTACGTGCAGGCGTTCCAGTTCGCGCTGAAGCTGCTGCTGTTCGCCGGTCCGGCGATCTGGCTGCTGCTGCTCGCCGGACCGCAGCTGCGCGCCGACATGGCCGCGCCGCCCGAGTTCACCCACTTCACCCAGCAGACGCCGGTCGACTTCCGGCTGGACACCGATCTCGTCGTCACCGAACCGACGACGGTCACCGTGGACGGCGTGCCCACCCCGCTCGCCCCCGGGCCGCACGAGGCGCTCGCCGACCAGGTCTGGACCTTCCCGGCCGGCGCGGCGGTGCCCGAGCTCGGCGGCGACCGGGCGTCACTGCCGGTGCCCGGCGGGGAGGACTGGGCGCTGCCGCTGCTCGGCACCGGGGACGCGGCGCCGCTGCTCGCGACCTGGTCGGTGCTGGTCGCCACCGCGCTCGGGACGATGGGGCTGCCGCACATCATCGTCCGCTTCCACACCAGCCCGGACGGCCGCGGTGCCCGCCGCACGGCCGCCATCACGGTCGCCATGCTGGGCGCGTTCTACCTGTTCCCGATCGTCTACGGCCTGCTCGGGACGGTCCTCACCCCGGAGCTGTACCTCTCCCAGGGCACCGACACCGCGATCGTCACGCTGCCCGGCCGGGTCACCGACGGCGGCACCGCCGCGGTGCTCACCGCACTGCTCACCGCCGGCGCGTTCGCCGCCTTCCTGGCCACCTCGCTGGGGCTGCTGCTCGCCCTGTCCGGCGCGCTCGCCCACGACCTCATGCCGTCCGGGCTGCGCCGGCTGCGGCTGACCGCCCTGGCCGCTTCGGCAGCTGTCGTCCCGGCCGCGCTGCTGATGGTCCGGATCGACGTCAGCGCCGCCGTGACCTCGGCCTTCACCGTCGCCGCGTCCACCTTCTGCCCGCTGCTCGTGCTCGGGCTGTGGTGGAAGGGGTTGACGGCGCGCGGGGCGTACGCCGGAATGGTCACCGGGCTGGCGTCGTCGGTGGGCGCGATGGCGCTCGGCGCCCTGCTCGGCCTGGACGGCACGGTGGGCATGCTGCTCGCCCAGCCCGCGCTGCTCTCGGTACCGCTCGCGTTCGTCGTCATGATCACGATTTCATGGACGAACGCTGTCCCCGCGTGGGCGGAGGATACGATGTTGCGGCTCCATCTGGCCGATCGCGAGTAGGCCGACCGCACAACCTCCCCATCACTGTCAAGACCGCTGGTCGAGTTCTCCCGCGCCCGATCGTCCGGTCGTCGGCCGTTTGCATCACGGTCCGGGTGAGAGCGACATCCGGGGTTCCGCCCCCGCCCGCAAAGCCCTTTCCTAGTGCGCAGTCCGTGGCCGCGCGCGGATTTATGCAAGGAGGCATACGTGAGTACGACCGAGTCCGACGAGCAGTCCGGCGGGACACCACCGCCGACTCCCGACTGGGCGGCCGTGCAGGCCAGCCCCGACTTCCAGGAGCTGCGCAAGCGGCTCCGAGGCTTCGTCTTCCCGGTCACCGCCGGGTTCCTGGCCTGGTACCTGCTGTACGTCCTGCTGGCCAGCTTCGCGCCCGACTTCATGGCGATTCCGGTGGCCGGAAACATCAACCTGGGCCTGATCCTCGGCCTGCTGCAGTTCGTGTCGACGTTCGCGATCACCGTGGTCTACATCCGCTTCGCGGACCGCAAGCTCGACCCGCTGTCGTCGAAGATCCGTGACGAGATCGAGGGGGCGAAGTGAGCGGCGTGAACGCGGTACTGGCACAGGACGCGGGGGCCGCGGCCAGCCCGATCCTCAACATCTCCATCTTCCTCGTCTTCGTGGTGGGGACGCTGGCGATCGTCTTCTACGTCAACAGCCGGCACGCCAAGAAGACGGCGGCCGACTTCTACACCGCCGGTGGCGGGTTCTCCGGAACCCAGAACGGCTTCGCGATCGCGGGTGACTACCTGTCCGCGGCGTCGTTCCTCGGCATCGCGGGCGCGATCGCCATCAACGGTTACGACGGGTTCCTCTACTCGGTCGGCTTCCTGGTCGCCTGGCTGGTGGCGCTGCTGCTGGTCGCCGAGCTGCTGCGCAACACCGGCCGGTTCACGATGGGTGACGTGCTGGCGTTCCGGATGCGTCAGCGCCCGGTACGCGCGGCCGCCGCCACCTCGACGCTGGCCGTGTCGTTCTTCTACCTGCTGGCGCAGATGGCCGGTGCCGGTGCGCTGGTCTCGCTGCTGCTCGGCGTGTCCGGTGCGTTCGCGCAGGGCGCGGTGATCGCCGTCGTCGGTGTCGTGATGATCGCCTACGTGCTCATCGGCGGCATGCGCGGCACCACCTGGGTCCAGATGATCAAGGCCGTGCTGCTGATCGCAGGCACCCTGGTGATGACGATCTGGGCGCTGGCCCTGTTCGGCTTCAACTTCTCCGCCCTGCTCGGCGCGGCCGTCGAGGCCAACCCCGAGGACGGCGCCGGCCTGCTCTCGCCGGGCCTGCAGTACGGCGCGACCACCCTGTCGAAGATCGACTTCATCTCGCTCGGCCTCGCCCTGGTGCTCGGCACCGCGGGTCTGCCGCACGTGCTGATGCGCTTCTACACGGTGCCGACGGCCAAGGAGGCCCGCAAGTCGGTCGAGTGGGCGATCTGGCTGATCGGCCTGTTCTACCTGTTCACCCTGGTCATCGGCTACGCCGCCGGTGCGCTGGTGGGCCCGCAGACGATCCTCGAGGCACCGGGCCGGGTCAACTCCGCCGCCCCGCTGCTGGCGTTCGAGCTCGGTGGCCCGATCCTGCTGGGCGTGATCGCGGCCGTCGCCTTCGCGACGATCCTCGCGGTCGTCGCCGGGCTGACGATCACCGCGTCGGCGTCGTTCGCGCACGACGTGTACATCAACGTCATCAAGCGCGGCAACGTCGAGGACACCGAGGCCACCCAGGTCAAGGTGGCCCGCCGGACCGCGATGGTGATCGGTGTCGTCGCGATCCTGGGCGGCATCCTCGCCCGCAACCAGAACGTGGCGTTCCTGGTGGCGCTGGCGTTCGCGGTGGCGGCGTCGGCGAACCTGCCGACGATCCTCTACTCGCTGTTCTGGAAGCGCTTCAACACCACCGGTGCGCTGTTCTCGATCTACGGCGGTCTGTCCGTGACGCTGCTGCTGATCGTGTTCTCGCCGGTGGTCTCCGGACGCGGGCCGGACGCACCGACCCCGTCCATCTTCCCGAACGCGGACTTCATGCTGTTCCCGCTGTCCAACCCGGGCCTGGTGTCGATCCCGGCGTCGTTCCTGCTGGGTGCCATCGGTACCTACGTCGGGCAGAAGCGGCACGACGGCAGCAAGTACGCCGAGATGGAGGTCCGGTCGCTGACCGGTGTCGGCATCGCGAAGGCGAGCGCGCACTAGCGGGACGATCCCCCCGCGCGCAGCACGCGAGCCCGCGTCCCGGCATCCCCGGGGCGCGGGCTCGCCGCCGTTCCCGGCCGGTCCGGCCGGCTCCCGGCCGGTCAGGCCGCGGGCACCCCGGCCACCAGTGCGTGCAGGCGCTCGGCGTCGAGCAGGTCGGCGGGGCGCAGCGTCACCCCGTCCCGGACGTAGTGGAAGGCCGCCCGCACCCGGTCCGCCGGCACGCCCTGCAGCGCCGCCCAGGCCAGCCGGTACGCGGCCAGCTGCACCCCGACCGCGTGCTCCCGGTCCGGCCCGGGCGGGCTGCCGGTCTTCCAGTCGACGACCGTCCAGCCGCCGTCCGGGTCGGCGAACACCGCGTCCATCCGGCCGCGCACCGCGACCCCGGCCAGCACCGTCTCGAAGGCCACCTCGACGTCGACCGGCTTGCGGTCGGCCCACTCGGACGCCTCGAACGCGGCCTGCAGCTCCTCCAGCTCCGCCGCGTCGGCCTCGGAGCCGGCGCTCTCGTCGGCGGCGCCGGGCAGCTCGTCGATGTCGAGCAGCCGCTCCGCGCCGAACCGCTGCTCCAGCCAGGCGTGGAACGCGGTCCCGCGCCGGGCGTACGGGTTGGGCGGCAGCGGGACGGGGCGGCGCAGCCGGACGGCGAGCGCATCCGGGTCGTCGGCCAGCTCGACCAGCCGGCTCACCGAGAGCCGCCCGGGCAGCGCGACCGAGGGCCGGTCGGCGGCCGCGGCGCGCTCGGCGAGCAGCACGTCGACGTCGGCGGCCCAGCCCTCCGGATCGCCCTCGGCGTCGGCGACCGCCGGACCGGGATCCGGCACGGCCTCCTCCGCGGGCGGCAGGTCGAGCAGGGTGAGCTGGTCGGCGGGGGTGCGGCGGGGCCGCCGGGCCCGGCGGGAGCGGGCCCGCAGCGCCTCCCGCACGAGGTCCGCGCCGGACCGGACGTCGTCGCTGCGGTCCCCGAACGGGTCCGGCGGCCACTGCGCGGTCCGCTCCACACCGAGCGCCGGATTGCCGGTGTCGGCCTCCGGCGGCGGCGCCCAGCTCTCCAGCACGCCGACCTCGGACCCGCCGGGCCCCTCCAGGATCTCGGCCACCTCGGTGAGGAACACCGACGGCTCCTTGGGCCGCTCCCCGGCGGCCGGCCAGCGGTGCCCGGAGACGAGCAGGGTGCGCTCGGCGCGGGTCAGCGCGACGTAGAACAGCCGGCGCTCCTCGGCGAGCCGCCGGTCGTCGAGCGCCGCGTCGTGCGCGTCGAGCGCCTGCTCGACCTGCTTGCGGTCGGCGCCCGGCGGGGGCAGCTCGAAGCCGGGCAGGTCGTCGGCGTCGCCGCGCAGCGGGACCGGCAGGTCGGACGGGTCCTTCAGCCAGCTGCCGGACATCTTGCGGCCGGGGAAGACCTGCGCCACCAGGTGCGGGACGGCGACGATCTCCCACTCCAGGCCCTTCGCGGCGTGCACGGTGAGGATCTGCACCCGGTCCGGCGCCACCTCGACCTCGCCGGGGGTGAGCCCCTCCTCGGCCTGCTCGGCGGTGTCGAGGTAGTCGAGCAGCGCGTCCAGCGACGGCACGTCGGCGCCGGCCGCGAAGTCGGCGACCACGTCGGCGAACGCGTCGAGATGGGCCCGGCCGGTCGGCCCCGGCCGCGACGTCGTCTCCACGTCGAGCAGCAGGGTCCGCTCGACGTCGGCGACCAGGTCGGTGAGCGGGGCGGCGGCCCGCGCCCGCAGGTGCGACAGCTCGCGGCCGATCCGGCGGATCCGGTCGAACCCGGCGGGCGAGTAGCGCTCCGGCCCGCCCGGGTCGTCGAGCGCGTCGACCAGGCCGGCCTGCTCGGCCTGGTCGCCGGGCAGCGCCCCGAGGGCCAGCTCGGCCGCGCTGAGCGGACCGGGACGGCCCGGGCGGCCGGGGACGAGCTCGCGGGCGCGCTGCCACAGCGCGGCCAGGTCGGCGATGCCCAGCCGCCAGCGCGGACCGGTGAGCAGCCGGACCGCCGACGGGCCGGCCAGCGGATCGGAGACCACCCGCAGCGCGGAGACCAGGTCCCGCACCTCCGGGGTGGACAGCAGCCCGCCGAGGCCGACGACCTCGACCGGGACCCGCCGGTCGCGCAGCGCGGCGGCGAGCGCGTCCATGTCGGAGCGGCGGCGGACCAGCACCGCCGCGGTCGGCGGGGTGCCGGTGCCCTCCTCCCCGGCCGCGGCGTGCCAGCGCGTGGCCACGCCGTCGGCGACCCAGGCGATCTCGGCGGCGACGTCGGGCAGCAGCGCGGCCCGCACGTCGCCGGGGTCGGCGCGCTCGAGCGGGCGCAGCTCGCCGACCCGGACGGCGCCCGGCGCCCCGCGGAGCGGCTCGGAGACCCGGTTCGCCAGCACCAGCACCTCGGCCGGGTTGCGGAAGCTGGTGAGCAGGCCGTGCACCGGCGCCGGATCGCCGACGGCGGCCGGGAAGTCGGTGCGGAACCGGTTGAGGTTGCCGGCGCTGGCCCCGCGCCAGCCGTAGATCGACTGGCAGGGGTCGCCGACGGCGGTGACCGACCGGTGCCGGTCGGCGACCGGATCCGGGGCGAGCCCGGGCGGCACGCCGAACAGGGCCCGCAGCAGCACCCGCTGGGCGTGCCCGGTGTCCTGGTACTCGTCAAGCAGGACGGCCCGGAACTGGTCGCGCTCGATCCGGCCGACCTCCGGGTCCGCCTCGGCGATCCGCGCGGCGAGCGCCATCTGGTCGGAGAAGTCCATCGCCTGCTCGGCCTGCTTGCGGCGGGCGAACTCCTCGACCAGCGGCAGCAGCTCGCAGCGCATCCGCTGACCGGCGATCCGTGCCTTGTACCCGGCGGACGGCTCGGCGCGCTGCCGCTTGCCGGGCGGGGCGTGCTCCAGCACCGGCAGGATCCGCCGGGCGAGCCGCTCCACCTCGGCCGGCTCGACGAGGTGCTCGCCGAGCTCGCCGGCCAGCGCGAGCAGGTAGCCGGTGACGGTCGCCGGGACCCGGTCGATCTCCAGGTCGGCCGCCCAGGTGGAGACGACCCGGTGCGCGAGCTGCCAGGTCGCGGTCGGGCCGAGCAGCCGGTTCGCCGGTTCGGCCGGCAGCCGCAGGGCGTGCTCGCCGACCAGCCGCCCGGCGTAGGCGTGGTAGGTGGAGACGGTCGGCTCGCCGGCCAGCAGCGCGGCCCGCCGGGAGCCACCCGGATCCAGGTCGTCGAGCAGGCGGGAGCCGGCGAGCCGGCGCAGCCGGGACCGGACCCGGGTGCCCAGCTGCTGCGCCGCCTTGCGGGTGAAGGTGAGCCCCAGCACCTGCTCGGGCAGCACCCGGCCGGTGGCGACCAGCCACACCACCCGGGCCGCCATCGTCTCGGTCTTCCCGGCGCCCGCGCCGGCCACCACCAGCGCCGGCCCGGCCGGGGCGGCGATCACCGCGGCCTGCTCCTCGGTCGGCGGGTGCAGACCGAGCGCGGCGGCCAGCTCGGCCGGTGACGGATCCATACCGGTGTTCTACCCGCCACCCCCGACGGTTCCGCGGGGAGTCCGGCGGGCGGCCCGGATCAGCCGGCCGGCGTCCCGACGGTGGCGGGCGCGCCGTGCCGCTGCAGCACCTCCGGGACGGCGACGGTGCCGTTCGCGTCCTGGAAGTTCTCCATGATCGCCAGCATCGCCCGGGCGGTCGCCCCGGTGCCGTTGAGGGTGTGCAGCGTCTCGGTCGGCGCACCGGGCTCGCGGCGGAACCGGACGTTCAGCCGTCGTGCCTGGTAGTCGGTGGTGTTCGAGCAGGACGTGATCTCCCGGTAGCGCTGCTGCACCGGGAACCACGCCTCGATGTCGTACTTCTTGGCGGCCGGGTTGCCGAGGTCGCCGACCGAGATGTTCTGCACCCGGTAGGGCAGGCCCAGCTCCTGCACGATCGACTCCTCGTGCGCGAGGAGCTGCTCGTGGACGTCCTGGGACTGCTCGGGCAGGCAGTAGACGTACATCTCGACCTTGTCGAACTGGTGCACCCGGAACATGCCCTTGGTGTCCTTGCCCGCGGCGCCCGCCTCGCGCCGGAAGTTCGTCGAGAACGCGACGTAGCGGGCCGGCAGCTCGTCGAGATCGACGATCTCGTCCATGTGGATGCCGGCCAGCGCCACCTCGGAGGTGCCGGTCAGGTAGAGGTCGTCGCGCTCCAGCCGGTAGAGGTTCGACTCCTCGGTGGGCAGGAACCCGGTGCCGTACATCGCCCGCTCGTTCGCCAGCACCGGGCCGAGCACCGGCACGAAGCCCTCGCCGACGATCTTGTCCATGACGTACCGGAACAGCGCCATCTCCAGCCGGGCGACGTCACCGAACCGGTAGGCGAAGCGGGAGCCGGACAGCCGGGCGCCGCGGGCCATGTCGACCCGGCCGGTCGTCGAGGCCAGGTCGAGGTGGTCGCGCGGCTCGAAGTCGAACGACGGCGGCTCGCCCCAGGTGCGGACGGTGACCGCGTCCTCCTCGGCCATCCCGTCGGCGGCCGTCGGGTCCGGCAGGTTCGGGATCCGGGCGAGCAGCGCGGAGCGCTCCGCGTCGGCCGCGGCGAGGTCCTCCTCGGCGCCGCGCAGCTCCTCCTTCTCCTTCTTGAACTGCTCGACCTGCTCCGGGGTCGGCTTCCCCTTCGGCCGCTGCTTCTGGGCGGCACGCAGGCCGCCGACGTGGTCGGTCAGCTCCCGCCAGCGGACGTCGACCGCGATGAGGGCGTCGAAGTCCGCGGACGCACCGCGACGGGACAGTGCCGCGCGGAACCGGTCCGGGTCCTGTCGGGCCGCCTTCAGGTCGATCACTGCACGTCCAGCCTCTCGAGTGGGGAGTCGCCATCGTAGAGCGGGGAATGATCGGGCCCGCGCGGTGGTAGACCTGGGACATGACAGTCTCCCCCGGCCGGTACGGCGTATGGCGGCACGCGACGGGTCTCTCACCGCAGCTCGCCCGCGAGATCGAGTCCCTCGGGTTCGGCGCGGTCTGGATCGGCGGCTCCCCACCCGGGGACCTGAAGCTCGCCGAGGACCTGCTCGACGCCACCACCTCGCTGGTGGTCGCGACCGGGATCGTCAACATGTGGACGACGCCGGCGGACGAGGTCGCGCCGTCCTACCACCGGATCGCCGAGCGGCATCCGGACCGGTTCCTGCTCGGCGTCGGGATCGGGCACCCGGAGGCGACCGGCGACTACAGCCGCCCGTACGCGACGATCGTCGAGTACCTGGACCGGCTGGACGCGCTGGACGTCCCGGTCGCGGGCCGCGCGCTCGCCGCGCTCGGCCCGAAGGTGCTCGACGTGTCCCGGGACCGGACCGCGGGCGCCCACCCCTATCTGACGACGCCCGAGCACACCCGGTCCGCACGCGAGCAGCTCGGCGACGGGGTGCTGCTGGCACCGGAGCACAAGGTCGTCCTCGACGACGACCCGGAGTCCGCCCGCGCGCTCGGCAGGCCCGTCGTCCAGCGGCCCTACCTCGGACTGCGCAACTACCGGGCCAACCTGCTGCGGCTCGGCTGGGCCGAGTCCGATCTCGACGACGGCGGCACCGACGCGCTGATCGACGCGCTGGTCGCGCACGGCACCCCCGAGCAGGTCGCGGCCCGGCTGGACGAGCACCTCGCCGCCGGGGCCGATCACGTGTGCGCGCAGGTGCTCACCCGCGGGATGCGCGACCCGGAGCCGGACCTGGGCCGGCTCGCGTCGGCGCTCGGGATCGGCTGAGCCGGGCCCGCGGGCCGGGACCGCGGGCCGGGTCACCGTCCTCGGGCGTCCCGGTGCGTCCGGCCGGGCCGCTACTGTCGATCCGGTGCGTGACACCGCGGGCAGGACCACCTCCCTGCTCGGTCCCCTGCACCGCGCCGCGCCGCCGGTCACCGCCGCGGCGGCGATCGTGTTCCTCGTCCTGACCTGGCGATACGCCGGTGACGCGGTCGCCGGCCGGGTCGACGAGGGTGCCTGGTCCGCGGTCGACGCCCTGCCCCGGGCCGGGCTCGCGCGGGCGATCGGCCTGGGTTCGCCGGGCTTCGTGGTGGTCGCGGCGGCATCGCTGGCCGGGCTCGCACTGCTGCTGCGCAGGCCCCGGGTGGCGGTGCTCGCGGTCGTCGGGCCGGGACTGACCGGTGTCGCGACGACCGCCCTGAAACCGCTGATCGGCCGGACCATCGACGGCGACGGCTTCGCGTTCCCCAGCGGCCACACCGGAGGCGCCGTCTCGATCGGCCTGGTCGCGGCGGTGCTGCTGATCGGTGCGGTGCCCGTGGTCCGGCCGCTGGCTGCGCTGTCCGTGCTCGCCGGGACCGTGCTGCTCGCCGGCGGCGTCGTCGGAGCCGGGATGGTGCGGATCGGCGCGCACTACGCGACCGACACGATCGGTGGCTTCTGCGCAGCGCTCGCGCTCGGGCTCGGTGCCGCGATGGCGATCGACCGGATCGCCGACCGGCGGATCGGCGGCACCGGGCCGGCCCGGTAGCCCGGACCCCGCCTGCCACCCCGGCGGCGGCACGGCTGTGGCGGCACGGCTGTGGCGGCACGGCAGCGGCGGCACGGCAGCGGCGGCGGCAGCTCGGGGCGGGTGCCGGTCAGCCGTCGACGACGGTCCGCCCGGTCTCGACCGCCGGGCAGCTGGTCCGCACCGGGCAGCGGTCGCAGTCCGGCCCCGCCCTGGCCACGAACACCGCGCCCGCCGAGTCGTCGGCGCAGCGCATCAGCACGTCCCGCCAGTGCCCCATCTCCTCGGGCCGGAGCGGGTCCTGCCGGGGCTCCTTCGCCTCCCCGCTCGCCTTCCGGTCGGCGAGGAACAGCAACCGCGCCCCACCCGGTTCGGCGCCGCGGCCGACGACCTCGTCGAACGCGCCGAGCGACGCCGCGAGCTGGTAGACGGCCAGCTGGTGGTGCTCGGCGGTGGCCCGGGCCGAGGTGGCCGTCTTCCCGGTCTTCACGTCGACCACCACCGGACGGCCCCGGTCGTCGCGTTCGAGCCGGTCCACCCGGCCGCGCAGCCGCACCCGGCGCGCGGCCCGCGCCGCTCCCCCGCCCGCGGCCGGTTCCTCGTCGAGCACCGGATCCGCGGCCGGCGGCGGCTCACCCTCGGTCCCGGGGCCCGCCGGCGGCGGCTCGCCCTCGAGATCGAGCTGCATCGACTGCTCGACGGCGACCAGCTCCAGCCCCTCGGCCCGGCTGCGCCGGACCCAGTCGTCGAACGCGGCCAGCATCTCCCGGACCCGGGTCAGCTCGCGCCGGCCGAACCAGGGGGCGCCCGCGTCGAGCCGCCGCCACGCCGACTGCAGGGCCTGCTCCAGCTCGGCCGGGTCGGCCCCGGCCGCCCGGGCCTGCACCAGCGCGTGCACCAGGGAACCGGTGACCGCGGACAGCGCACCGGACTCGTCGCCGCCGTGCCGGGACAGCACCCAGCGCAGCGGGCAGCCGGCGATCGTCTCCACGTCGGACGGCGAGATCGGCACCAGCTCGCCGTCGGCGCGCAGCGGGGCGAGATCGGACAGGTCGGCCAGGCCGTACCAGTCGTCCGGGTGCGCGCCGGGGACGCCGTCCGCGGCGAGCCGGGCGAGCTGGGTCGCCGCCCGGCGCCTGCGGGCCGCGCGGGCCGGGTCGCCGCGGTCCGGCGCGGTCACCGCGCGGCGCAGCTCACCGACCAGCTCGGGCAGCACCAGGGAGCGGCCCGGGCGGTGCACCGGCCGGGCCTCGGCGGCGTCGGCGGGGCGCGGATCGAGCTCGTCGAGGAACCGGGACGGCTGCTCGTCCTCCCCCTGCACCGCGCTGACCAGCAGCATCGAGCGGGCCCGGGTGCAGGCGACGTAGAACAGCCTGCGTTCCTCGGCTAGCAGCGGCGCCGTCCGGGAGACCGCGGCGCCCGGCTCGGCGACCCCGGCGACCAGGTCGACGAGCTGCTCGTGCCCGAGCAGGCTGCCGCGCAGCCGCAGGTCCGGCCACAGGCCCTCCTGCACGCCGGGGACGGCGACGACCGTCCACTCCCGGCCGCGCGCCGCGTGCGCGGTGAGCAGCTCGACGGCGTCGCCGCGCGGCGCCTGCGGGGCCAGCGTCTCCCCGGGCAGCTGCTGGTCGGCCAGGTACTCCAGGAAGCCGCCGACGTCGGCGCCGGGCAGCCGGTCGGTGTAGCGGGCGGCCGCGTCGAACAGCGCCAGCACGGCGTCGAGATCGCGATCGGCGGCGGCGCCACCGGGGCCGCCGCGGGCGCTCGCCTCGCTCCAGCGGCGGGCCAGCCCGGTCCGGCGCCACACCCGCCACAGGGTCTCCTCGACCGGGTCGCCCGCGGCGATGGACCGGGCGGCGGTGTCGAGCAGGCGGCCGACGTCGCGCATCGGCGCCGCCTCCGCCGGGGACAGCATCGCCAGCGGATCGGGGCGGCCCCCGACCGCCTCGCGGAGCATCGCGACCAGCAGCGGGTCGCTGCTCGCGGTGGCCGGGTCGGTCTCGCCGGGCTCGGGATCCTCGTCGTCGGGGAACAGCCGCACGTCGTTGCCCGCGGCGGCGTGCAGCCGCAGCAGCCCGCGCCGCAACCGCCGCATCCGCATCGGGTCGCCGCCGCCGAACGGCGAGGTCAGCAGCGAGATCGCCAGGTCGGCGTCGATCGACGCGGGCCGCACCGCCGCGCGCAGCACCAGCAGCAACGGGACGACGGCGGGCTGGCGGGGCAGCGGCACCTCGTCCGGCGGCGCGACGATCGGGACGCCCGCCGCGGCGAGCGCACGGCGCAGCGCGGGCAGGGTGCGGCGCGCTGACCGGGACAGCACCGCCATCTCCGACCAGGGCACGCCGTCGACCAGGTGTGCGCGGCGGAGCCGGTCGGCGATCCAGCCGGCCTCCGCCGACGGGGAGCCGAAGACCCGCACCTGCACCGCCTCGCCCGCCCCGGCGCCCGCCGGGCCGGGCTCGCCGGGCCGGATCGCGGGCTCACCGGGCCGGGTGGCGGGCGCGCCGGGCCGGGTCGCGGGGTCGCCGGGCGGGGTGGCGGGCACGCCGGGCCGGGTCGCGGACTCACCGGGCCGGGTCGCGGGCTCACCGGGCCGGGTGGCGGGCGCGCCGGGGTCGCCCGGCGTGGCGGCCGGCCCGCGCCGGGTCCTGGTGCGGCCTGCACCCGGCAGCTTCTCGGCCAGCCGGAGCCCGGCGGCCCGTACCTCCGCGGTCTGCCGGTGGTCGGCGGTGAGCAGCTCGGTCGGGGCGGCGATCGCGTCCAGCCCGCGGGCGTCGGCGCCGCGGAAGGTCAGCACCGCCTGGTCCGGGTCGCCGGCGACCAGGGTGGACCCGGCGTCCGCGGCGAGGGTCGCGACGAGCTCCATCTGCTGCGGGTCCAGATCCTGCGCGTCGTCGACCAGCAGGTGCCGGATCCGCTGCCGCTCCTGCTCGCGCAGTCCCGGATCGGCGGCCAGCGCGTCCAGCGCGGCGGCGACCAGCTCGGCGGAGTCCAGCGCGGGGGCGGTGGCCTGCGGGGCGCCCCGGCCCGCGGCGCCGCGGAGCAGGGTGACCTCCTCGTAGGTGCGGAAGAACCGGGCGGCCGCCACCCACTCGTCGCGGCCGTACGCCCGGCCCAGCTCGGCCAGCTCCTGCGGGCCGAGCCCGCGCTCGGCGGCCCGCAGCAGCAGCTCGCGCAGCTCCGCGGCGAACCCGGGCAGCCCCAGCGCCGGATCGAGGCGCTCCGGCCAGCCGGAGCCGGGGACGCTGCCGTTCCAGTTCTCGATCTCCCCGGCGAGCAGCTCGCGGACCACGACATCCTGTTCGGCGGACGCCAGCAGCCGGGGCGGCGGGTCCTCGTGCCGCGCGGCGTGCAGCCGCAGCACGCCGAACGCGTAGGAGTGCACCGTCCGCACCAGCAGCTCCCGGGTGGTGCGGGCGCCGAAGTCACCGGCCGGTCCGCCCGCACCGGCGGTGAGCAGCGCGGTCAGCCGCCCCCGCAGCTCCTCCGCGGCCCGCCGGCTGCCGACCAGCAGCAGCACCGACCCGGGCGGTGCACCCGCGCGGATCCGCCGGACCACCGCGTCCAGCAGCAGGCTGGTCTTCCCGGTGCCGGGCCCGCCGAGCACCCGCAGCGGGCCGCGGTCGTGCTCGAGCACCCGGGCCGCGGCGCCGGACCACTCCCGGACCGGCTCGGCGATCGGCCCGGAGCGCACCAGGCGGGGGGACGCCTGCTCCGCGGTCGCTCGGGTCATGCGCCGATTCGACCACGCCGCACCGACACCGACGACAGGGCCCGCGGGCGGCAGGGCCCGCAGGCGGCCCGGGCGACGCCGGTGGCACCCGGGCCCGGCGACCGGGGAGGATCCCGGTGTGGACGAGCAGACCGTGGAGCGGGTCCGGGACGTCGTCGCGGCGATCCCGGCCGGCCGGACGCTGAGCTACGGCGAGGTCGCCGAGCTGGCCGGGCTGCGCTCGGCCCGGCTGGTCGGCCGGATCCTCGCCGAGGACGGCGCCGACCTGCCCTGGCACCGGGTGCTGCGCTCGGACGGCCGGGCGGCCCCGCACCTCGCCGTCGAGCAGGCGGCCCGGCTGCGCGCCGAGGGCGTGCTCATGGTGGACGGCCGGCTGCCCCGCGAGCACCGCCGCCGCTGAGCGACGTCCCTCTGCCGCCGCCGTTCGAGCGGGCGGCCCCGGTAGGTGAGCAGAGCAAAGGCGCACGTCAGGGGGTATCTCAGGAGAGGAGGGTGCCCTCGACCCAGGTGGCGTCGCGGGCGGGGTCGCGGCCGGGGTGCGGGGCCAGGCCGGCCCGCTCGAACTCCGCCGCCAGGGCCGGGGCCTGGGCCGCCGAGGTCTCGATCAGCACCCGGCCGCCGGGGGCGAGCCAGCGGGTCACCTCCGCGGCCACCCGGCGGGCCGGATCGAGACCGTCGGTGCCGCCGTCCAGCGCGATGCGGGGCTCGTGCTCACGGGCCTCCGGCGGCATCCCGGCGATCCCGGCGGCCGGCACGTAGGGGGTGTTCGCCACCACGACGTCGACCCGGCCGCGCAGCGTCTGCGGCAGCGCGTCGAACAGGTCCCCGGTGTGCACCGTCCCGGCACCGGCGAGATTGTCCGCGGCGCAGGCGGTCGCGACCGGGTCGACGTCGGCGGCGTGCAGCTCGACCGGGACCCGGCGGGCGATGGCCAGCCCGATCGCGCCGCACCCGCAGCACAGGTCGACGACGACGGCGCCGGGCCGGAGCCCGCGGACGGCGGCGTGCACCAGCGCCTCGGACCGGCGGCGCGGGACGAACACGCCGGGCACCACCCGGATCCGCCCGCCGTCGAACAGGACGTGCCCGAGCAGCGGTTCCAGCGGTTCCCCGGCGATCCGGCGCCGGACCAGCCGCTCGAGCTCCGCGCCGGACGCGGCGGCCTCCAGCAGTGCCGCCTCCTCCTCCGCGAACACGCAGCCGGCGGCCCGCAGCCGGGCGGTCAGTGGCGCGCTCATCCGGCCCGGATCAGGCGGCGCGCCCGATCTCGGCGGCGCCGGCCGTGTAGCGGTCGAGCACCGCGCGGACCACGTCGTCGTGCACGCCCAGCGGATCGGCGACGACGTCCGCGCCGGAGCCGAGCAGCCGGTCCTGGAACACCCCGGGCGCCAGCAGCCAGGACGCCACCGCGACCCGCCGCTCCCCCGCCTGCCGCAGGCCCTCGACCAGCGCGGACACCGTCGGCGTCCCGGTCGCGGCGAACCCGACCCGGACCCGCCGCCCGACCAGCCGGGACAGCATCCCGGCCGCCAGCCGGACCTGGGCGACGGCCGCCGGGTCCGACGATCCCGCCGCGGCCAGCACGACGGCGTCGCCGTCGCGGTACCCGGCGGCCCGCAGCCGGTCCAGCGCGGCCGCCGCGAGCAGCGGATCCGGGCCCATCGACGGCGTCGTGCGGAACCGGGCCGGATCGGCCCCGGCGTCGGCGAGCTGGGCGGGCAGGTCGATCCGCACGTGGTACCCGGCGGCCAGGAACGCCGGCACCACCACCGCACCCGGTTCACCGGCGTCGCGCAGCGCGATCACCGCGTCGACCACCTTCGGCCCGCGGACGTCGACGTAGCAGATCTCCACCCGCGGGCCCCGTGCGGCGACGGCGTCGGCCAGCGAGCGGATCACCGCGTCGGCGGCGTCGGACCGCGAACCGTGCGCGACCAGCAGCAGCGGCGGCCCGTTCACCGCTCGACCCCCGGGACGTCCGCGCAGTGCCCGCCGTGCCCGGGCTCGAGCGCCAGCCGGTAGCCGCGGCGGACCACGGTCTGCACCAGACCGGGGACGCCGAGCGCGGCGCGCAGCCGGGCGATCGCGTTCTCCACGGCGTGCTCGTCACCGGCCCCGCCGGGCTGGGCGGCGAGCAGGTCGGCACGCGACACCACCCGGCCCGGCCGGCGGGCGAGCAGCCGCAGCAGCGCCATCGGGGTCGGCGGCAGCGGGCACAGCCGCCCGTCCACCAGGACCGCGTGCCCGCGCAGCTCCAGCAGGTGCCCGGCGACCGGCAGCGTGCGGGCCCGGCCGGGTGCGACCGACTCGCAGGTCCGCACCATCGCGCCGAGCCGGGACCGCTGCGGCTGCGCGGTGGGCACGTCGAGCGCCTCCAGCGGCGCCGCCGTGACCGGGCCGACGCACAGCGCCAGCACCGGGCCGCGCAGTGCGGTCAGCAGCTCCTCGCGCAGGCCGCGTTCCCCGGCCCGGGCCAGGATCCCGGCGGCGGCCGGTGCGCTGGTGAAGGCCAGCACGTCGATCGCGCCGGAGAGGGTGCTGTCGATCAGCCGGTCCAGCGGGCCGATGTCCAGCGGCGGTGCCCACCGGTACACCGGGACGGTCACCACGTCGGCGCCGGCCATCTCCAGGGCGTCGACGACGTCGGGCAGCGGCTCGCCGTGCAGCTGGACGGCGATCCGGCAGCCCTCCACACCGCGTTCGAGCAGGTGCTCCAGGACCTCGGCGGTCGACTCGGACTCCGGCGACCAGGCGTCGACCAGCCCGGACGCCCGGATCGCGCCGCGCGCCTTCGGGCCACGGGCCAGCATCTCGGAGCGGCCGAGCGCGGCGAGCAGGTCCTCGCCGATGCCCCAGCCGTCGGCCGCCTCGATCCAGCCGCGGTAGCCGATCCCGGTGGTCGCCACCGTGATGTCCGGCGGCGCGGCGACCAGCTCCCGGGTGCGGTGCTCCAGCCGGTCGTCGTCGGCGAGCGCGACGATCCGCAGCGCCGGGCCGTGCTGGATGGTCGCCCCGCGCCGTTCCAGCATCGTGGCGAGTTCCTCGGCCCGCCGGGCCGCGGTGATCCCGACGGTGAACCCGGCGAGCGGCGGCACCGGCCCCGCGTCGGGCGCGGGTGCGGTGTCTCGTGCGGCGGATCGGGTCACCGGTCCTCCGTTCCTCCGGCCGGTCGCCAACGGCCGACGTGCGGCGGGGACCCCGGGAATGTCGCGGGTGGTGGTGGTCGCGGCTGCTCGGGTCGGGAGTCTCACCGTATCCCGACCTGTACCGAGCCGCCCACGACGCGCGCGGCGAAGGCGGGCAGACTCACAGTGTCGTCGTCCAGGCAGCGGCCGTCGCGCAGCGCGAAGACCTGCTTCAGGATCGGTGAGGCGACGGTCGGCTCGCCCGCCCGGTCGCCGGTGATGCCCCGGGACATCACCCCGGCCCCGCTGAACGGGTCGACGTTGCCGACCGCGTACAGCGCGCCGTCGGCGAGCCGGAACAACGCCACCTGGACGTCGCCGACCAGCGCCGCGACCCCGCGGCCGGGGAGCAGCCGGTGCACGGCGCAGACCTCGATCCAGCCGGACGGCTCGTCGTCGACACCTGCGGGGACCGGGGACGCGTGCACGGCAGTCATCGCGGGGACACCTCCGGGAGGCCGATCAGGACGGGTTCGTCCGGCCGCCCGGGAGCGGGCACGTTCTGGCCCCGCTCCTGCACGAACCGGATGGTCGGGTCGGGCGCATCGGGCGCGTTGACGAAGGACACGAAGCGGGCCAGCTTCTCCGGGTCGTCGAGCACACCGGCCCACTCGTCGGCGTAGGAGTCGACGTGCCGGGCCATCGCGGCGTCGAGCTCCGCGCAGATGCCCAGCGAGTCGTCGACGATCACCGACCGCAGGTGGTCGAGCCCGCCCTCCATCGACTCGATCCACGGTGCGGTGCGCTGCAACCGGTCCGCGGTGCGGACGTAGAACATCAGGAACCGGTCGATGGTCCGGATCAGGGTCGCCGAGTCGACGTCGGAGACGAGCAGCTCGGCGTGCCGCGGGGTGAACCCGCCGTTGCCGCCGACGTAGAGGTTCCAGCCGGTCTCGGTGGCGATCACCCCGAAGTCCTTGGAGCGCGCCTCGGCGCACTCCCGGGCACAGCCCGAGACCCCGGACTTGATCTTGTGCGGGGACCGCAGCCCGCGGTAGCGCAGCTCCAGCTCGACGGCCATCCCGACCGAGTCCTGCACGCCGTAGCGGCACCAGGTGGTGCCGACGCAGGACTTCACCGTCCGCAGCGACTTGCCGTAGGCGTGCCCGGACTCGAACCCGGCGTCGACCAGCCGACGCCAGATGGCCGGCAGGTCGTCGACCCGGGCGCCGAACATGTCGATCCGCTGCCCGCCGGTGATCTTGGTGTAGAGCCCGAAGTCGCGGGCCACCTCACCGATCACGATCAGCCCCTCCGGGGTCACCTCGCCGCCGGCGATCCGCGGTACCACCGAGTAGGTCCCGTTGCGCTGCATGTTCGCCAGGAAGTGGTCGTTGGTGTCCTGCAGGGTGGCCCGCTCGCCGTCGAGGACGTGCTCGTTGTAGAGGGTCGCCAGGATCGACGCGACGACCGGCTTGCAGATGTCGCAGCCGGCGCCGCGGCCGTGCGTCGCGATCAGCTCGGAGAACGAGGTGATCCCGGCCCCGGCGACGATCTGGAACAGCTCGGCCCGCGACCGGTCGAAGTGCTCGCACAGCGCCTTCGACACCTCGACGCCCTGCTGCTCCAGGATCTTCTTGAGCGTCGGCACGCAGGACCCGCAGGTGGTGCCGGCCCGGGTGCACGCCTTGAGCGCCGGCACGTCGTGCGCGCCGTCGTCGATCGCCGCGCACAGCGCGCCCTTGGTCACGGCGTTGCAGGAGCAGATCTGCGCCGAGTCCGGCAGCGCGGACGCGTCCGGCTCGGCCCCGCCCTTGGAGATCAGCGTGACCGGGTCGTCCGGCAGCGCCGAGCCGACCAGCGGGCGCAGCGAGCCGTAGCGGGACGCGTCGCCGACCAGCACCCCGCCGAGCAGGGTGGACGCGTCGTCGGACACCACCAGCTTCGAGTACGTCCCGGCGACCGGGTCGTTGACGACGATCTCCAGCGCGCCGTCGGTCTCGGCGTGCGCGTCGCCGAAGCTGGCCACGTCGACGCCCAGCAGCTTGAGCTGGGTGGACATGTCCAGCTCCTCGGGCGTCATCCGGGCGCCGCCGCCGAGCAGCCGGTCGGCGACCACCTCGGCCATCGCGTACCCGGGCGCGACCAGGCCGTAGGTCCGGCCGTCCAGGGCGGCACACTCGCCGATCGCCCACACGGCGTCGTCGCCGGTGCGGCAGCGGTCGTCGACCAGCACCCCGCCGCGCTCCCCGACCGGCAGGTCGCAGTCGCGGGCCAGCTGGTCGGACGCCCGGATCCCGGCGGAGAAGACGACCAGGTCGGCGTCCAGCTCGACGCCGTCGGACAGCGTCCCGACCAGCCGGCCGCGGTCGGCGGCGATCCCGGTCAGCGACACCCCGGTGCGGACCGCGATGCCCTGCGACTCGACCAGCGAGCGCAGCAGCGCTCCCCCGCCCTCGTCGACCTGCACCGGCATCAGCCGCGGCGCGATCTCCACGACCTGCGGGGACAGCCCGAGCAGCCGCATCGCGCGGGCCGCCTCCAGCCCGAGCAGCCCACCGCCGACGACGATCGCCGACGGCCGGCCCTTCCGCTCCGGATCCGCCGAGGCGGCCGCGGCGGCCTCGGTGATCGCGTCCAGGTCGTCGAGGGTGCGGTAGACGAAGCAGCCGGGCAGGTCCCGGCCGGGCACCGGCGGGACGAACGGGTACGAGCCGGTGGCCAGCACCAGCGCGTCGTAGCCGAGGACCCGGCCGGAGGCGGTGGTGACCCGGCGGGCGTCCCGGTCGAGGGTCGCGACGGCGTCACCCAGGTGGTAGGTGACGAGCGGATCACCGCGCAGGGCGTCGTCGTCGAGCCGGAGATCCTCCTCGGAGCTCCCGTCCACGTAGGACGACAGCGCGACCCGGTCGTAGGCGCGGCGGGACTCCTCGCCGAGGACGGTGATCTCCCAGTCCCCCGCGGTGTCCCGGTCGCGCATCGCGGCGACGAGCCGATGCCCGACCATGCCGTTCCCGACGACCACCAGACGACTCACGGTGCGTTCCCCCTTCATGCCGCGCTCTCCCGCGACGGATCGGCGTGTTCGAGCCAGTCGCGGATCCCGCAGACGGCGTCCCGGCAGCTGCCGCAGCCGGTCGCGGCACGGGTCCGGCGGGACAGCGCGTCCAGCTCGCGGGCGCCCTCGCGCCACGCGGCGACCAGCGCGTTCTTGGTGACGGTGTTGCAACGGCAGACGACGGCGGTGCCCGGCAGCCGGCCCGGGTCCCCCGCGGCGGCCGGCTCACCGGGCAGCGCGCGCCCGAGCAGCAGCGCGAGCCGGTCGGACGGGGCGGGCGCGCCGGAATCGAAGAGCCCGATCACCGCCGCGGCGGCGTCCGGGAGGCCCATCATGATCGCGCCGACCACCCGGTCGTCGCGCAGCGCCAGCAGCCCGTACCGGCCGCGGCGCGGATCGGAGACGTGCAGCTGCTCGTCGCCGTCGGCGACGTCACCGAGCGCGGCGAGATCGATCCCGGCCGCCTTCAGCCGGGTGACCGGACGGGTGCCGCGGTAGCGGGCGGCCGGATCGGCGCCGGTGAGCAGGTCGGCGAGCACCGCGGCCTGCTCCCAGCCGGACTGCACCAGCCCGGCGGCGGCCGCGGGATGCTGGGCGCAGTCGCCGATGGCGTGCACCCGGCCGTCGTCGGTGGCGAGCCGGTCGTTCACCAGGATCCCCCGGTCGACGGCGAGCCCGGCGCCGGCGGCGAGCCCGGTCTCGGCCCGCACCCCGGCGGCGACGACGACCGCGTCCGCGGCGATCCGGGTGCCGTCGTCGCAGTCCAGGCCGGTCTCCGGGGCCCACGCCTTGGCGCCGACCCCGCAGCGCACGTCGACGCCGAGCCCGCGCAGCGCCCCGGCGAGCACCTCGCCGGCGCCGGCGTCGAGCTGGCGTTCCATCAGGTGGGTGCGCGGATGCACCAGGGTGACGGCGACGCCACGGCCGGCGAGCCCGCGGGCCGCCTCCACGCCGAGCAGCCCGCCGCCGACGACGGCGATCCGCGCCCCCGGCTCGGCCACGTCGAGGATCCGCGCGCAGTCGTCGAGATCACGGAACAGGCTGACCCCGGGCGCCGGGGCGCCGTCGGCACCGGCCAGGCCGTCGACCGGGGGAAGCCAGGCCCGGCAGCCGGTGGCCAGGACCAGCTCGTCGTAGGGGTGCTCGGCGCCCGCGGTGTCGTGCACGACGCGCGCCGACCGGTCCAGCGCGGTCGCGGCGACGCCGGGGTGCACGGTCACCCCCTCGGCGGCCGGGAGCGCCACCATCGGCGCGGTCAGTCCGCCGGCCAGCACGGTGGACAGCAGCACCCGGTTGTAGGCGGGGTGGGCCTCGGCGCCGAGGACGGTCAGCGACACCCGCTCGCCGTCCGGGTCGCGCCGGCGGACCTCCTCGGCGAACCGGGCACCGACCATCCCGTGCCCGACCACCACCACGCGCCTGCTCATGGCCCCGACGGTAGGAACGCGGGGTTACACGCAGGCGGCCCGGGATGACACGGGAGTTACGAGGTCCTCATTCTCCGCAGGTGGGGACCGTGAGGCGGATGGCCGCGCCGGGGCCCGCCCGACGGTGCGGCGGATGGCCGCGGCCGGGCGGGCTCGGCGGTGCGTCACATCCCGGTCCACTGCCCCTGGTGGACGGCGGCCATCCGGCCGGCCCAGCGCTCGTGCGCCGACTGCCGGGTGATCCCGGCCGCCCGGCCGATCGTCGCCCAGCTGACCCCGGCCACCCGCAGCCCCAGCAGGTTCGGCAGCGGATCGAGGCCGGCCGCGAGCGCGATCCGGAACGCGGCGAGCTGCCAGGCGGTCTCCCGGCGGGCCGGGAGGTCGGTGCCCTGCTCCGCCTCCCACTCGGGGGTGCCGGGGAGCGGCGGGACACCGGCGACGGCGTCGGCGTGCCGGTCGAGCTCGGCGACCGCGACGGCGGTGACCGCCCGGGCGGCGGGGCCGACGTCGGTGGTGAGCACGTGCTCCAGGCTGATGGTCATAGTTGTCAGGGTAACCCTGACAGTGCTCGACGGGCAGCCCGTTTCCACCGGGCGCCCACCGCCGGACCGTCGGCGGGGTGCCCGGCCCGCCGCGCGCGCCCGCCGCCGGACGGTCGGCGACCGTCGGGTGGGTGCCCGGCCCGCCGGATGCTCAGCGCCGGACGGTCAGGGCGGCCCAGCCCAGTGCCACGCCGGCCACCAGCGCCCCCGGCTGGTGCGGCGGCAGCAGGCCGACCACGGCCCCCAGCGCCAGCAGCACGCACGCGCCGCGGGAGAACGCGCGCCGCCGCCAGCCGGCCACCGCCAGTGCGCCGAAGCCGACCAGCCCGAGCACCATCTTCGGCACCCGGCTCAGCAGCACCATCGGGTTGTCCATCGCCTCCCACTGGGCGTCGGTCACGAGCCCGGTGAGCCCCGCCAGCTCGGTGCCCATCGACCACGCGTTGGCGGCAGCGAACACGCACGCCGCCACCGCGACGGCCACCGCGACCCGCGGCAGTCCCGATCGCGCGCCGAACGACGGCAGCCCGAGCACCAGGGTGACCAGACCGGCCGTCATGACGAGGTTCGCCGTCACGCACAGCGGGCTGCCCACCGCCTCCCGGCCGCTCATCCCGGCCAGCAGGACGTGGGCGGAGACGTAGGCCGCGGCCCCGACCGCGGTCACCAGCCCCCCGGCGGCGACGGCGGTGTCCGGCCACGACGGACGGCGCCCGGACGGTGCGGGATCCGGTGCCTGCGCCCGGCCCGGGTTCACAGCGGTCATCGTTTCCTCCCGGTGTTCGGTGACGGCGCCAGCCTGCGCCGCGCCGCGGACCGGCCGCTGCGGCCGGCGGGGCCCATCGCGGCAACCGTCACCGGGACGTCCCGGCCCGGTGATTCCGTCCCGGGACGGGCTCGCGGGGTCCCCCCGTGGGCGGGTCCGGTGGCGGCCGATCCGCCGTACCCTGCTCGCCGTGGACGCGGACCGGTCCCCCGTGGCGGCGCCGCACCGTGCCGCCGGGCCGCCCCGCGGCAGTGACGCCAGGCCGCCCCGCGGCAGTGACGCCAGGCCGCCCCGCGGCAGCCACACCGAACCGCCCCGCGGCAGCCACACCGAACCGCCCCGCGGCAGCCACACCGAACCGCCGTCCGGTCGCGCCATCCCGCCGGCCACCGGTGCCGGTGCCGGTGCCGGTGCCGGTGCCGGACCGCCCGGTGCCGGACCGCCGGGTGACCCCGCCGCCGCGCCGCCGCCCGGTGGACCGGGCGCCCCGCCGGCCCCCGCCGGGGCGGACCCGGGCCGCTCCCGGACGACCGCGCTGGACGCGGCGCTCGCGCTGGCCCTGACCGCGGTCAGCGTGGCGAGCGCGCTGACCGAGGACCCGTCACTCGGCCACGTGGAACCACCCCCGGACGCGCGGCTGGTCGCCGCCGCACTCGTCGCGGGAGCCGCCCTGGCGTTCCGGCGCCGGGCCCCGGTCGCCGTCCTCGCCGTCACGGCGGCCGCGAGCACCACCGCCGAGTGGCTGGGCTGGGAACCGGATCTCATCGCGGTCTGCATGCTGGTCGCCCTGTTCACCGTCGCGGTCCATCGGCCACCGGTGGTCTCGGTGCCGTGCCTGGCGGCCGTCTACGCCGCGGGCGCGGTCGTCTGGGCGGTGCAGAACCCGCCCTGGTACGACGGCGCGTCGCTGCCCGAACATCTCGTCGTCGCGGGGGCCTGGGGGGTCGGCGCGCTGGTCCGTCGCTGGACAGGTGAGCAGAGCAAAGCGCAGCTCAGGATCACCACCGCCGAGCGGACCCGGGCCGAGGCCGCCGACCGGGCGGTCACCGCGGAACGGCTGCGGATCGCCCGCGAGCTGCACGAGGTCGTGAGCCGGACGCTCACCACGATCACCGGACTGGCCGCGGACGCCCGGAGCGGCACGACCGGCCCCGGCGCCCCGGCCGCCGTGCTCGGCGACATCGAGCGACTGGGCCGCACCGCGCTGGAGGACCTGCGCCGGATGCTCGGCGCACTGCGCGCCCGGCCCGCGCCACCGGCCGGCCCCGCCGTGCCGGACACCAGCGTGCCGACCACCAGCGTGCCGGACACCAGCGTGCCGACCACCAGCGTGCCGGACACCGCCGTGCCGGACACCGCCGTGCCGGACACCGCCGGGCCGGACACCGCCGGGCCGGACACCGCCGACGACCGTCCCGGCCCCCGCGACCGCCTGGTCGATCTGGGGATCGGCGTGATCGCGGCCGTCCTCGCGGTGAGCGGCGCGCTCGCCGGATCGACCGACGCCTACGTCTACCGCGAGCCGGGCCCGCTGCTGCTCGGGCTCACCGCGGCCGGTGCGCTGGCACTCGCCGGCCGCCGGACCTGCCCGGTCCCGGCGCTGGCCGTGACGGCGTCGGCGACCGCCGCCGTCGTCCTGCTCGGCGGGAACGCCGCGGAGCTCCCGCTGTGCCTGGCGGTGGCGCTCTACTCGGCCGGCGCCTGGCGCGGCACGCTCCCCGCGACGGCCGCCCTGTTCGGGGTGTACGCCCTGCTCGGCGTCCTGGCGCTGCTGCGCGCCCCGTACTTCGACCATCCACTGGCGCTCGTGAGCGTCCTCGCGCTGACCACCGCGTGGGCGCTCGGCCGTCTCGCGCGGCGCCGCAGGCACGCGTCCCGGCTGGCCGGGCGGGCCGCGCTGGCCGCCGAACGTCAGCGGGACGACGACGCCGAGCGGGCCGCGCTGGCCGAGCGGCTGCGGATCGCCCGCGAGCTGCACGACGTCGTCGGGCACTCCCTGTCGGTGATCACCGTCCGGTCCGGTGTCGCACGGTTCCTCGCCGGATCGCAGCCGGCGCAGGCCGCACCGGCCCTGGCGGTGATCGAACAGGTGGGCCGGTCCGCGTCGGACGACCTGCGCGACCTGCTCTCCGTGCTCGCCCCCGGCGGCGAACCCGCCGCGCCCGGCCCGGCGCCGGGGCGGGCCGAGCTCGCCGCGCTGCTCGACCGGGCGACCCGGGGACGTCTCGACGTCGACGCCGGCACCGACGTCGACGGGCTCCCCGGCAGCATCCGGCACACCCTGTACCGGCTGGTCCAGGAGGCCGTCACGAACGCGACGGTGCATGCACCGGGTGCGGCGGTGCACGTCCGGATCGGATGTACGGGCCGGCTGCTGACGCTGCGGGTGGACAACGACCGCGGTGCCCCGGCGGCGCCCCGCGGCGACGGCGGGCTGGGCCTGCTGGGCATGCGCGAGCGGGTCACGATCTTCGGGGGCGACCTGCGGGCCGGACGACGGCCGGACGGCGGCTTCCGGGTGCACGCCACCCTCCCGCTGCGGACCGGTACGGGGCCGGGATGACGCTGCGGGTGGTCGTGGCCGACGACCAGGACCTGGTCCGCGCCGGCTTCGTCGCGCTGCTCACCGGGACCGACGGCTTCACCGTCGTCGGCGAGGCCGGCCGGGGTGACGACGCCGTGCGGGCGGTGCGGGCGACCCGCCCCGACGTCGTCCTGATGGACGTCCGGATGCCGGGCGGCGACGGGATCGGCGCCACCCGCACGATCACCGCGGATCCCGCGCTCGGCGGGGTCCGCGTCGTCATCCTCACCACGTTCGGGCTCGACGAGTACGTGTTCGGCGCGCTCCGGGCCGGCGCCGTCGGGTTCCTGGTGAAGGACACCTCGCCGGAGGAGCTGCTGCGCGCCGTCCGGGTCGCCGCCGACGGCGACGCGCTGCTCTCCCCGGCGATCACCCGCCGGCTGGTCGAGGCGTTCGCGGCCGCCCCGCCACCGGTGCCGCAGAGCACCGGCCCGGCGCTCACCGCCCGGGAGCGGGACGTGCTCGTGCTGGTCGCCCGCGGCCGGTCCAACGCCGACATCGCCCGCGACCTGCACATCGGCGTCGCCACCGTGAAGTCCTACGTGAGCCGTCTGCTGACCAAGCTGGACACGACGACCCGGGTCGGACTGGTGGTGCACGCCTACGAGACCGGCGTCGTCGTACCGGGTGGGCCGGCCTGACGACCCCGTTCGCAGAGCGTGAGATGAACCACGGGGGCCTGGCCGTGCTGCCCCGAACGGGCTATGCAGTTGCGCAGCGACATCGTTCCACTGCCCCGAACCGCCACGCGGGGTGACGTACACACCCGCGACGGCGCCCGGAGGGTCGATTGACTCGCACGCGAACCGGCAGGCACAGGGCCACGACGACCCGGCAGTCCGCCGGCGGACGGCTCGGCTGCGTCGACGTCGCGAAGGGCATCAGCATCGTCCTGGTGGTGCTGCACCACGCGGTCATGTTCCTGGAGCCGCACGGCCTGGTGCCCGGCCCGCTCGCCACCCTGAACCTCGCCCTGACCTCGATGCGGATGCCGCTGTTCCTGCTCGCCTCGGGCCTGTTCCTGGCGCCGGTCCTGGAACGCGGCTGGCGGACCCTGCTGCACCGGCGGGTCGCCCTGTTCGGCTGGCTCTACCTGCTCTGGACGCTCGTGCAGTTCGCCGTGGTCACCCCGCTGCCCGCGGGCAGCGCACCCGACTTCGCCGTGCTCGGCGCCGCCGAACTACCGCTGGTCCTGCTGTACCCGGACCCGTCGATGTGGTTCCTCTACGCGCTGGCGCTCTACTCGGTCGCGGCCCGGCTGCTGCGCCGCGTCCCGGGCTGGGTGCTGCTCGCCGCGACCGGCGTGCTGAGCACACTGGTCGGCGCCGGGATCGTCGAGTTCGGCTGGCACGCCTGGGAGCTCACCGCCCGCTACGCGTTCTTCTTCGTGCTCGGCTGGCACGGCCGCCGGTTCGTCGAGCGGGTCGCCGCCCGGTCGTCGCCGCTGTGGGTGGTGACGGCGGCGGTGCTGGCCGTCGCGGTCGCCGGGGCCTCGGTACTGCTCGGCCTGCACGACGTCCCGGGCGTCGCGTTCGCGCTGAACCTGGTCGCCGTCACCGGCGGCGTACTGGCGTCCGCGCAGCTCGCCCGGTGGCGGATCGGGCGGGGCGTCGCCGCGCTGGGCAGGCGGACGCTGCCGATCTACCTGGCGAACGTGCCGCTGGTCGCCCTGCTCACCGCGCTGCTGGCCGGCATCGACCCGCCGGCCGCCGCGCAGTACGGGATCGTCGCGCTGGTCACGGCGGTGGCGGTGGCGCTGTCGCTCGCGCTGTACCGGGGCCTGGTCGCCGTCCGCGCCGGGTGGTTCTACGACCTGCCGGGACGCTGGGCGGTGCATCCACGGATCGGCTGACCCGGTCCCACGTTCGCGATCGCAAACCGGCGAACGGTCACTGAGCTGTGACAACGGACTGTCGAACATGGACTCGAGACGCTGGACTCGAACACATGTACGAACAGATCGCCGCCGCACACGCCCACGCACAACGGCGCGGCGTCCACACCGGGCGCGGCTACCGCGATCGCCGCCGCCCTCGGTCCCCGGTCCGGGCCCGCCGACGCCGACGACACGCGGGACAACCCGGAACGCGCCGCCGAAGCCCTGGCCGAGCTCTGCGGGTTCGCCCTCGCCCATGCCCCGGGCCGGGTGCTGCCCGAGTCCGGCGGGCGCCGCCCGCAGCTCGTGGTGACCGTGCAGCTCGACGACCTCGAACGGCGCGCCCGGGCGGCGACCCTGGAGTTCGGTGGGCAGCCGGGTCCGGCAGCGCTGCGGATGCTCGCCTGTGATGCCGCCGTCCTGCCGGTGGTGTTCGGCGGCGACGGTCGCCCGGTCGATGTCGACGATCTGACCGCCGGGATCGGCGGCCGATGAGCCGCTCAGGCCCGGGCGGCGGCCTCGACCGGCGTTCCCCCGTCCACGGTGAGCCGCGCCGGCTCCAGCCGCACCGCGGCGACCTTGAACTCCGGCATCCGGCTCACCGGGTCCAGCGCCGGGTTCGTGACGTTGTTCGCCGCGCCCGCCCCGCCGTAGTGGAACGGCAGGAACACGGTGTCCGGCCGCAGCGTCGGCACGCAGCGCACCCGGGCCGTCGTGGTGCCGCGCCGGGAGGTCACGTCGGCGAGGTCGCCGTCGGCGAGCCCGTGCCGGGCGGCGGTGTCCGGGTGCACCTCGACGAACACCTCCGGATCGATCGCGGCGAGCTCGTCGACCCGCCGGGTCTGCGCCCCGGACTGGTAGTGCACGAGCACCCGCCCGGTGGTGGCCCGCAGCGGGTATCCGGTGTCGACGGCCTCGTCCGGCTCGAGGTGCTCGACCGGCACCATCCGGGCCCGGCCGTCGGCGTGCGCGAACCGGTCCGCGAACAGCCGCGGCGTCCCGGGATGGTCCTCGGCGGGGCACGGCCAGTGCAGCGCCTCCCCCGCGTCCAGCCGCGCGTACGAGACACCCGCGTAGTCGGCGATCCCGCCGGACGACGCGCGCCGCAGCTCGTCGAACACCGTCTCCGGGTCCGCCGGGAACGCCCCCGGCGCGTCCAGCGCGGCGGCCAGCCCGGAGATCACCTCCAGGTCGGTGCGGACGTCCGGCGGCGGGGCGAGTGCCCGCCGGCGGCGCAGCACCCGGCCCTCCAGGTTGGTCATGGTGCCCTCCTCCTCGGCCCACTGGGCCACCGGGAGGAGCACGTCGGCGCGCATCGCCGTCTCCCCGGGCACGACGTCGGCGACGACCAGCAGGTCCAGCGCGTCCAGCCGGTCGGCGACGGCGCGGGCGTCCGGCGCGGACACCAGCACGTTCGAACCGAACACCAGCAGCGCCTTCGGTCCGCCGGGCCGTCCGAGCGAGTCCAGCAGCTCGACGGCGCTGCGGCCCGGCCCGGGCAGCGAGGCCGGATCGACACCCCACACCGACGCGACGTGCGCGCGGGCGGCCGGATCGTCGATCCGCCGGTAGCCGGGCAGCTGGTCGGACTTCTGGCCGTGCTCGCGGCCACCCTGGCCGTTGCCCTGGCCGGTGATCGTCCCGAACCCGGATCCGGGCCGGCCGGGCAGGCCGAGCGCGAGCGACAGGTTGATCCATGCGGTGACCGTGTCGACGCCGTGCGCGTGCTGCTCGGCACCGCGGGCGGTCAGCACGTAGCGGCGCGACGTCGTCGCCAGCCACCGGACGACGGTGCGCATGTCGGCGGCCGCGACCCCGCAGACCCGCTCGGCCCGCTCCGGCCACCACTGCGACGCGATCCGCCAGACGTCGTCGAACCCGCTGGTCCGGTCGTCGACGTAGCCGAGATCCAGGTGCCCGTCGACGACGGCGGCGTGCAGCATCCCGAGCGCCAGCACCAGGTCGGTGCCCGGGCGCGGCGCCAGGTGCAGGCCGCCGGACGCGATCGCCCGCTCGGCGGTCGGCGTGCGCCGGGGATCGATCACGACCAGCCGTGCCGTGCCCAGGTGCGACATCAGCGGCGGCATCGTCTCGGCGACGTTCGCACCGGCCAGCACGACGAGCTCGGCGTCGTCGAGATCGGTCACCGGGAACGGCAGTCCGCGGTCGATCCCGAACGCGCGGTTGCCCGCGGCGGCCGCCGACGACATGCAGAACCGGCCGTTGTAGTCGATCTGGGAGGTGCCCAGCGCGACCCGGGCGAACTTGCCGAGCAGGTACGCCTTCTCGTTGGTGAGGCCGCCGGCGCCGAACACGGCGACCGAGTCGGGCCCGTGCTCGGCGCGCAGCGCGGCCAGCCGCCCGGCGATCCCGCCGAGCGCGTCGTCCCAGCCGGTCTCCCGGAAACCGGCCGTCCGCGAGTCCCTGACCAGCGGCCTCGTCAGCCGCTGCGGGTGGGTGAGCAGAGCAGAGGAGGTCCAGCCCTTCTGGCACATCCCGCCCGCGTTGGTCGGGAAGTCGCGGGCGTCGACCTCGCCGGACGGCCCGACCCACTGCCCGCACTGCAGCGCGCAGTACGGGCAGTGGGTGGCGGTCCGGTTCTCGCCGGGACCCACCGGTCAGACCCGGGCGAGCTCGGCGCCGCCCGGCACGGACGCCTGCTTCGGTCGCAGGTACACCGCCCAGGTGACGCCGATGCACACCACGTAGAACGCGAGGAAGCTCCAGAACGCGGGCGTACCCGACTCGACGGTCAGGAACGACTGCCGGAACGCCAGGTTGATGAACAGGCCGCCGAGCGCACCGACCGCCCCGGCGATGCCGATCACCGCACCGGACAGCCTGCGCGCGGTGCCGAGCTCGGTCTCCCGGTCGCCACCCGCGGCGATCGCGACCCGGGCGCGCCCGGTGAAGATCGCCGGGATCATCTTGTAGGTGGATCCGTTCCCGATGCCGGACAGCGTGAACAGCAGGATGAAGCCGAGCGTGAACACCGCGAGGGACTGCGCACCGGACGCGGCGATGATGATCAGCGTGGCGACCGCCATCCCGGCGAAGTTCCACAGTGTCACGTTGGCGCCGCCGTACCGGTCGGCCAGCCGGCCGCCGATCGGGCGGATCAGCGAGCCGATCAGCGGCCCGATGAAGGTGACCGCCGCCGCCTGCAGCGGGGTGCGGTCGAACTGGTTCTGCAGCACCAGGCCGAAGGCGAACGAGTAGCCGATGAACGAGCCGAAGGTGCCGATGTAGAGGAACGACATGATCCAGGTCTGCCGGTCCCGGCAGGCCTCGGCGAAGGCGCCGGTGTCGTTCGACATGGCGGCGATGTTGTCCATCCGCAGCCACGCCAGCACCGCGGACACGATCACCAGCGGGATGTAGATCGCGATCAGCACCCGGGGCTGCCCGGCCCCGATGGTCGCGATGACCAGCAGCCCGAGCAGCTGCACCACCGGCACGCCCAGGTTGCCGCCGCCCGCGTTCAGGCCCAGCGCCCAGCCCTTGCTCCGCTCCGGGTAGAACGCGTTGATGTTCGCCATCGACGAGGCGAAGTTCCCGCCGCCGACACCGGCGACCGCGGCGACCAGCAGCAGCGTCGTGTACGAGACGCCCGGCTCGATCACGATCAGCGCCAGCAGCAGCGGCACGATCAGCAGGGCCGCGGAGAAGATCGTCCAGTTCCGGCCGCCGAAACGGGCCACCGCGAACGTGTAGGGCAGCCGCAGGATCGCCCCGACCAGGGTCGGCACCGCGACCAGGAAGAACTTCTGGGCCGCGTCGATGCCGTACTCCGGCCCCATGAAGAGCACCAGGACCGACCACATCGTCCACACCGAGAACCCGATGTGCTCGGAGAAGATCGACTGCCAGAGGTTGCGGGAGGCGATCTTCTTACCGGTGCGTTCCCAGAACCCCTCGTCCTCGGGGTCCCAGTGCTCGATCCAGCGTCCGCCGAAACGGCGGCCGGGGGAAGCTGAGGTCGTCACGGATGGCACTCCTGATCGCCGGCGTTCACGTCGTCGACGACGCTAAGGAGCCCCAGTTTCCGACGGGTGGCCCCCTGTGACACGCCGGAAACGCTTATCTCACATGCACGTTGTCACGCCTGTGAGAAGTGCGGTAGGTCAGCGCATCCGGACGCCGAGCGGGAGCTCGCAGAACCCGCCCCCGACGCGGTGGTGCTCGGGCGCGGCCGGATCCGGCTCCGGGCCGCCGGCCAGGATCGCGGCGGCGAACACCTCGGCGTCGTCGCGCGGGTGGAAGCCGATCGCCGCGCCCTCCTCCAGCGACCACCAGCGGCGGGTGTTCGCCGACACGCCCCACACCACGTGGTGGCCGCGGGTGCCGGGATCGACGGCGGCCTCGACCAGCCGGGCCGCGTCGTCCGGCGACAGCCAGGTGGCGAGCGCGCGGGCGTTGCGCGGCTCGTCGAAGCACGTCCCGATCCGCAGGCTGACGACGGTCAGGCCGTAGCGCTCGTGGTACAGCCTGCCCAGCGCCTCGACGGCGGCCTTGGACCAGCCGTAGAACGTGTCCGGGGCGTGCCCGGTGGTCGCGGGCAGCGGGACGCCGTCGTCGCGGGTGCGGAACCCGGCGGCATGGTTGCTGGACGCCAGGACGACGGTCCGGACGCCGGCGGCGACCGCGGCGTCGAGCACCGTGCGGGTGCCGGTCAGGTTCGCCTCGACGATCTCGTCCCAGCCGGCCTCGCCGCTGATGCCGGCCAGATGGACGACGGCGTCGGTCCCGTCGACGGCGGCAGCGACCACCACGGGATCGGTGACCGATCCGGCGTGCACCTGCTCCCCCGGTCCGGCGGTGAGCGGCGCGCTGTCGAGCAGGCGCAGCACCCGGCCGTCGCGGGCGAGCCGGGGCCGCAGCAGCGTCCCCATGTTGCCGGCGGCACCGGTCAGCACGAGCGACACCGTCGTCACCCGGCTCAGAGCCTGCGGCTGATCAGCCCGGCGACCCGCTCGATCCCGGACAGCGACTCGGCGGTGGCGTCCGGGTGCTGGGCGTGCAGGGCGAGCCGGTAGAGCACGGCCCGCAGCAGCGACTGCGGCCACTCCTGCAGCTCCGACCAGCGCTCGATCAGGTCCTCGTCGGCCCCGCCCCAGGCGACGGCGTCGACCACGACGACGGCGGCGGCCCACTCGGCCGGGCGCCAGAACGGAACCAGATCGAGCACGGCGGGGCGGCCGGTCGGGTCGAACAGCATCGCGCCGAACAGCTCGCCGTGCACGACCTGCGGGGTGAGCCGGATCGTGCGCCGGTGCGCGGCGAGCTCGGCGAACAGCCGGCCACCGGTCTCCGGGTGCAGGTCCAGCCTGCGCTCGCCGAACGCGGCAGCGGCCGATCGGGACAGCAGGTCGTCGCGGTCGTCGAGCAGCCGGGGCCGCAGCACCGTGGACGTCGCGGCGTGCAGCCGCAGGGACGCGGCGACGACCTCGTCGTGCCGGGGCTCCGGCGCGCCGGGGACGTAGCGCGACGCGGCCCAGCCGCCGACCACCCAGCGGCCGTCGCTGGACCGCACCGGGCGGGCCAGCCGGACGCCCTCGACCTCGAGGTTCTCCAGGACGGTCGCCGACCAGGCGGCGACGACGTGGTCGGCGACCGGGCGGAGCAGCGTGTCGCCGCACTGCCAGGCCCGCTGGCCGGCCCACACGACGGGACGTGGGGCGGTGTCACGCACGCCGAAGGCGACGCGCACGTGCTCGGGCAGGGCGCTCGCGGCCGGCGCGGTGGCGAGCGGGCGGGCAGCGGTCACGGTCGCGACGGTACCCGCGCCACCGGATACTCCGGACCGCGCCACGCCCGAACAGCCGCAACGCGTCACCACGTTCGGTGGACGGGCGCGGCCGGACCGGTCCGGCCGC
>NZ_BAAAJK010000010.1:0-18044 GCF_039526905.1 Pseudonocardia kongjuensis | reverse complement strand
CCCCGCCGCCGGGCCCGGCGCCCCGCTGCACGGGGCGCCGCACGGCCGCCCGGCCGCGTCCCGGGCGGTGCTCAGTGTTCCGGGCGGTGCTCAGTCCTGCGCACCGCCGGAGGTCCACCGGTCGGCGCCACCGGAGCCGCCGTCCCAGCCCCCGCCGGAATCCCCACCGGAGCTCCCTCCCGAGCCCCCGCCGGAATCGTCGCCGGAACTCCCTGCCGAATCCCCGCCGGAGTCCCCGCCCGAGTTCCCTCCGGAATCCCGGCCGGCACCACCACCGGCTTCCCCGCCGGAGTCCCGGTCGCTGCTGCCCGTGCCGCCCTCGCGATCGGTGTCCCGGGCGGAGGACCGTTCCGCGGAACCGTCCCGGGCACCATCGGACGAACGGCTCGCCGCCCACTCGTTCACCCGCTCCGCCATCTGCTCCTCGGCCCGCCGGTCGGCCTCGGCGAGCACCGGCGCGGCGGCCTCCTTGCCCATCACCGCCTCGACGTAGGAGCCGGCGACCGCGGAGGCGATCCCGCCGGAGGAGCCGGATGCGTCCGAGCGGCCCGGCCCGCGGGACTGCTCCGGGGCCGCGGAGCGTTCCGCGGAACGCTCCGGGCCGCCGGACGGGGTGCCGTCACCGGACCGCTCTGCGCCGCCGGACCGCTCTGTGTCACCGGACCGCTCTGTGCTCGTCGACCGGTCCGCGTCACCGGATCGCTCCTGGCCGCCGGACCCCTCGGAGCTCTCGGAGCTGCCGGACCGCTCGGAGTTGCCGGACCGCTCGGGGCTGACCGAGCCCGCTGCACCGCCCGACCGATCCGCGCCACCCGGCCGATCCGCATTACCCGACCGGCCCGCGTCACCCGACCGGCCCGCGTCACCGGACTGCGCTGCATCACCGGACTGCGCTGCGCCGCCCGACCGATCCGCGCCACCCGACCGCTCCGCGCCTTCCGACCGGTCCGCGCCGCCCAGTACCTCCGAGCGCACCGCGGTGACCCGCTCGATCGCACCCGCGGCCGCCCCGGAGCGCGAACGCTCCGGCTGCCCGGACCGGTCCGACTGATCCGACCGGCCCGGCTGATCCGACCGGTCCGACTGCTCCGAGCGGGACTCGTCCGCGGCGCGGTCGAGGACCGCGGGGCGGGACGGCTCGGCCGCGCGGGACCGCTCGGCCTGTGGGTTCGCATCCCGGGGCGCCGCGGGACCCGAGCCGGATCCCGCAGGCGCCTCCCGGGCCGCATCCCGATCGGCCGGCCGCGCCCCCGGCTGCGCTCCCGCGCCGGGCCCTTGCTCCGCCGCCCCGGAGTCGGCCGGCCCACCCGACCGGTCCTCCCCGGACCGGCCGGGACGCACCCCGCCCGGCTCGTTGTCCGGCTGCGTCGTGCCGGTGCGACGGCCCGGACCGCCGGTGACCTCGCCCAGCGCCCGGCCGGCGTCCTGCACGGTGTCGCCCACACCCTCGGTCACCCGGCCGGCCCCCTCGCCGATCCGCTCGACCGGGCCGTCCGGGGCCCGGTCCGGCGCCGGGCGGTTCCGCGGGAACGGCGACGGGCGGTCCGGCGCCGGCCGGGACGGCTCCGCACGGGAGGTCGCCGAGGGGGACGGCCCGGAGCGGTCCGGCCCGGCCGCCTCCGGTGCGGGGCGGTTCCGCGGGACCGGCGACGGGCGGTCCGCCCCGCCCCGGCCCGGCGGTGCGACGAGACCGACCCGCGAGCCGGCGTCGGCGACCGGGCCGTCCGGTCCGGCGTCCCGGGCCGGACGTCCGGCTCCCTCCGATCCGCCGGTCCGCGCGGCACGCCCGCCGGACGGGCCCCCGACCAGGGTGTCGATCCCGTCGGCGGCCTCCGAGACCACGCCGCCGAGCGCCTGTCCCGGCCCGGCGGGTTGCTGCGGGGCGCGATCGCCGGTCCCCCGCGGTTCCGGCTCCGGCGACGCCGTGCCGCCGTCCCGCGGCCCGCGCGGATCCAGCGGTGGCCCGCTGGTGCTCACGTCGTCCCGTCCCCGGTCGCCCGCGGTCTCCCGGCCACCCGTCACGATCTGCAGGTCCCGGCGGCGGCCGATCGGCTCCGGCGACACGGGGCGCTCGCCGCGGGCCAGTGCGAGCACGTCCCCGGACACCTGGTCGGTGCCCGTCCGGTCACCCGGCAGCGGCGCCGCCGTCGCCCGCCGCAGCCCCTCCTCCAGGGCCCTCAGCTCCTCGGCCGTGGTGTCGCGGCGGCGGGCCCGCAGGTCCCGCTGCTCCTCCAGCGACGCCGCCGCCGCCACCTGCTCACCCATCCGCCGGGTGGGCGGGGGCAGCTCCGCGACGATCTGCTCCATCTCGGCGAGCTCCTGCTCGGCGAGCGCCAGCGAGTCCCCGACCTTCCCCCGTGAGGCGTACACGTCCAGCTGCGACCGCAGCGCGGCCTGCTGCTGGCGCAGGACGTCGCGCCGCTGCTGCAGCCGGGCCACCGGGGCCGGGGTGCGTTGCCCGGCGTGCGGGGAGCTGCGCCAGGTCTGCTCGGCCTCCTCCAGGATCACCAGCTGCTCGTCCAGCGCCGCCAGTGCGATCCGCGCGTCGCCCGCCCACTCGTCCGCGGTACGGCCGCCGTCGGCGCCGGGTCCGCCGACCGACGGCACCGGCGGCGTCGTGATCAGGGCGTATCCGGCGAGCAGGGTCGCGGTGGCCCCGATCAGGGCGAACGTCCGGCGGTGCCGCAGCGGCCCGCGCGGCGCGCGCAGCCGGGCCGGGGCATCGGACCGCAGCGGACGGTCGCGGCCCCCGGGCGCCGCGGCCGCACGACCCGGGCGCGGTTCCTCCCCGACGCGTCCGGCCCCGGAGCCGGGCCGGGTCCCGGACCGGGGACCGGGCTGAGGCCGGGGCCGGGTCTCGGGCGCGGGCCGGGGTTCGGGCTCGGGCTCGGGTTCGCGCAGCCACGGGAGCGTCCCGGCGAGCCGCTCGTCACCCGCCGCCTGGGCCGCGGCCCGGCGCGCCTGCCGGGCCCGGACCCGGTGCGCCGCGGAGCAGTACCGGCGCTGCGGCCGCGCCACCGGCGGACCGTCGTCCGGCTCGATCACCACGTCGCAACCGTCCAGCGCACACCGTCGCACCGGTCCGTCCACAGTGTCCTCCCCCGCCGTCGTCACGCCGGTCACCGGCGTGCACCGGCTTGTCGCGGTGACCCGGCGTGATGTTTCGGCGAAACGGTCCACTTCGGAGCCGAATCCCCGATCTTCACCCGTTCGGCGGAGTGAAATCGGACCGCGTATCAAGTAGTTGGACGGTTACTCACCGGTTACCAGAACGGCCGCCGCCCCGCGTGTGCGGGACGGCGGCCGTGTCGGTGCAGAGAGCGCGACGGTCAGTACGTCGGCTGCGAGGGGTCGATCTGCTTCACCCAGGACAGCACGCCGCCACCGACGTGCACGGCGTCGGCGAAACCGGCCCGGTGCAGGGCCGCCAGCGCCTCGGCGGAACGGCCACCGGACTTGCAGTGCAGCACCACCGGGCGGTCCTGCGCGATCTCGGACAGCGCCTCCCCGGACAGGATCCGGTCCTTGGGGATGAGCGTCGCCCCCGGGATCGAGACGATCTCGTACTCGTGCGGCTCCCGGACGTCGATCAGCTGGAAGTCCTTGCCCGCGTCGATCATCTGCTTGAGCTCGCCGACGGTGATCGTGTTCCCGGCGGCCGCGTCCTGCGCGTCCTGGGTGACGGTGCCGCAGAACGCCTCGTAGTCGATCAGCTCGGTGATCTTCGGCGTCTCCGGATCCTTGCGGATCTTCACCTGGCGCCAGGTCGTCTCCAGCGCGTCGTAGATCACCAGACGGCCGAGCAGCGGCTCACCGATCCCGGTGATCAGCTTGACCGCCTCGTTCACCATGATCGAGCCGATCGACGCGCAGAGCACGCCGAGCACGCCGCCCTCGGCGCACGAGGGCACCATCCCGGGCGGCGGGGGCTCCGGGTAGAGGTCGCGGTAGTTGAGGCCCTGCCCGTTCGGCGCGTCCTCCCAGAAGACCGACGCCTGCCCCTCGAAGCGGAAGATCGAGCCCCAGACGTAGGGCTTGCCGAGCAGCACCGCCGCGTCGTTCACCAGGTAGCGGGTGGCGAAGTTGTCGGTGCCGTCCAGGATCAGATCGTAGTCCCGGAACACGTCCAGGACGTTCTCGCTGGTCAGCCGCTCATTGTGCAGGCGGACGTCGACGTAGGGATTGACCTCGCGGATCGAGTCGCGGGCCGACTCGGCCTTGGGCCGGTCGACGTCGGACTGGCCGTGGATGATCTGACGCTGCAGGTTCGACTCGTCGACCACGTCGAACTCGACGATCCCCAGCGTGCCCACCCCCGCGGCCGCCAGGTACAGCAGCGCGGGCGAACCGAGGCCGCCCGCTCCGACGACCAGGACCTTGGCGTTCTTCAGCCGCTTCTGCCCGTCCATCCCGACGTCCGGGATGATGAGGTGGCGGCTGTACCGCTCGACCTCCTCCTTGGTGAGCTCGGCAGCCGGCTCCACCAGCGGTGGTAGCGCCATCTCGTCCACTCCTCCGAAGTTCACGTGCGGGTCTCAGGGCGTCTCAACGCACCGGGGCCGCTCCATCTTCCCCGACCGGGCCATCAGGTCTCGTCCCACAGCCCGGCGACGGCGAGCGCCACCCGCTCGGGGTCCTCGATCTGCGCGACGTGCCCGGTGCGGGGCAGCACCAGCATCCGCGCGTCCGGCAGTGCGGCGGCGGTCCGGCGGGCCAGCCGCGGCGACACGATCCGGTCCGCGCCGCCCCACAGGACCAGCGACGGCGCCCGCACCTTCGACGCCCGCTGCCAGGCCGACCGGCCCGCCCAGGTGGCGAGCAGGCCGCGGGTGGCGCCGTCGGTCGCCTCGGCCGCCCACGGCAGCGTCGCGCGGTGCTCGTGCTCGGCGATCAGCTCGTCGAGCCTGCGCTCGGACCCGCGCTGCGGGTCGGCGAAGCAGATCCGCACGATCCGCTCGGCCCGGTCGCGCACCGGCTCGACGGCCAGCGCCCGGCGCGCACCCCGGCCCAGCACCGGGACCATGGCCAGCGCCATCCGCGGATCGGAGAGCCGCCGCGGATCGGGGCGCAGGTCGGGCATCGCGGGCGACACCAGCGTCAGCGACCGCACCAGCTCGGGACGCCGGGCGGCGACGGTCATCGCGATCAGCCCACCGAGCGAGTTCCCCACCAGGTGGAACCGGCCGTCGTGGCGTTCCCCGGCCCGGGCCCGCTGCTCGCGCCGCCCGGCCAGCCAGCAGAGCAGCGCGTCCGCCATGCCGTCCGGGGTGTAGTCGCGGGTCGCGGTCGGCTCGGACAGGCCGAACCCGGGCAGGTCGACCGACAGCCCGGCCGCACGCGGCGCCAGCAGCCCGGCCAGATCGGTCCAGTTCGTCGCCGACCCGGCGAGACCGTGCACGTAGACGGCCTCCGACGCGTCCGGCGCACACGCCGCACCGGTCCCCGGGGTCGCCCGGACGTGCAGCGACACGCCACCCGCGGTGATCGTCGCGCCGGGCCACGGCGGGATCTCGTCGGGCAGCGTGGCGAGCGTCGCCGGATCGGCGGTGCGCGGCTGCGGGACCTGCGTGCGGGCGGGCCGGGGCGCGGTGACGGACGGGTGAACGGGGAGCGACGTACCGGCGGCCATCCGACCAGGATGACGTGCCGCGCCCGGCCACGCCGATCACGGGTGACGGCCGTCTCGTCACCGACACCGATCTTCGTCACTCCGCGTTCTCCGGCGCACACCGAGCGCAACGACCGGGCGGTCCACGCGTTGTACCGGGGGGACGCCGGACACGGGAGGACGCGCATGGGGCGGATCGCCGGATCGGCTGCGGCCCGGCTCGCCGGCTTCGGCGCGGCGTCCGTGCTCGTCTTCACCGGCGCGTGGACGGCGGGTGGCGCGCTGGACGCGATCGCCGCGGCGGAGGGCGGGGAGACCGCCGAGCTCGGCGAGGGGCGGGTGCTCCCGGCCGCCGGGCCGGACGTCCCGCAGCCCGGCGGCGTGACCAGCACCGCGGCCGGCTACACGCTCACCCCGACCCGGCTGATGTACCCGTGGCGGGAGGCCACCGAGATCACCTTCACCGTCACCGGTTCGGACGGCGAGCCGGTGACCCGGTTCGACACCCCCGGTGACGGCTCGCCGGTGATGGACGTCGCCGTCATCCGCCGGGACGTCGCCGGGTACACCCGGCTGCGCGCCGAGGCCGGCCCGGACGGCGTGTGGCGGGCCCCGATGACCTTCCCCGGCGAGGGCGTGTGGCGGCTCTACGCGGCGTTCACCCCGACCGGCGGGCCGGCCCTCGATCTCGGTGTGGACGTGCACGTCCCCGGCCCGTACGGCGCGTTCCGGTTCGACCACGAGGACCGGTCCGGCCTGTGCGGTCCCAGTGACCAGCAGGTCCGGCTGGACGGCGCGCTGCTGCCCGGCGGCACCTCGCGGCTGTTCGCCACGGTCGCCCGCGACGGCGTCCCGGTCACCGATCTCGAACCGGTCGACGGCGGCGCGTTCGGCTCGCTGACCGTGGTCCGGCAGGGCGATCTGGCCCGGTTCCCGGTGCGGCCGGAGGTGACCGGGGCGGACGCCGACGACCGGGCCGGGCCCGGCATCGCGTTCTCCGCGTCGGTCCCGGCGGCCGGGGACCATCGGCTGTTCCTCGACTACCGGTCCGACGGGGAGCTCCGCTCCTGCGAGTTCACCCTGCCGACGGCGCCGGGGAGCTGAGCCGTGCGCTCCCCGCAGCCGTTCCCGGTCGCCGTCACCGCCGCTGTGACGGCGCTGCTGCTGCCGGTGGCCGGACCGCCGCTCGCGCCGCCGCCCGCCCTGCCGGGATTGCTCGCGGTGAGCGTGCTGCTCGCGACGGGCGTCGTCCTGGTCGCCGGCCGGGCCGGGCACCGGGCGGCGGCCGCCGCGCTGCGGACCGGGACCGTCACCGCCGACGTGGGCGTCTCGGTCGCGACGCTCGGTGCGTCGGCGTGGGCGGCACCGGCGGTGCTCGCCGCGGCCGTCTCCCCGGCGGGACCACAGGCCGTGCTCGGCGGGTGGGGTGCCGGGGCCGGGCCGGCGGAGCTGCTCGGGCTGCTGGGCGGCCCGGCCCTGCTCCCCGGCACGGCGGCCGTGCTGACCGTGCTCGCGGTCCTCGTGCAGCGCACCGGCCGGAACGGCTCGGCGACCGCCGGCACGGGCCGGCCGGCGCGAGGGGCCGGTCCGGCGGACCCGGCGGACCCGGCGGGCGCCGCGCCGGGCCCGCGGGACGCGCTGCGCGCGGTGGCGGACCGCTGGTGCGCCCGCGCGGTCCCGGCGGTGGTGCTGCTCGCGCTGGCCGTGACCGGGTTCCGGGTGGGTGCCGGGCAGCCGTGGCCGGAGGCGGGCCAGGCCGGTCTCGCGGTGCTGCTGGCCGCCTGCCCGGTCGCGCTGCTCGCCGCGGTCCCGGCCGCCGTGCGGGCCGCCGACCGGGCCGGCGGGCCGGACGTGCGGCTGCCGCTGCCCGGCCGCGGGCCCCGCCAGGATCCGGTCGGCTGGACCCGGCCGTTCGGCGCGCACGGCGTCGTCGCGCGGATCGACACCGTCGTGCTCGCCGGGCCGGACGTGCTCACCGGGGCCGGTCCCGGCGCGGTCGTCGTGCACCCGGCGCCCGGCGAGGATCCGGCCACGGTGCTGCGGCTGGCCGCGTCGGTGACGGCGGGCTGCCGGCCCGGATCCGATCTCGCGCCGGTCGCCCGGGCACTGGCCGCCGCCCACGGCGGGCCGGTGCCGGACGTCGCCGAGGCCGACGAGCAGCCGGGCCTCGGGGTGTCCGGGCTGGTCGCCGAGCTGGTCCCGGTCGACGGACTGCGGCCGGGGGTGGCCACCGGCCGGCTGCGCGGCGGGGCCGGGAACCGGCCTGCCAACGGCATCGGCCCGGGCACAGCGGCGGGCACAGCGGCAGGGACAGCGGCGGGTACGACGGCGGGTAGAGCGGCGGGCACAGCTTCGGGTAGAGCGGCGGGTACGGCGGCGGGTACCGCGGCAGGCACAGTCGCCGGGCAGCCGGTGGTCGCCCTCGCCGAACACCCCGCCGGTCCCGCGCGCACGGCTGATCCCGCTCGTCCCGCCACCGGTCCCGACCGCGCCGCCGGTCCTGCTCGTCCCGTCGGTCCTGCCGGTCCCGACCGCGCCGTTGGTCCCGCTGACCTCGCCGGTCCTGCCGGCCCTGCTGGTTACGCCGGCCCCGCCGGTCCTGCTGGTCCCGCCGGTTACGCCGGTCCTGCTGGTCCCGCCGGTCCTGCCGGTCCTGCCGGTCCCGTGCACGGTCCGGCCGCGACGGTGGTGGCGCACGCGGTGCTCGCGGGCTCCGCGGAGTGGCTCCGGGAGCACGGCGTCCGGCTCCCGCCCGGCCTGCGGGCGGAGCGCGAGCGCGCCGTCGCCGCGGGGGCCTCCGTGGTCGCCGTCGCCTGGGACGGCGCGGCCCGGGCGGTCTGCACCCTGGAGCGGGTCGCGCACCCGTCGGTGGCCGCCGGGACGGCGGCGCTGCGGGCCGCCGGCGCCGCGCCTGCTCTGCTCACCCCCGACGACGACGGTGCCGCGCACGCCCTCGCCCGGGCCGCCGGACTGGACCCGGCGGACCCGGACGCCGTGCGCGCCGGGCTGGGTCCCGCGGCCCGGGCCGCCGCCGTCGCGGGACTGCGTGCCCGCGGCCGCACCGTCGCCGTCGCGGCCGATCCCGGCACCGACCCGGACGCGCTGGCCGGCGCCGATCTCGCCGTCGCGCTGCTCCCCTGGCCCGCCGGAGACGGCGTGACCACCCCCGGTCCCGGCGAGCCGGACCCGGTTCCCGCCCCCGCGACGGGATCCGCGAGGATCGCCGCCCGGGGCGGCCCCGCCGAGGTGGCCGCAGCCCTCGTACTGGCCCGGCGGGCCCGCGCGCACACCCGTCGCGCGGTCGTCGCCGCGGCGGTGCTGGCGGCCGTCGGGACGGCCCTCGCGGTCGCCGGAGCACCCGGCTCCGCGGTCGCCGCGCTGCCGGTCCTGGGGGCGCTCGCGGTGCGCGCCCGGCGGATCCGGACGGGTGTCCGGGCACCGTCCGGCGCACCGCCGGAAGGCCGATGACGCAGCGTTCGTAATCCCGGTTACCAGCGGGTAGGGTGACCCCACACCGGGTGAAAGGTAGGGGGCCGATGACCGGAACCGCCACGCCTCGGGGCGCGCGCCTGTCCCGTGGAGCGCGCCGCGCCCAGCTGCTGCTGGCCGCCCGCGACGTGTTCGCCGAGCAGGGCTACCACGCGGCGGCGATGGACGACATCGCCGAGCGGGCCGGGGTCAGCAAGCCGGTCCTCTACCAGCACTTCCCCGGCAAGCTCGAGCTGTACCAGGCGCTGCTGACGACCTACGCCGAGGAGCTCGTCGAGCGCGTCTCCGGGGCGATCGAGCGGACCGGCGACAACAAGGAACGCGTGCAGGCCGCCGTCGCCGCCTACTTCGACTTCGTCGCCGGTGAGGGCAAGGCGTACCGGCTGGTGTTCGAGTCCGACCTGCGGGGCGACCCGGAGGCCGCCTCCGTGGTGGAGAGCGCGCTCGACCGGTGCATCGACGCGGTCGCCGGTGCGGTCACCACCGACGCCGGGCTGGACCAGGACCGGGCCCGGCTGCTCGCCGTCGGGCTGGTCGGGCTCAGCCAGGTCGGCGCCCAGTTCTGGCTGGACTCCGACCAGCGGGTCCCGCGCGACGAGGCGGTGGCGCTGATGACGTCGCTGGCCTGGCGGGGCATCGGCGGATTCCCCAAGCTCACCGACGGCCCGGACCAGCGACCCGAACAGCAGCGCACCGACCTGCACTGACCGCACCTGCAGCGACCGACACCTGCACCGAGCGGGACCTGCACCGACCGGGCCGGGCGGTCACGCCGCCCGGTCGAGCCCGGCCGTCCCGCGCACCAGCGCGCCGATCCGGGCCGCCACCCCGGCGACCCGCTCGACGGGCAGCATGTGCCCGGCGTCCGGGAACACGGTCAGTCCGGCCCGGGGCAGCCGGTCCCGGATCCGGCGCGAGTAGCGGGGCGGGGTCAGCCGGTCCCGGGACCCGACCAGCACCTCGACCGGGAGCTCGGCGAACGCGGCCAGCGCCGCGTCCCGCTCGTGCGCGGTCAGCGTCGGGGTGAACCCGGAGATCGTCGTCGGACGGCAGGCGGCGATCGCGTCGCAGGTGAGCCGGACCGCGTCGCGGTCCGGGTGCCGCCCGAGCAGCAACGGCCGGACGGCGGCCCGCAGCAGCGCCGGATGCGTGCTCAGCGCCCGCCGGTCGGTCCACAGCGGACTGACGGTGACCTTCTCCTTGCCGGCCAGGAACAGCTCCGCCGGACGGCCGCTCATGCCGAGCGTCGCCGCCGCGCCGAGCCCGCCGCTGGCGGTGGCGACCAGCGCCACCCCGGCGACCCGGGCCGCGACCAGGTCCGGATGCCGCTGGGCGAGCGACATCGCGGTCATCCCGCCCATCGAGTGCCCGGCGATCACCACCGGCCCGGCCGGGACGACCTGGGTGATCACCTCGGCCATGTCGTCGGCCAGCCGCTCGAGGGTCTTGTGCTCGTCGGGGGTGTCGTCGGACCGGCCGTGGCCGCGGTGGTCGTAGCGGACCACCCGGGCCGGCGGTGCGGACTGCGCGCCGCCGGCCAGCACGTCCGCGACCGGCGCCCAGCAGCGCTCGTCGAGGGTCCAGCCGTGCGCCAGGAGCACCGTCACCGGTGCCGACTCCGGCCCGGACACCCGCACGTACAGCCCGGTCCCGTCGCGGGTCACGATCCGCCTGCTCACGTCCGGCTCCTCTCGGTTCTGGCTGGGTCTCAGATCAGGTGGGCGCGCTTCCACAGCAGCTCCGACGGGCCGCCGATGACGCCCTGCTCCCGCAGGAACGGCACGAGCTTGCGGGCCGACCAGCGCAGCATCTCGCGATGGTGCGGATTGGCCCGTGCGGCCCGCCGGCCGACCGAGGGCTCGATGCCGACGCTGCGGTACACCTCGGGATGGATCAGGTTCCGGGCGACGACGTAGGCGATCGCCGCGGTCTCGTTCCGGGCCAGCATGCGCTGCGCCGCGTTCGTCCGCGGCATGAGCCGCTGCAGCTCCTCGCGGGCGTAGCGGACGTGCCGCGCCTCCTCCGTCACGTGGATCTTGTTGATCATCCGGGAGAGCGGCTGGACGCGCTCGTCGCGCATCCCCTCGCGCTGCAGCTGGTCGAGGATCTCCTCGACGTAGAGCGTCCCGGCGAACATCGCCGGACCGGTCCCGATCGTCTTCATCACCCGGCCCAGCTCGTGGGTGATCCGGTCCGGCGCGTAGTCCGGGACCCCGTAGCGCTCGGTGGCCTTGGCGAACATCATCGAGTGCCGGCACTCGTCGGCGATCTCCACCAGCGCGTACTGGATGTGCGCGCGGCGCGGGTCGCGGTCGTAGGCGTAGCGCAGCAGCATCTGCATGAGGATCATCTCGAACCACAGCCCGATCCGGGCGACGCTGCAGAACTCGTGCACCGACAGCGTGACCCGCTGCTCCTCGGACAGCCCGTCCCACAGCGGGGTGCCGTACAGCGAGACCCGCTCGGGGACGACGCCGTAGCGGCCCTCGACCAGCGGCGCCTCCCAGTCGATGTCGATCGACGGGTCGTAGGACCGGTCGACCGAGCTGCGCAGCAGCCGCCGCGCCGTGTCCTCGCGGTCGGCCACCCGGGCCTTGCTGCCGGTGCGGGCGGGAGCGCTCATCGGGCACGCCTTCCTGTCTGACGCCGGTCCGGCCGGGGGCCGGATCCGTGGGCGATGTGCTGTTCCGGACACCGCAGGCGACTTGCTGTTACCGGCGGTAACGGCTACCACTGGTAACGTGCCCCAGGAACAGAGGGATGTCAAGCCGGACGCCCGCACCCAGCGCCGCGAGCAACGCCGGTCGGAGATGGTCGATGCGGCCATCGAGGCCGTCCGCGAACACGGCCCCGGCGTGTCCGTCGCGCAGATCGCCGCGGCCGCCGGGATCACCAAGCCGGTGCTCTACCGGCACTTCACCGACCGGGCCGACCTGCAACGCGCCGTCGGCGAGCGGGCCGCGGAGATGCTGATGGAGCGCATCTACCCGGTGCTCGCGGTGGAGGCCGAGCCGATCGAGCACGTCGCCGCGGTGATCGACGCGTTCCTCGGCGGTGTCGAGGACGAGCCGCAGCTCTACCGGTTCGTCGTCGCCAACCCGGCGGAGCCGGCCCCCGGCGCCGAGATCGTCGAGGACGTCCGTGGCCGGATCGGTGCCCTGCTGGCCACCCTGATCGGTGAGCGCCTGCGCGCCGACGGACGTGACTCCGGCGGCGCCGAGGTCTGGGCGATCGGACTCATCGGGCTCGTCCAGGCCGCCGGCGAGTGGTGGCTGGACCGCCGCACGATGAGCCGGGACGCGCTGACCAACTACCTGTCCGCGCTGATCTGGGGCGGGATCGCCGGCGTCGCCGGGCTGGACGCGCCGACCGCGAACGCCGACATCCTGCGGCTGGTGCCGAACCCGCACACCGCGACCGGCACCGGCCCGGAGGACTGACCGGCATGGACGAGCACGAGCACGGTGACGAGGGGTACCGGGGCCCGGCGACGCTGGTCGTCGACGGCGAGGAGATCCCGGTGGAGGTGCTGCTGGACGCCCGGCACGAGCCGTTCGACGGCCGCCTGCACTGGTCCGGCCGGGTGCTCGCGCATCCGCGGCTGAGCGAACTGCTGGGCGCCCGGGGCGCCGACGCCGAGATCCGGACCCCGGGGCACGCCGCCACCGGGACGCTGTCCGAGCCGGACCTGTGGGACCGGTTCCGGATCGCCGGGACCGGGCGTCCGCCGTTCGCGCTGGACGACCCGCCGCCGCCGGAGACCGACTGAGCGGCCCCGGCGGCAGCACACGGAAACGGGCCCGGCCCCCGCAGGGACCGGGCCCGCGGCCACCGGTCAGTCGCGCCGGTGGCGCACGCCGCTCAGGGCTTGGCAGCCAGACCGAACCCGACCTTGCGCTCCTCGCCCGGGCCGATCTCCACGTAGGAGATCCGCCCCACCGGGACGACGAAGCGGTTGCCCTGATCGTCGGTCAGGTCCAGCAGACCGTCGTCGGACTTCATCGCCCCGCTCACGAGCTGGGCCACCTCGTCCGGCGTGCGGTCGCTGGACACCACGAGCTCGCGCGGGGTCTCCGCGATGCCGATCTTGACCTTCACCGGTTGGCCTCCCGATCCGTTCACGTCCTGCCCTTGCCGGCGCCAGGCTAGTCCAGAACGGGCTCAGGACAGCCCGAGCCTGCTCATCCGCCTGCCGTGGGCCACCTGGACGGTCTTGATCAGGCCCGCGACGCCGCCCTTCTCCCCCGACCCGAGCACGATGAACTCGGCCAGCTCGTCCCGCTCGGCCACCACCCGCTGGGCGTGCGTGACGGCCTCGCCGAGCAGCCGCCTGCCCCACAGGGCGAGCCGGTCGCGCTGGTGCGGGTTCGCCTCGCAGGCGGCACGCACCTCGCGCTCGGCGAACGCCGAGTGGCCGGTGTCGGCCAGCACCCGGCGGACCAGGTCACCGGTGGCCGGATCCACCCAGCCGGCGACCTCGCGGTAGAAGTCGGCGCCCAGGCCGTCCCCCAGGTAGGCCTTCACCAGCGACTCCAGCCAGCTCCGCGGGGCGGTCGAGGCGTGGTAGCTGTCGATCAGGGTGACGAACGGCGCCATCGCGTCGGCGATCGCCACGCCTGCCCCGCCGAGGTGCTCCTCGATCAGCCGGAAGTGACCGATCTCCGCGGCCGCCATGGTGGACAGCTGGGCCCGGCCCGCGAGGGTCGGCGCGGCCCGCGCGTCCTCGGCGAGCCGGTCGAACGCGGACAGTTCGCCGTAGCCGAGCACGCCGAGCAGCTCGACGGTCACCGGGGTGGGTCCGGCGGCCGGCGAACCGGCATCGGTGGTCATGGCGGCCACCCTAACCGGATGGTGGGCGGCACCCCGGATGATCACCTGCGGGGTGCGCGAGGTATCTCACTCGTCCGGCGCGCGGCGTCCTCGTCGTGCAATGGGACGTCGAGGGGTATCATGCGGACAGCGCGTTGCCGACATGCGGACGACGTGCACACGCGCGGGACCGGGAAACGGGGCGGGCGGGCCGTACCTCGGCCGGCCACATCTCACCGGACCCGCACCCGACATGGTGCGCGCAGCGCCTCGGCGGCTCTCCTGCCCCGACCCCGACGCGGGCGAGCGGCGGTCGACGAGCCACGCCACGGCTCCTGTGCGCGGAGAGAGGCGATCATCCTGTCCGTTCCCGAAGACAGCGCAGAAACCGGCGCCGGTCCCGCCACGGAGACCACCGGTACCGAGGCCGACCCGGGCTTCCTGTCCACCGGCATCACCCCCGCCGAGGCCCCGCTCGGCGTCACCAATCCCGGCGGCGAGAAGCTGCCCCCGACCTTCGCCGAGCTCGGCGTCCGCGAGGAGATCGTCTCCGCGCTCGCGGAGAACGACATCGTCCGCACCTTCGCGATCCAGGAGCTGACGCTCCCGCTGGCGCTGGCCGGTGAGGACGTGATCGGCCAGGCCCGTACCGGCACCGGCAAGACGCTGGGCTTCGGCGTGCCGCTGCTGCAGCGGATCACCCCGCCCGGCGAGCGGGCCGCCGCCACCGCCGAGGGCGAGGCCGCGGACCGCACGAAGGATGTCCCGCAGGCGCTCGTCGTCGTCCCGACCCGCGAGCTCTGCGTGCAGGTCGCGCGGGACATCGCCGCGGCGGGCAAGAACCTGGGCGTGCGTGTCGTCGCCATCTACGGCGGCCGCGCCTACGAGCCGCAGCTGGAGGCCCTGCGCAAGGGCGTCGACGTCATCGTCGGCACCCCCGGCCGGCTGCTGGACCTCGCCGAGCAGCGGCACCTGGTCCTCGGACGGGTCAAGGCGCTCGTCCTCGACGAGGCCGACGAGATGCTCGACCTGGGCTTCCTGCCCGACGTCGAGCGGATCCTGCGGATGCTCCCCGAGGAGCGGCACACGATGCTGTTCTCGGCGACCATGCCGGGCCCGATCGTGCAGCTGTCCCGGGCGTTCCTCACCCGCCCGACGCACATCCGCGCCGAGGAGGCCGACCAGGGCTCCATCCACGAGCGCACCAAGCAGCTCGTCTACCGGGCGCACGCGATGGACAAGGTCGAGCTGGTCACCCGGGTCCTGCAGGCCCGTGAGCGCGGCCTGACCATGATCTTCACCCGGACCAAGCGGACCGCCCAGCGGGTCGCCGACGACCTGGCCGAGCGCGGGTTCGCCGCGGCCGCGGTGCACGGCGACCTGGGTCAGGGCGCCCGCGAGCAGGCGCTGCGCGCGTTCCGTTCGGAGAAGGTCGACGTGCTGGTCGCGACGGACGTCGCGGCCCGCGGCATCGACGTCACCGGGGTCACCCACGTGATCAACTACCAGTGCCCCGAGGACTCCAAGACCTACGTGCACCGGATCGGCCGGACCGGGCGCGCCGGGCGCGAGGGCGTCGCCGTCACGCTGGTCGACTGGGACGAGATGCCGCGCTGGAAGATGATCTCCGACGACCTGTCGCTGGGCATCGACGAGCCGGTGGAGACGTACTCGACGTCGGACCACCTGTTCACCGACCTGGACATCCCGACCAGCGCGACCGGGCGGCTGCCGCTGTCCGCGCGCACCCGGGCCGGGCTCGGCGCCGAGTACATCGACTCCGAGGGCGACCACCAGGGATCGCGCAAGCAGCGCGGCGGCGGCCGCACCGGCCGGGACTCCGGGCCGTCCGCCCAGCCGGGTGACGACGACGGCCGTCGTCCCGCCCGCAAGCGGCGCGCCCGCACCCGGACCCGGGGCGGGGTGACCGTCGACGCCGGTTCCACGGCCGGCGAGGCCCCCCAGGAGTCGTCCGGCTCCGCCGCACCCGCCACCGGCCCCGAGGCGTCCGGCTCCGGCTCCGCCGACGGCGAGGGCACGAAGCCGCGCCGCAGGCGGCGCCGCGGCGGGTCCCGGCGGCGGTCCGGTGGCGAGTCCGCCGACGGGGCCGACGCCGCCGCCAGCTGACGGGCCCGTACCGCGTGCTGCGCCCGCGGAACCTGCGCCGCGCACCGTGGCCGCAGGTGCCCGCCGAACGACGACACCGCGGCGACCGCATGGTCGCCGCGGTGCTCGTGCTGCTGCTCGGCGGCGTGGCACTGCTCTACGGCGTGCAGAGCCCCGCGGCCAACACCGAGTCGGTCCCGGCGACGACCGCCGCCACCCCGCCGCCGCCGGCCGGCCCGGTCCCCGCGTCCTTCGACGAGCTGTGGCGGGCGGCCAGCCCGGCCACCCCGGTCCCGCTGGTCGCCGGGGACGGCGTCGTCGTCGCCGAGGGGACCCGGCTCTCCGGGCGGGACGCCGTCACCGGTGCGGAGCGCTGGTCGTACTCCCGCGATCTCGCCCTGTGCACGACCGGGTTCGCCGACGGCCGGGTGATGGCCCTCTACCGCAACGACGAGTACTGCTCCGAGCTGACCACGCTCGATCCCGGTACCGGCGGGCGCGGCCCGAACCGGACCCTGGACGCCCGCCCGGGGACCCGGCTGATCGGCCAGGACCCGGTGCTCGCGACCGGCGAGGACTACCTGGAGACGTTCCGCTCGGACCTGGTGCGGACCGCGGAGTACGGCACCGTCCGGGCGCCCGCCGAGCCCGGCACGCAACCGCGCAGCGGCTGCACCTTCCGGTCGTTCGCCGCCGCCCAGGACCGGGCCGGGGTGCTGGAACGCTGCCCCGGTGAGACGACCGAGCGGCTGTCCGTGCTCCGCCCGAGCAGCACCGACGGCGACCGCCCCGCGTTCGACTCCTCCGCCGAGATCGGCACCGACGGGGCGCAGCTGATCGCGCTGTCCCCGGAGCGGGCCGCCGTGCTGCTGCCCGGCGTGCCGCGGCTCGCCCTGTTCGACCGCGGTGGCCGCCGGATCGGCGAGTTCCCGGTCGCCGCGGGCGCGACCATCTCGGTGCCCGCCGACGGCGTCGCGCGGACCCGCACCGGCGGGCCGGACGATCCCACCCGCTACTGGTGGACCGGTGGCGCCACCGTCGCGCTGGACGCGGGCACCCTGCAGCCGCGCTGGTCGGTGCCCGGCACGCTCGGCCCGGGCACCCGGTACGGCGACCGGCTGCTGGTGCCGGTGCCGGGCGGGCTGGCCGACGTCGATCCGGCCGACGGCGCGGTCCGCCGCACCGTGCCGGTCGACCGCGGGGACCGGACCGGACCGGTGCAGGTCGCCGCGCAGGGCGGGCTGCTGGTGGAGCTGCGCGGGACCGAGATCGTGGTGCTCGGGCCGGCGGCCCGCTCCTAGAGGAACCAGCCCAGGCCCAGCACCAGCGCGACGGTGCCGATCACCCCGAGCGCGGCGAGCGTGCCGGTCCGGTCGGCGCGCCGGTCCGCGACCACCTGCCCGGTCACCGCGACCACCGCGGCGATCAGGTGGGCGGCGATCGCCCCGGTGCCGGGGCCCGGCACGCCGTTGCGCCCGGCCAGCCACTCCACGACGACGAGTCCGGCCGCCAGCACGACGAGCCCGCCGGCGAGCACCCCGGCCAGGCCGCGCAGGAGGCGGCCGGGCCCGGACACCCGGACCGGCGGGTCGACCGGCCGGGATTCCCGGTCCCGGCCGGCACCGTCCCGACCGGCCCGGCCGGCGCCGCCGCCGCGGCGGCGGGCGGGCGGGCGCGATGCGGGATGGTCGTCCGGTCCCGGGTCGGCGGCCCCGCCGCCGATCCCGCGCCGGGAACCGGCTCCCCCGCGGGCACCGGGCGCGCCGCGGCGCACCGTGGGCGGGTCGACGGGGCCGTCGGTCCGGCGGCCACCGTCCGGCGCTCCGGGCCCGCGCCCACCGTCCGGGGCTCCGGCCCCGCGCCCACCGTCGCGGGCACCGGCACGGCGCGCACCGTCCGGGGCACCGGTACCGCGCCCACCGTCCGGGGTTCCGGCGCCGCGCGCACCGTCCGGGGCACCGGGGCGGCCCCGGTTGTCGGGCGGCCCGATCCGGCCCGGTGCACCGCCGGCGGGCGGCGCCGCGCCGCGGCC
>NZ_BAAAJK010000009.1:0-133638 GCF_039526905.1 Pseudonocardia kongjuensis | reverse complement strand
TGCAACTCGACGGCGAAGGCACCCACGGCCCCCGCGAACTGCTCGAGCTCCCCATCCGCTTCCTGTCCGTCGTCGCCTACGGCGAGGTCTCCGGGATGTGAGATGAGCCGGTGGATCCTGCACGCCGATCTCGACCAGTTCCTGGCCGCGGCGGAGGTGCTGCGCCGGCCCGAGCTCGCCGGACGCCCGGTGGTCGTCGGCGGGCACGGCGGTCCCGACGCGCGGACCGTCGTCGCGACCGCGTCGTACGAGGCGCGCGCGTTCGGCGTGCGGTCCGGCATGCCGATGGCGGCGGCCCGCCGGCGCTGCCCGGACGCGGTGTTCCTCCCGTCGGACACGGCGTACTACCAGCGGGTGTCCGACGAGGTGATGCGGCTGCTGCGCGGGCTCGGCGAGCCGGTCGAGGTGATCGGCTGGGACGAGGCGTTCGTCGGCACCGACGGCGATCCCCGGGCGCTCGCGCAGCGGATCCGGGAGACGGTGGCCGGCACCGGACTGTCCTGCGCGGTCGGGATCGGCGACAACACGCTGCGGGCGAAGACCGCGACCGGCTACGCGAAACCGGCCGGCGTGCACGAGCTGACCGCGGCGAACTGGTTCGGCACGCTCGGCGCCGAGCCGCCGGAGGCGCTGCCCGGGATCGGCCGGGCCACCGGCCGCACGCTGGCCGGGCTGGGCATCACGACGGTCACCCGGCTCGCCGAGTCCCGCCCCGGCGACGTCGCCGCCGAGCTGGGGCCGCGGCGCGGCCCGTACCTCGTCTCGCTCGGCCGCGGGATGGGGCGCACCGAGCTGGACACCGGGCCGTGGGTGCCGCGCTCGCGCAGCCGGGAGACCACCTTCCCGGCCGATCTCACCGACCGCGCGGAGCTGCACGCGGCCCTGCGCACGCTGGCGTTGCGGGTCGCCGACGACGTCGCCGAGGAGGGACGGGACTGCGTCCGCGTCGGCATCCGGGTCCGCACCCGCAGCTTCCGGACCAGCACCCGCAGCCGGGGCCTCGATCCGCCCGGCCGGGACGCCGGACCGATCGCCGCCGTCGCCGCGACCCTGCTCGACGAGCTCGACCCGGACCGCCCGGTCCGGCTGCTCGGGGTACGCGCCGAGCTGGCCGCCCCCACCGGAGGGACCGTCTGACATGCCCCGCATCGGGATCACCGGCCACTCGACGCTCACCCCCGGCTCGATCCCGCTGGTCGCCGACGCCGTGCTCGCGGAGCTCACCTCGCACCCGGCGCCGCTGGTCGGGCTGTCCTGCCTCGCCCGCGGCGCGGACCAGCTGTTCGCCGACGCCGTGCTCGCCACCGGCGGCGACCTGGTCGTCGTGCTGCCCTCCCGCGACTACCGGGAACTCAAGATCAAGCCCGGGAACCGGGACGAGTTCGAGCGGTTGCACGCCCGCGCCACCGAGGTACGGGTGCTCCCCTTCGACACCGCGGACCGGGCCGCCTACGCCGCCGCCGGACGGGCCGTGCTCGACGACGCCGACCTGCTCGTCGCCGTCTGGGACGGCGCCCCGCCGGCCCGGGTGCGGGCTCCCTGTCCCGACCCCAAGCTCCCACCCCTACGGGTGGGACCACCCCTCCCCTCTTCCTCGCATGGTGTGTGCACGGACACATCCACCGGACGAGGAAAGGGACCGTCGATGACGACAGCACCGTCCACCGATTCCGACACGACCGGCGTCGAGCAGCTCGACGCCGTGGTACTGGGCGCCGGGGTCGCCGGGCTCTACCAGCTGCACCAGCTGCGCGAGCAGGGCCTGAACGTGCGCGCCTTCGACGCCGCGGGCGACGTCGGCGGCACCTGGTGGTGGAACCGCTACCCGGGCGCGCGGTTCGACTCCGAGGCCTACATCTACCAGTACCTGTTCGACGAGAAGCTCTACACCGACTGGAGCTGGAGCGAGAAGTTCCCCGGCCAGCCGGAGATCGAGCGGTGGCTGCACTACGTCGCCGACCGGCTCGACCTGCGCCGCGACATCACGTTCAACACGAAGATCACCAGCGCGCACTTCGACGAGGACCGGGGCCGCTGGACCGTCCGCACCGATGCGGGCCACGTGCTGGACACCCAGTTCTTCGTCAGCTGCGCCGGGATGCTGTCGGCACCGCTGACCGACCAGTTCGAGGGCCAGGACTCGTTCGCCGGGCAGCTGGTCTACACCTCGTCGTACCCGGCCGGCGGCGTCGACGTGGCGGGCAAGCGGGTCGGTGTGGTCGGGATCGGCGCGACCGGCATCCAGGTGATCCAGACGATCGCACCGGACGTCGGGCACCTGACGGTCTTCGCCCGCACCCCGCAGTACGTGCTGCCGATGAAGAACCCGCGCTACGGGCCCGAGGAGCAGGCCGCCTACAAGGCCCGTTTCGCCGAGCTGAAGGCGACCATCCCGCACACCTTCACCGGCTTCGAGTACGACTTCGAGCACGCCTGGGCGGACTGCACGCCGGAGCAGCGGCTGGAGATCCTCGAGGAGACCTACCAGGACGGCTCGCTGAAGCTGTGGCTGGCCGGCTTCGGCGAGATGTTCTTCTCCGAGGAGGTGTCGGAGGAGGTGTCGGAGTTCGTCCGCGACAAGATGCGCGAGCGGCTGGTCGACCAGCACCTGATCGACGTGCTGGTGCCCACCGACTACGGGTTCGGCACCCACCGGGTACCGCTGGAGAACGGCTACCTGGAGGTCTACCGCCAGGACAACGTCGATCTGATCGGGGTCAAGGACAACCCGATCGCCCGGATCCGCCCCGAGGGCATCGAGCTCACCGACGGCACCGTCGTCGAGCTGGACGTGATCATCCTGGCGACCGGGTTCGACGCCGGCACCGGCGCGCTCACCCGGATCGACATCCGCGGGCGCGACGGCCGTTCACTGGCCGACGAGTGGGGCCGCGACATCCGGACGACGATGGGCCTGGCCAAGCACGGCTACCCGAACCTGCTGACCACCGCCGTCCCGCTGGCCCCGTCGGCGGCGCTGTGCAACATGACGACCTGCCTGCAGCAGCAGACCGAGTGGATCACCCGGGCGATCCGGGACCTGCGGGTCGAGGGCAAGTCGGTGATCGAGCCGACCGAGCAGGGCGAGGACGCCTGGGTCGCGCACCACGAGGAGACCGCGGGCGCGACCATCGTGGTCAACACGACGTCGTGGTACCTGGGCTCGAACGTGCCCGGCAAGCCGCGCCGGCTGCTGTCCTACATCGGCGGGGTCGGCACCTACCGGCAGCTCTGCGAGAAGGAGGCGGCGGACGGCTACCCGGCGTTCGAACGGCGCTGAGCCGGCGGCGCCGGATCAGGCGAGCAGCCCGTGCCGGCGGGCGACCGAGACCGCCTCGGTCCGGTTGCCGGCGCCGAGCTTGCCGTAGATGTTCTTCAGGTACCACTTCACCGTGTTCACGGTGACCGACAGCGACCGGGCCACCTGCTGGTTGGTCCGGCCGACGTCGATCATCCGGAGGATCTCCAGCTCGCGGCCGGTCAGATCGACCGACGCGGTGGACGCGGTGGCGGCCCGTTCCCCGAGCAGCGCCTCCAGCTGCTCGGGGAGCGGTGCCGCCCCCACCGGCCAGTTCCCGGCCGCGGCCCGCACGACGAGCCGTTCGAGCACCGCCCGGACGGCCGGGCCGCCGTCGCGCACGATCTGCGGCACCCGCTCGGCGACGACCCGGTCGAGCACGCCGGCCAGCGTCCGTTCGGCGGCCATCCGCAGCGCGGCCCGTTCCTGGACCCCGGCGAGCTGCACCGACAGCACGGTCGCCGACCGGACGCAGCCGCGGGCGGCGTCGGACCCGACCAGGTTCTCCAGCAGCGCGACCGCGCCGTCGTGGTCGCACTCCGCGGACAGCACCGCGGCCAGCGACGAGGTGCGCAGCCGGTCGATCGCCTCGGCGATCCCGCCGTGCCGGCACGAGCCCTCCGGCAGCTCCTGGGCGACCCGGCGGGCGTCGCGGACCTTGCCGGCGTCGAGCAGCTGGACGATGCGCTCCGCCCCGATCGCGGCCCGCAGCCGGACCAGCCCGAGGCGTTCGGCGACCTGCGCGCCCTCGGCGAGCAGCTCGGCGGCCTCCGCGACGGCGCCGCGCCGGGCCCGGACCCGGGCCCGCAGCGCGTACCCGGCGGCCATGAACTCGACGACGCCGCTCTCCGCGCCCAGCTCGCCGCACTCCTCCAGGAGTCGCTCGGCGTCGTCGATCCGGCCCCGCATGTAGTGCAGCTCGCCGAGCAGCGCGGCCGCCAGCCGGGCCGCGTGCGACCGCTGCCCGGCCGAGCGGCGGGCCAGCTCGACGGCGTCGGTGAGGTGCTCCTCGGCGGCGTCGACGTCGAGCTGGGACAGCGCGGCGATGCCGGCGAAGCAGCGCCCGTACACGGCCGCGAACGAGCCGGTGGTGCGGTCGTGGAACGGGCGCGCCCAGCGCTGGCGCTCCCGGGCCCTGCCGTGCCGGGTGGCGTGGAAGTCGCAGAAGGTCTGGATGTTCGCCCCCACGGCGACCACCCACGGCCGGTGCTCCCAGGGCCGGTCGAGGCTGCGCCGGACCAGGTCCTCGGCCCGGTCGGTGCGGTCGTTGTAGATGTCGATGCACGCCTGCACGACGTCGGCCTCGATCTCCATCGCGGCGTCGCCGTGGGGCAGCGCCGAGCGCAGCAGGTCCAGCGTCGCCTGGGCCGCCGTGGTGCGCTGGAGCAGGCAGTTCGCCCAGGCCACCGCCATCAGCAGGCGGGGCCGGTCGTCGGCGGCGGTCGGCGGGAGCCGGTTCATCAGCCCGAGCAGGCTGACCATCCGGCTGTGCTCGACGAACGACATGGCGTGCTGCTCGACGAGATCGGTGGCCCGGCCGACCTCGCCCGCGGCGAGCGCGTGGCTGACCGCCTCCGGGGCGAGCCCGGCCCGGGCGAACCAGTCGCTGGCCCGCAGGTGCAGCGCGGCGACCCGGTCCGGGTGGTCGCGCCGCAGCCGTCGTCGCAGGTGGTCGGCGAACAGGTGGTGGTAGCGGAACCACTCGCGCTCGTCGTCGAGCGGCCGCAGGAACAGGTTGCGGATCTCCAGCTCCTCCAGCACCGCCTGGCCGTCGGAGCGGCCGGTGAGCTCGCCGGCGAGCTCGCCGCAGAGCCGGTCGCACACCGAGGTCGCGAGCAGCGCGTCGAGGATCTCCGGCGGCAGCGCGTCGAGCACGTTCTCGGTGAGGTACTCCCCCACCGAGTGGTGCCGGCCGGAGAAGCCGCGGATCAGCGCCTCCGGGTCGGCGCAGTCGCGCAGCGACAGCGACACCAGCTGCAGCGCGGCGACCCAGCCGTCGGTGCCCGCGGAGAGCCGGGCGACGTCGTCGCCGTCGAGGGTGAGCCCGTTCAGCTCGACCAGGAACTCGCGGGCCTCGGCCAGGTCGAAGCGCAGCGCGTCGGCGTCGATCTCGACGAGCTGGCCGCGCACCCGCAGCCGGGACAGCGGCAGCCGGGGGCGGCGCCGGCTGGTCAGCACGACCGAGAGGTTCGGCGGGGCGAAGTCGAGCAGGTGCACCAGGGCGTGGTGCACCGCGGCGTCGTCGATCAGGTGCCAGTCGTCGAAGGTGAGGACGACCGGCGCGGCGACCGCCCCGATCAGCTCCAGCAGCGTGGCCAGCACGTAGCGCTGGGTGTCCTCGGCGTTCTGCTCGATCAGCTCGGCGAGGTCGCGCAGCGGCTCGTCCGCGCCGGGCAGCACCCGGCGGACCGCGCCGAGCAGGTGGGACAGGAACCAGTGCGGGGCGTTGTCGTCGTCGTGCAGACCCAGCCAGGCGATCAGCGCGCCGCCGGCCTCCAGCTCGCGCAGCCGCTGCACGGCCAGCGTCGTCTTGCCGTACCCGGCGGGTGCGTGGATCACCACCAGCCGGGTCGCCCCGTCGGCGCGCAGCCGGTCCAGCAGCCGCTCGCGTTCGATCACGTTGTGCACGTGGGTCGGCGCGCGGAAACGCGTGGAGACGTTGCGTGGAACCGTGCGGCCGACCGGTTCCAGAGCCGTCATCGCCCCACCTCCGTGAGGATCACCGGGCGTCCCTGCCCGGACACCGATGGTACGCAGGTCGACGGCCGCCGTGACCCCGACGACCGGAGTGGATCCGCCCCGCCCGCACCGGGCCGGATCCGGCGCGGGCGGGGCGAGGCTCAGAAGGTGACCAGCGGTTTGATCACGTTGTCGGACTTGGAGGACATCAGCTCGAACGCCTCCTCGACCCGGTCGAAGCCGAACCGGTGGGTGGTCATCGGCGTCGGATCGACCCGGTCGGAGAGCATCAGCCGGAACAGCCGCTGCATGCGCAGGTTGCCGCCGGTGCACAGCCCGGTCCGGATCGACTTGCCGTTCATCCCGAGGCCGAAGGCGTCCAGCGGGAGCTGCAGCGGGTTCGGGTTCTCCCCGTGGTAGCCGATGTTGGAGACCCGGCCGCCGGCCTTGGTCACCCGCAGGCACGCCTCGAAGGTCTGCGGGAAGCCGAACGCCTCGATCGCCGCGTCCACGCCGACCCCGCCGGTCATGTCCATGATCTGCTCGACCGGGTCGCCCGCGGTGAAGTCGACGATGTCGTCGGCGCCGAACTGCTTGGCCAGCGCCTGGCGTTCCGGCCGGGACTCCACGGCGATGATCCGGCCGGCGCCGAGCCGGTGCGCGCCGATCGTCGCGCACAGCCCGACCGGGCCCTGCGCGAACACGGCCACCGTGTCGCCGATCTCGATCGACGCGTTCTCCGCGCCCATGATCCCGGTGGAGAGCATGTCGCAGGCGTAGGCGGCCTTCTCGTCGGACAGCTCGTCCGGGATGGGGGCCAGGTTCCCCTTCGCCGCGGGCACGACGAAGTACTCGGCCATGTTGCCGTCCATCTGCGCGGTGTAGCGGTACCCGCCGAGCGGGCCGCCGCACTGGCTGGTGTCCCCGCGTTGACAGTAGTCACAGCGGAAGCACGGGGTGACGGCGTTGACGGCCACCCGCTGGCCCTCGGTGAATCCCTCGACGGCCGAGCCGAGCGCGTGCACCACGCCGACCGCCTCGTGCCCGAGCGTCGCGCCGTCGGCGACCGGCAACGCTCCCTTCACGGTGTGCACGTCGGAGGTGCAGATCAGGGCCGCCGTCGTCCGGACGACCGCCTCCTCCGGCCCGGGCACCGGGATCGGCTTCTCGACCACCGCCGTCCGGCCGACCTCGGTCATGACGAACGCACGCATCGTCGGGCTCATGCTGGACCTCCCTGTCCGGTGTGACGGTGCCCACCGTTGCAAGGACGGCGGCACCGTGGCCCCACCCCTTCGGGTGGGCGCACCGGATCGGGGACACTCCGCACGTGACGACGTGGACGGCCGACGAGTGCGCCGAGCAGTGGGGCGTGCAGGTGGGGACCTGGAACTCCTACGTGAGCCGCGGGCAGGCGCCCGCGCCGCTGCCGGCGCCGGACGACGCGGGCCGCCGGGTCTGGGACGCCGCCGCGGTCCGCGCGTTCCCGCGGCCGGGCGCCGGGCACCGCCGGACCTCGGCGGCCGCGGAGGAGCTGCTCGCCGAGATGGCCGAGACCGGGGCCCGGATGGCGGAGCTGCGGGACCGGCAGCGCGAGCTGCTGCGGGCCGGCCGGGACGCCGGCTGCGAGATCCGCGCGATGTCCGAGGCGCTCGGGATCTCCCGGCAGACCGCGTACGCCTGGTTGAAGAACTGACGAGTCGTCGGTGGTCGGCGGGCCGCTGTCGACCTGGCTGATCACCATCGGCGACGGCGCGCTGGCTGCCCGCCGACCGGGCCGCCGCGCTGGAGGCGACGATCGCGGCGGAGGACACGGCGACCGCCGGGCAGGACCGCGGGATCCTCGCGGCGCTGCGCGATCCCCGGGTGATCGCGTTGTCGGCGGTGTACTTCGGCATCGTGTTCGGGCTCTACGTGCTCGCGTTCTTCCTGCCGCAGATCATCGCCGGGTTCGAGCAGCAGTTCGGCACCGAGTACACGCTGATCGAGGTCGGCCTGATCACCGCGGTGCCGTACGCGATCGCCTCGGTGACGATGGTGCTCTGGGCCCGGCACTCGGACCGGACCGGGGAGCGGGCGCTGCACGTCGCGGTGCCGGCCCTGGTGGGAGCGGTGGCGATCGCCGGCGCCCTCTGTGACGGTCTGCGCGATCGGGGTGTTCGCGGCGATCCCGCCGTTCTGCTCGCTGCCGAACGCGTTCCTGACCGGCTTCGGGGCCGCCGCCGGGATCGGCGGTTCGTCGGGTCGTTCGTGACCGGCCGGCTCGCCGATCTGACCGGCGACGCGCGGGCCGGGCTGTGGGTGGTCGCGGCGATGATGGTGATGTCCGCCTCCGTCGCGCTCGCCTTCCGCGGGAGGCCCCGTTCCGGATCATCAGGATCGACGAAATCCTGATAGGGTCTTCCCAATTCGGCGCACCATGGACACACCGGACGGCGAGGGGTTCGTCCGGCGTGACCAGGGGGGCGACGATGGACATCGCGACGATTCTGCTGCTGTTGCTCGGCGGCGTCGGGGGCTTCTTCATGGGCCGCTGGAGCGCCGAGACGCGGCGCGCGCACTTCGACCGCAACGTCGTGTGGAACAACCGCAAGCGCTACCGGGACGGGTGAGCCGGCGCCGGGATCAGTAGCCGATCGCCGAGGTGTAGTCGGCCGCGCCGAAGCCGATCGCCGTCGCCACGATCATGAGGGTGACCAGCGCGAACGGCCAGGACAGCCGTCGTTCGACGATCCGCAGCACGGTCATCGCGAGCCCGGCGATCCCGGCCGCGGCCGCGACGACCAGCGATCCGGCCACCGAGACCAGGATCCGCGACGAGCTGCACGTCTGCGGCGGGCAGTAGTCCAGGAAGGCCATCAGGAAGACCCCGCCGAACACGCCCAGCGCGACCAGCATCCCGGCCAGGGCCAGGGCGACACCGGACAGCACGACGTCCCACCTGATCACGGGACGACGGTCCGCGCCGGCCCGCGGGGACCCTGCCGACAGCATGCGCCAACGGTACTCGTATCGCCCGGAGCGGGACAGATCGGACACCACTCCGGGCGATCACCGATCACCCAGCGGATACACGGTGCTCCCGGCCTGACAGCGGGGGCACCAGAACAGGTTCCGGGCCCGGACGGCACGGTGCGCGATCGGCGTACCGCAGACCAGGCAGGGCCGGCCGGTGCGCCGGTAGGTGTAGACGACGCTCGCGCAGACCGGGCCGCGGGCGGGGGTCTCCGGCGGGCCGTCGTCGTGCGCGGGCAGGATCGTCTCGATCCGGCCACGCCGCTCGCCGTCGCGCAGCATCGCGGACAGGTCCGCCCAGAGCGCGGCGAACGTGTCGTCGTCGAGCTCGCGGGCCGGGGTCATCGGGTCGAGCCCGGTGCGGAACAGGGTCTCCGCCCGGAACACGTTGCCGACACCGGCGATCACCGACTGGTCCATCAGCAGCGCGGCCAGCGGTGCCCGGGACCGGGCGAACCGGTCCCGGACCCGCTCCGGGTCCGCGTCGGCGCGCAGCGGGTCCTCGCCGAGCCGGGCCCGCAGCGCGGCCACCCCGGCGTCGTCGAGCAGCTCGCAGGCGGCCGGACCGCGCAGGTCGGCGTAGTGGCTGTCGCCGACGATCCGCATCCGCACCTGCCCGCGCGGTGGCGTCTCGGGCCGCCGCCGGTTCCCGAACCGGCCCCACAGCCCGAGGTGGACGTGCACCACGGTGTCCGGGCCGAAGTACTGGAACAGGTGCTTGCCGTGCGCGTCGACACCGTCGAGCACCCGGCCGTCGACCGCCCCGGCACCGGTGGTGAACCGGCCCTGCGGGCTGCTGACGGCGACCGGCCGGCCCGCGAAGCGACGCCGCTGCAGGCGGGCCAGCCGGTGCACCGTGTGTCCCTCGGGCATGGGCCCAGCGTCCCCCGGCCGCGCCCGCTGCGCGCGGCGACCGGGTGCGCGGTCAGGCCCGGTGGGCCGCCGCCCGGTCGCGGGTCACGGCGGTCGCGCGGCGGCGGGCGGCCAGCAGGTGGTCCACCGAGAACCGGCCGGGGCCGGTCGCGGCGAGCGCGAGGGCCAGCGCGGCGATCACGCCGACCAGCTCCCAGCCGCCGTCGGACACGAACACGGTGATCCCGAGGTGCGCGAACAGGTAGGCACCCACCATGGTGACCACGGTCGCCAGCCCGGCGACGGTCGTCGCGGCACCGGCGAGCAGCAGGATCCCGCCGAGGGTCTCGACGGTCATGACGAACAGCGCGGACAGCGTCGGCAGCGGGATCCCCATGCCGGAGAAGCCCTCGGAGACACCGCCGACACCGCGGCCGAGCTTCTGGACGCCGTGCGCGACGAGCACGACGCCGAGCAGGATACGGGAGATCAACAAGGCGATGTCGGACGCGGGCGCGGGGAGCGGGCGCATGTGGCATACCTCTCAATGGTTGAACATTCACTGACTCGTTCGACGGTACCGACATCGGCCGTTCGGCCGCCGCCGCTCGCAGTGACCTTCGTCCGCGCCCCGATCGGCGGTTCGGGCTTGCCCCGGCGGCCCCGCTCGGATCACCTGTGCGGGTGCACGACTACTCGACGCTCGCCCACCTGGAGTGCTCCCGCGAGGGGACCCGGCACGACGCCGACGTCGTCCAGGGCACCTCCCCGGCCGGTGCCCCGCTGCTCGCCCGCTACGACCTCGACCGGGCCCGCACCCTGGTGACCCCGGACGACATCGCGGCCCGCCCGCCGGACCTGTGGCGCTACCACGAGCTGCTGCCGGTGCGCGACCCCGCGCACGTGGTCACCATGGGCGAGGGCATGACGCCGCTGCTGCCGCTCCCCCGGGCCGGCGCCCGCCTCGGCCTGCCGCGGCTGCTGATGAAGGACGAGGGCCTGGTCCCGACCGGGGCCTTCAAGGCGCGCGGCGCCGCGGTCGGGGTCTCCCGGGCCGCCGAGCTCGGCGTGCGCGCGGTCGCGATGCCGACCAACGGCAACGCCGGTGCCGCCTGGGCCTGCTACGCCGCCCGGGCCGGGCTCGGAGCGCTGATCGCGATGCCGGTCGACGCGCCGGAGATCACCCGCCGCGAGGTCGTCGTCTCCGGTGCGGAGCTGTACCTGGTGGACGGCCTGATCGGCGACGCGGGCCGGCTGGTCGCCGACGCCGTCACCCGGCGCACCGGCTACCAGGACACCTCGACGCTGCGCGAGCCGTACCGGATCGAGGGCAAGAAGACGATGGGCTACGAGATCGCCGAGCAGCTCGGCTGGCGGGCACCGGACGTCATCCTCTACCCGACCGGCGGCGGCGTCGGGATCATCGCCATCCACAAGGCGCTGCAGGAGATGCACGAGCTGGGCTGGCTGACCGGGCCGATGCCCCGGCTGGTGGCGGTGCAGGCCGCCGGGTGCGCCCCGATCGTCGACGCGTTCGACGCCGGCCTGCGCACCTCCGAGGCCCCGGCCGATCCGCACACGGTCGCCTTCGGCATCACCGTGCCCAAGGCACTCGGCGACTTCCTGGTGCTCGACGCGGTGTACGCCACCGGCGGCACCGCGGTCGCCGTCACCGACCAGGAGCTGCTGGCCGCCCAGCACGCGCTGGCCCGGGACGAGGGCACCTGGATCTGCCCGGAGGGGGCGGCCTGCGTCGCCGCGGCCGGCCGGATGCGCGAGTCCGGCCTGCTGGACGGCGGCGAGGAGGTCGTCGTGCTCAACACCGGCAGCGGGCTGATCTATCCGGACACCGTCGTCGCCGACGCCCCGGTGCTGGCGAAGGACGGTCGCATCCCCTGACCGGCCGGGCCGAGGCGGGTGTCCGGGCGCACCGGGCATCGGGCACCCTGTACCCGTGGCACTGCTCCGACCCGCGGCCGAGCCGCCGCCCGCGCCGCTGTCGCGGTACTGGAAGGCCTACGTGACCGACTGCACCGAGCAGGTCACCCGCTTCCACCGGATCACCGCCGTGGTCGGTGCGACGCAGGTGCGGACCTGGCTCGGCGAGATCGGCAAGCGGCTCGACTCCGAGCTCGAGGCGGTGCACCGGCTCGCCGCCGTCGGGGACTCGATCGAACCGGCCCGCTTCCGGATCACCGAGCCGCCCGCGAAGCGGATCGCGAACCGGCTGAACAAGGCGAAGGTGTCGCTGAAGCAGTCGGTCGACCAGGCCGCCGAGATCGCCGAGCAGGCGGTCCTCGATCCCACCCACGACGACGTCCGGGTGCACCTGAACGTGCTCAACGAGCAGGTCGGGCGGCTGGCGATCGCGGCGCCGCTGACCGAGGAGCCCGAGCCGGGGCCCCGCCGCCGCCGGTGGCGCCGCCCCGCCTCCTGACGGCGCCACCGGCCCGCGGTCAGAAGGGCCGGTCCCCCGCGATCGCGACACGCTCGGCGACCCGCCGGTGCGGGTGGTAGTCGCCGACCGCGTAGTGCTGGGTGGCCCGGTTGTCCCAGAACGCGACCGTGCCCTCGGTCCACCGGTACCGGGCCTGGTACTCCGGCACGTGGGCCTGCGCGAACAGGTGCCGCAGCAGCGCGTCCGACTCCGCCCGCGGCAGCCCGACGATCTCCGTGGTGAACGACGCGTTCACGTTCAGCGTGCGGCGGCCGGTCTCCGGATGGGTCCGGACGACCGGATGGGTGACCGGCGGGAACCGGTCCTGCAGCCGCTCCAGCTTCGCCGGGTCCAGGAAACGGGCGAAACCCGGGACCATGTCGTGCACCGCGACGGCGTCGTCGATCGTGGCCCGCACCCCGGCGGACAGGTTGTCGTAGGCGGCCGCCATGTCGGCCCACAGGGTGTCGCCGCCGAACGGCGGGACCTGCACCATCCGCAGCACCGCGCCCATCGCCGGCGTCTCCCGGAACGTCGTGTCGGCGTGCCAGATGTTCTCGAAGGTCCGCGCGCCGGTACCGAAGCGGACGACGTCGGCGGTGTCGCCGGCGTCGAGCATCGGGTTGGTCTCCAGCTCGCCCCACAGCAGGCCGAACGCACGCTGCTGGGCGCTGCTCAGGTCCTGGCCGGGGAAGAACAGCACCTTCCACTCCAGCAGCGCCCGGTGCAGCTCGGAGCGCAGCTCCCCGTCCGGCACCGTGCGCAGGTCGACACCGGTGATCTCGGCACCGAGGGTGCGGCCGAGCGGGGTGACGGTGAACAGCTCGTACGGTCGGTCCGGCCCGTCGCCGGGCAGGCGGCACAGCAGCCGCTCACCCTCCAGAAGATCGACGGCGGGGGTGGACCGGGGCCGGCTGACCGGCGCATCGAGCTGGATCGTCACGATCCCGATGTTGCGTCCGGGGCCCCGGTCCGGACAACCTCGTGTCCACCTGACGGAGAGATGTCCGGTCACCCCGGGCGGGGGCGGCACGGTGGCGGCACGGGGCCCCGGCGGCCCAAACTCCGGACGCGCATGTCGGTCGTCACGATCTTCGTGGCACGGCGCGGTTCCCGCCGCCTCGAAACCGTCGGTCCCGGCAGGCAGGATGGGGACATGACGACCACCGAGCCCGCTCCGGGAACCCGGCGCTCCGGCCTCGACCTGACCTGGGTCGACCCGGAGGTGCGCCCGCAGGACGATCTGTTCGCCCACGTCAACGGCCGGTGGCTGGAGACCCACGAGATCCCCGAGGACCGCGCACAGGACGGCGCCTTCCGGGTGCTGCGCGACCGCGCCGAGGAGCAGGTGCGGGCGATCGTCGAGGAATGCGCGGCGGGCTCCGCCGAGCCGGGCACCGACGCCCGCCGGATCGGCGACCTCTACCGCTCGTTCATGGACACCGAGCGGGTCGAGCAGCTCGGTGTGGAGCCGCTGCGCCCGCTGCTCGACGAGATCCACGCCGCCACCGGCAAGGCCGAGCTGGCCGCGGTGCTGGGCCGCCGCCAGCGGGAGGGGCGGGCCGCGCTGTTCGGCGAGTTCATCGCCACCGACCTCAAGGACTCCTCCCGCTACCTGGTGAACCTCAACCAGTCCGGGCTGGGCCTGCCCGACGAGGCGTACTACCGGGAGGACGGCTCCGCCGAGATCCGCGCCGCCTACGTCGAGCACCTGCAGCGCCTCGCCGAGCTGGTCGGGCTCGCCGAGCCCGCCCGGGTCGCCGAGCAGGTCATGGAGCTGGAGACGGCGCTGGCCGCCGCGAGCTGGGACAACGTCACCAACCGGGACGCCGAGAAGACCTACACGCTGCTCACCCGCGAGCAGCTCCGCGAGACCGCGCCCGGCTTCGACTGGGCCGAGTGGGAGGCCGCGCTCGGCGTCCCGGCGCACTCCTACGACGAGGTGATCGTCCGGCAGCCCAGCTTCGTCACCGAGGCCGGCGCGCTGTGGGCCGACCGGCCGCTCGAGCAGTGGCAGGCGTGGCTGGCACTGCACGTCACCTCCGCCTGCGCCGACCACCTGTCGTCGGAGCTCGTCGAGGAGGACTTCGCGTTCTACGGCCGCACCCTCTCCGGCACCCCCGAGCTGCGGGAGCGCTGGAAGCGCGGCGTGTCGCTGGTCGAGGGCGCGCTCGGCGAGGCGGTCGCGCAGATCTACGTGGAGCGGCACTTCCCGCCGAAGGCGAAGGAGCGCATCGAGGAGCTCGTCGCCAACGTCGTCGAGGCCTACCGGCAGTCGATCACCACCCTGGACTGGATGAGCCCGGAGACCCGCGAGCGGGCGCTGGACAAGCTCGGCAAGTTCACCCCGAAGGTCGGCTACCCGGAGAAGTGGAAGGACTACTCGGCCCTCCAGATCGACCCGGCCGACCTGCTCGGCAACGCGGGCCGGGCCGCGGAGTGGCGGCACGACCACGAGTACTCGAAGCTCGGCGGGCCGGTGGACCACCAGGAATGGCTGATGACCCCGCAGACGGTCAACGCCTACTACCACCCGCGGCTCAACGAGATCGTCTTCCCGGCCGCGATCCTGCAGCCCCCGTTCTTCGACGCCGACGCCGACGACGCCGCCAACTACGGCGGCATCGGCGCGGTGATCGGGCACGAGATCGGCCACGGCTTCGACGACCAGGGCTCCCGCTACGACGGCGACGGCAACCTGACCGACTGGTGGGAGACCGCCGACCGCAAGGAGTTCGAGTCCCGCGCGCAGATGCTGATCGACCAGTACTCGGCGCTGTCACCGAAGGGCCTGCCCGACCACAAGGTCAACGGCGCGCTCACCGTCGGCGAGAACATCGGCGACCTCGGCGGCCTGACCATCGCGCTGAAGGCCTACGCGATCGCCAACGAGGGCGGCGAGCCGCCGGTGATCGACGGGCTGACCGGCGAGCAGCGGGTGCTGTTCGGCTGGGCCCAGGTGTGGCGGGCCGTCACCCGTGACGCCGAGGCGATCCGCCGGCTCGCGACCGACCCGCACTCGCCGCCGGACCTGCGCTGCAACGCGGTCGTGACGAACCTGGACACCTTCCACGAGGCGTTCGGGGTCACCGAGGACGACGCCCTGTTCACCGAGCCGGGCCGGCGCGTCCGGATCTGGTGACGGCGCCCCTGGGTGTAGCTGTCCGCGGGCCGGGTATCCGCCGCCATGACGAGGAAGTTCGCCAAGGGCACCCGGGTCGCGTGGAACTGGGGCAACGGCCGGCCGGAGGGCACCGTCGCCGACTGGGCCACCGACCGCATCGAGCGCACGATCAACGGCAGTGTCCAGTCCCGCAACGGCACCGAGGACAATCCCGCCTACGTCCTGGAGCAGGACGACGGGCAGACCGTGCTCAAGCTTCATTCGGAGCTCGAGAAGGCGTGAGGTAGCTGTGCCCGGTCGGCGTGGTCGTGCGCACCCCGTCGGGGGTGCGCTCGACCCGCCACCCGGGTTGCTCGCGGACGTGGTTGTGGAACTCGCAGGTGCCGCGCCCGTTGTCGAGCGTGGTGCGGCCACCGTCGGCGACCCGCCGGATGTGGTCGACGTGCCGGATCGGTGCGTCGCAGTACGGCTCGGTGCACCGGTTGCCGTCCCTCGCCCGGACCAGCTCGGCGAGCAGCCCGGTGAAGGTGCGGCGGCGTGACTCCCCGCCGATCACCGTGCCCGCCCGGGTGAGCAGCCGCCGCACGGTCTTCCGGCCGGTGGTGGTGGCGAGCAGCTCGACCGGGACCGGGCCGTGGCCGGGGATCTCGGCGGGCAGCGGCGAGCCGGGATCGAGCAGGGCCTCGACGGGCACCACGACCTGGACCTCGACGTCGACCTCGGTGGCGGTGGACCGGCCGGTGAGCCGTTCGACCAGGGTGTCGGCCAGCACCTGCCCCCGGCTGCGGGTCAGCGGCGCGGGATCGGCCGAGACCTGCACGAACGCCTTCTGCAGGGCGGCCAGGCAGGCCGCCCCCTGCTCGACGGGGAGGTACCCGGTCAGGTAGACCATCGCATCCGGTGCCGGGCGCAGCGTGACGCGGCGCTCCGCGCGGGCGGCCTCGACCCGGGCCCGGAACTTCTCCGGTGCGATCTCGGCGGCGAGCCGGCGGGCGAGATCACGCAGCCGCCCGATGCCGAGGCGGCCCAGGTCGTGCAGCGCGAGCCGGGCGTCGACCCGGGCGCGCTCGGCGGGATCGAGATCGGAGCACGCGGCCACCACCGTCGCGACCTTGGTGGCGCTCAGCCGCCCCGAGGTGAACGCCTCCCGGACGTGGTCGAGCCCCGCCCGCAGGTCGCGGGCGGCCCGTATCCGCGTCCGCGCCTCGGCCGGCGAGGTGTGGCAGGCCAGCGCGACCTGCGCGACCGCGCCCCGTTCCAGGCGCTCCGGATCGGTGCGCCCGGCGGCGATGCCGTTGCCGACGTGCTCGCGGGCGAACGCGCGGATCCGGGACGCCTGCAGCGCGGCGACACAGTTCTGCAGGGACTCGATCTGCTGGATCTGGTCGATCAGCTCCGCCTCGGTGCAGCGCGACGGCACGGCGTCTCCGGACGGCTCGGTGGCGCGGGCGGCGTGCTCGATCACGAGCTGGATGAGGGCGAGATCGATCCGTGGGAATCCGGGCTCGTCGACATCGGGGATGTCGGTCGGGAGTGGAGGGTCGTGGACCGCGGTCATGGAACCGAGACTACTCGAACATACATTCGACGTCGAGCAATCGTTTGCAATCGCAAAGCCCTGACCTGCGGCGATGTGCCGGCGCCCCGAGTCGCCCGGCCCGCTCAGCCCCCGCCCGGACCCCTACCCGGCTCCCCACCCAGCGACCGCCGGTACCACACGACGTCCCGCCAGCCGTCGTGCTTCCACCCCACCCCCTCGAACACTCCCACCTCGGTGAACCCGAGGCCGCGGTGCAACGCCTCGCTCGCCTCGTTCGGCAGCGTCATCACCGCGACGGCGACGGCCAGGCCCCGCTCGGCGAGCCGGGCGAGCAGCGCCTCGTACAACGCCCGCCCGGTGCCCCGGCCGCGGGCGCCGCGCTCCAGGTACACGCTGACCTCGCAGGTCCAGCGGTAGGCCGCGCGGGACTTGAACGGTGCCCCGTAGGCGTAGCCGACGATCCGGCCCTCGTCGTCGGTGGCGACCAGCCAGGCGTGCCGTTGCTGCGCGTCGGCGATCCGCTCGGCCATCTCGACCGGCCCGGGCGGCTCGGTCTCGAAGCTGATCGTGGTGTCCCGGACGTAGGGCGCGTAGATCGTCGCGCAGGAGTCGGCGTCCTCGGCTGTGGCATCCCTGATCGTCATCCCGAACATCCAACACCGGAACCGGCATGCAACTGTCGGGGACGTGGATGAGGATCGGTCGGTGACGACGACCTCCCCGGCCCGCACCGGACTGCTCGCGGTGGTGCTGGGGCTGCTGTTCGGCCTGGCCGGCATGTCCACCTCCGGCGTGACGGTGGCGCTGCCGCAGCTGGCCGCCGAACTGGACGTGACGACGGCGGCCTCGACCTGGATGGTCACCGGGTACACGGTCGCGCTGGCCGTGGCGACCCCGGTGCACGGGCGCCTCGCCGACGCCGTCGGCATCCGCGGCCCGCTGTGCGCCGGCATCGCGCTGCTCGGGCTCGGAGCGCTGACGGCGGCGCTGGCCCCGAACTTCGGGGTGCTCATGGCCGCCCGGGTGGTGCAGGGCCTCGGGGCGGCGTCGGTCCCGGTCCTCGCGGCGGCGCTGCTCAGCGCCCGGCTGCCAGCGGACCGGCGGGGCGGCGCGCTGGGCAGGCTGGCCGGCACCTCGGCGCTGCTGTCCGCGCTCGGCCCGCTGATCGGCGGCGCGCTGACCACGGCGGGCGGCTGGCGGGCGGCCGTCGCACTGCCGGCGATCGGCCTGCTCACCGTGCCCTACCTGTGGCGGCGCTCGGCCGTCCGCGGTGACGGGGTGCGGCCGGACCTGGTCGGCGCGGTGATCGTGGCGACCGCGGTGACCGGGCTGGTGCTGCTCGTCCAGTCGCCGAGCGCCGGGACGGCCGCCGCGGTGGTCGGCGCGGTGCTGCTCACCCTCGGCGTCCCGGCGACCGCGGCCTGGGTGCGCCGCCGGCCCGACGGGTTCCTGCCCCGCGCGGTGATCCGGAACCCGGCGGTGGTGCGCAGCGCGGTGTGCGCCGCGGTCGTCCCGGCCGCCTGGTTCGCGCTGCTGCTGGGCATCCCGCTGGAGCTGGCCGAGCGCGGCTGGACGCCGCTGGCCACCGGCCTGGTGCTGGTTCCCGCGGCGGTCGTCGCGCTGGCCTGCCCGGCGCTGTCGGCCGTGCTGCAGTCCCGGATCGGCGCCCGGCGCACGCTCACCGCGGCCTGCGCGACGACGACGGTCGGCCTGCTCGTCGCCGTCGCCGGCGTCACCTGGCACCTGCCGTGGCTGCTGGCGGTGGCGCCGATGCTGGTGACGCTGGCGTTCGGCACCGGCCAGCCCGCGATGATCGCCGCCGTCGGCGACGCCGTGCCCGACGACCGGCGCAGCGGCGCGATCGGGGTCGCGACGCTGTGCTTCCTGACCGGCGCCGGCGTCGGCGCCGCCACGATCGGCGGGTTCGCCCCGGTGGTCGGCCTGCCGGTGGCGCTCGCGCTGCTCGCGGCGGCGTCGCTGCTGATGAGCGCCGTCGCCGGCTACGCGCGTTCCACCTGAACCTTGGTGTCGGAGAAGGTGGGTGCGTGGCCGAGATCGGCGAACCCGGTCGGGTTGATCGCGTTCACCGTCGCCTGCCCCTTGGTCTGCGCGCGCCAGGCGCCCATGTTCGCCATCACCACGCCGCGGGTGACGTCGGCGGTGACGACGGCCCGGACCAGGATCTCGCCGCGGTCGTTGAACACCCGCATCAGGTCGCCGTCGGCCAGCTCGCGGTCGGCGGCGTCGTCCGGGTGCAGCCAGCCGGACGGCTCGCCCTGCGCCCGCTGCTGGGCGGGCAGGTTCGCGAAGCTGGAGTTGATGTAGGCGTGTGACTTCGGCGAGATCAGCGACAGCGGGTGCACGCCGTCGGTGCCGACCGGCGGCACGTAGCGGGGCAGCGGATCGACGACGCCGCCGGGCTGGAACTCGTTCGAGCCCTGCCGGAACAGCGGGAGCACGAAGTCACCGCCGGCGGCGGCGCCGGACAGGAACTCGTGCCGGCCGGACGGCGTCGGGAAACCGCCCTCGGCGTGCGGGGCGTAGGTGTCCGGGCCGGGCAGGTTCAGCCGGGCCCAGCCGGTCTCGGCGAGCGACGCGGGCGTGATGCCCTCGAGTGCCGGCGCCGACCAGTCGTAGGCGGCGGCGATCAGCTCGTCGTCGGTCATCCGGAAGCAGTCGTCGTCGTAGCCCATCGCGGCGGCCAGCCGCCGGAACAGCTCGACGTTGCTGATCGCCTCGCCGACCGGCGGGATCGACGGCCGGTTCAGCCCGATGTAGAAGTGCCCCCAGGAGAACATGATGTCGGTCTGTTCCAGCTGGGTCGTCGCGGGCAGCACGATGTCGGCGTACAGCGCGGTGTCGGTGAGGAACTGCTCGGAGACGACGGTGAACAGGTCGTCGCGGGCCAGCCCGGCGAGCACCTTCTCCTGGTCCGGGCAGACGACGACCGGGTTCGAGTTGTAGACCATCAGCGCCTGCACCGGCGGCCCGTCGATCTCCCCGGCCAGCGCCCGTCCCAGGTGGAACTGGTTGACGATCCGGGTGCCCTCGGGCCGCAGCTCCGGCCGGGACAGCGCGTCCCAGTTCACCGGGAACGCCCACAGCGGCAGCGCGAGCAGCCCGCCGCCGGGCTTGCGCCACGCCCCGACCAGGCCGGGCAGGCAGGAGATCGCCCGGACCGTGGAGCCGCCGCCGGGGTGCCGCTCGATCGCCACCCCGATCCGGATCATCGACGGCTGCCCGGCCGCGTACTCGCGGGCCAGCGTGCGGATGTCGTCGGCCGGGATCCCGGTCTCCGCCTCGGCCCACTCCGGGGTGCAGTCGCGGACCCGCTCGGCCAGCTCGTCGACGCCGAGGGTGTGCTGCTCCACGTAGTCCCGGTCGGTCAGCCCCTCGGTGATGATCACGTGGATGAGCGCCATCGCGAGCGCACCGTCGGTGCCGGGGCGGATCGGGATGTGCCAGTCGGCCCGGGCGGCGGTGCGGTGCTTGACCGGGTCGATCACGACGACCTTCGCGCCGTTGCGCTGCGCCTGCGCCACGAACGGCCACAGGTGCAGGTTGGTGGACACCATGTTGCACGCCCAGATGACGATGTAGCGGGAGTGCACCAGGCTCTCCGGGTCGACGCCCGCGGTGGGGCCGACGCTCATCACATACGCGGTGGACGCACCGGAGTCGCAGTAGGTGCGCTCGCTGACGGTGGCGCCCATCCGGTTGAAGAACGGGTCACCGACGTTGAGCCCGTTCAGCGTGCCCTGGGTCCCCAGGTAGCTGACCGGCATGACGGCCTCGGGTCCGTGCTCGTCGATCACCTGCTTCCAGGTCGACGAGATCGTCCCCAGCGCCTCGTCCCAGGTGATCGGCTCGAACCGGCCGGACCCCTTCGGGCCGGTCCGCCGCAGCGGCGTCGTCACCCGGTCCGGGCTGTACACCCGGTCGACGTAGTTGTTGACCTTCACGCAGAGCCCGCCCCGGGTGAAGGGGTGCTCCTTGTCGCCGCGGACGGCGGTGGCCCGGCCGTTCTCGACGGTCACCGTCATCGCGCAGCCGTCCGGGCAGTCGTGCGGGCAGATGGCGCGGCGGGTGCCGGAGCCGTTCAGGTCGATCAGCGGGAGCTCGGGGGTGGTGGTCATCGCGGGACTCCTCCGGTGGTGGTGACGCCAGCATCGGGTCCGGCGGCGGGGTCCCGTTTCGCGCAGCGTGCCCGTTTGTTGCCACTGGGCGACAGGCATTGACCCGGCGGCGCCCGGGGGGTGGACTCGGGTCCGCGGCCGAGTGATGCGGAGGTGCCCCCGTGGTCCTGTCCCCCGGTGCGGCGCCGGTCGCGTCCCGGACCCGGCGCTGCGACGAGTGGCGCGAGGCGTTGCGGCACGACTTCGTCGCACTCGACGTGGCCCCGGACCGCAGGCGCGGCGGATCGTTCGCCGGTGCCGTGGACAGCGCGACGCTGGCCCACCTGCAGGTCTCCCGGGTGTCGTCGGTGCCGCAGACCTGCCGGCGGACCCCGCAGCTGGCCCACCGGGACGACCGGCGGTTCCTGCAGGTCGGGATGCTGGCCCGGGGGACGGCGGTGCTCGACCAGGACGGCAGACGGGCCGTCCTGCATCCCGGTCAGCTCGCCCTCTACGAGACGGAACGGCCGTTCGCCTGGCAGCTGGGCGGGGACTGGGAGCTGCTCGTCTTCACCTGGCCGCGGGACGCGATCGACCTGACCGGCGGCGAGTCGGCGGCCGCCACCGCGCGGCGCTTCGACACCCGGGCCGGCCTGGGGGCGGTCGTCGCCGGGGTGCTGCGCGGCCTGGTCCGCGATCCGCCGTCGCTCAGTGCCCCCGGCGCGGTGCGGGTCGCCGACGAGGTCGGCGGGCTGGTCGGGACGCTGGCCGGTGAGCTGGCCCCGCCCGCCGTCGGTGAGCGGGCGCACGCCGACCTGCGGGTCCGGGTCGAGCGCTACCTCGACGAGCACCTCGCCGATCCCGACCTGGGCCCGGCGTCGATCGCCGCGGCGCACTTCGTCTCCACCCGGCAGCTGCACCGGTTGTTCGCCGGTTCCGGCGAGTCGGTGACCCGGCGGATCCGGCGGGCCCGGCTGGACCGGGCCCGCCGCGATCTCGCCGATCCACGGCTCGCCGCGACGCCGGTCGGGCAGGTCGCCCGGCGCAACGGCTTCACCGACCTGGCCGGGTTCAGCCGGGCGTTCCGGGCCGCGTACGGGGTGCCGCCGAGCGCCTACCGGCCGCGTCCCTGAGCCGGGGTGCGGTAGACCAGCCTGCGCAGCAGCGCCTCGGCCGGGCCCGGGCTCCCCCGCCGCTCCAGCACGACCGCGTAGGCCAGCGTGACCAGCCAGACCCCGGTCGCGAACAGCGCCGTCGTCGCGCTGCCGAGCACCGCGCCCAGCCCGAGCCCCCAGGCCGCGAGCAGCGGGGCGCACAGCACCGACTGGCCCAGGTAGCAGGTCAGCGACCGCTTCCCGACCGCGCTGATCGCGAAGCCGACCGGCCCGGGCTCGCGCCCGGAGAGCCGGTCCCCGATCAGCCCGAACAGCGCCACGTAGCCGATCCCGCAGGCCAGCCCGGTGACCATCTGGGTGGTGGAGAACACCCACATGACCTGGTCCAGACCGCCGAGCACGCCGACGTGCGCCAGCGCGTGCGGGAGCCCGCCGAGCCAGCCGATCGCGATCCCGCCGACCGCGGTGATCCACAGCAGCCGGCGGTGCTCCCCCGGCCGCTCCAGGATCCGGCGCCGGGCCGCCCAGAAGCCGAGCAGGATCGCCACCGGCACCGCGAGCCCCAGCAGTCCCTGCACCAGCACGATGAACGGCCACAGCAGCATCCGCGCCCCCATCGCGGCGAGCACGCCCTCCGACGACGCGGAGGCGGTCACGAAGTCCGGGATCCCGCCGGTGGCCTGCGCCGCCGTCCCGGCGGACAGCGTGGCCCGGGCGCCGAGCACCGACAGCATCGCGAGCAGCAACAGCACGGCGGCGCCGATCCCGGCCCACACCAGCAGCGTCCGGTCCGCCCGCCGGACGAACAGCCACACCAGCACCAGCCCGCACAGGCCGTAGGCGCCGAGCACGTCACCGCCCCACAGCAGCAGCGCGTGCACGAACCCGAACACCAGCAGCCACAGGTTGCGCCGCTGCAGCAGCCGGAACGCCTCCCGCTCCGGCACCCCGTTCTCGCCCTGCCGCCGGTAGATCACGGCCAGGCCGTAGCCGAACAGGAACGCGAACATCGGGTACACCCGCATGTCGACGCCCGTGATCAGCACCGCCTGCACGATCCGGTCCGCGACCGAGCCGTCCACCGGATGGAAGCCGGTGAGCGAGTGCGCGCGGCCGTACAGGTAGAACGGCGTGTTCGCGAGCGCGATCAGCAACAGCATGAAGCCCCGCGCCAGGTCCGGCGCCGGTGCCCGCCCGGTCAGCCCGACCGGGCCGGTCAGGCGTGGGCGTCCCCCCTCGACAGTCATGTCTCCCCCCTCGTGAATCCCCCGAACACCAGCAGAGCGGGACGAAACGGGGATCGTCAAGCAGGAAACACCGCCCGCCGGAGCTCGGCGGTGAACCGCAGCCGCAGCTCCGGCCCGGGCGGCGGCCCCGGGGACGCCCGGGTGGTGAGTTCGTCGGCGTACACCCGGAAGCAGCCGTGGATGCCGCGCAGCAACCCCTCGACCAGGAACGGCCCCGGCTCGGCCGGATCCAGCACGGTCCGCAGCATCCGGTGCCCGGTGCCGTCGCCGGTGGCCGCGTCCGGGCAGACGACGAACAGGCCCCGGCCCGCCAGGACCGCCTCCTGCAGCAGGTCCCGGACGAGCTCGGTGTCGTCCACCGGTTCCCCGTGACCGGGTTGCAGGACGTGCCGGGTGACCGGCAGATCCTCGTGGCCGATCGCCTCGGCCAGCGCGACGACGTCGGCGACCGGATGCCCGACGACGGCCGACACCTGCGCGGCCGCGGCGCGCAGCCAGCGCAGCGCGGCGGTCGCCGCCGCGGTCGGTTCGACCTCGCTCAGCAGCCGCCACGCCCCCAGCGGATCCTCGTGCAGGATGCGGTGGGCGAGCGTCAGCTGCTCGGCGGGCACCCCGATCCGGACGTGCGTGACGGCCTGGGCGGAACGCCCGGTGAGGTCGCCCGCGTCGGCGTCGAGGACGGCCTCGATCTCGGCCCGGACCTCGTCGACGACCGCGTCGGCGAAGGCGCGGCCCGGTGCCACGGCCACGACGCGACCCAGGGTGTGCGCGATCCGGTCGCGCTCCTCCGGGATGCGGGCCGGGTCGACCGGCGGGAACTCCGGGAGGCGGACCGCCTCGACCAGCCGGAACGGCTGGATCGTGATCGCCTCGTCCTCGGCGTAGGCCGACCAGAGCAGCTCGGAGAGCCGGGTGAGCAGACCGGCGGCGCGGCGCGCGTGCACGGCGTCCCAGCTGCGGGGGACGCGGGCGATCCGGGCGGCGACGGTGCCGTCGCCGGTGGGCCAGGTCGCGACGATCACGGACGCGGTCGGGTCGTGGGCGTAGGAGGTCATCACGGACCGTCCCCGTTGGGAGTCATACGGCTTGGACGACGCCGGTGTCCGGGCGGTTCCGGTGGGGTCGCGGTCGGGCACCGGGAGCCGCGGGGCGGGCGGTGTCCGACCCGTTCGGCTCCACAGAGGACCGAGGCGCTCCGTCTCTCCGCGATCGGCTACGGCTTCACCGATCAGGATCTGGAGGACTCGTTCCGGAGCCTGGTCGAGCAGTGAAGCCGACTCCGACTGCCATGGCAGGCCTGGTCCTGGTGCTCGTCACCGGGTGCTCGTCCGCGTCCGGCTCGGCCGCGGTCTTCCCGGACCGGCCCTACTCCCTCGACGTCGCGGTGGTCGATCCGTGTTCCGGCCTCACCGACGACCAGCTCGAGGCGATGAACCTGCGCGAGGGCAGCGCGGGAACGAGCCACGGCGGGAGCTCACGCGGGTGTACCTGGCCGGGCGACGACGGCGTCGGGTACTCGTTGCAGACCTTCGACAGCGCCGCATCCGCCGCCCTCGGCGCGGAGCCGACGTCGACCGTCGTCACCGTCGCGGGTTTCGGAGCGGTGCAGAGTTCACCACCCGCCACGGCCACCGGTCTGCCGTTCTGCCAGGTGGTGCTCGACGTGGCCGACGAGGCGTCGCTGCGCGCGCAGCTCCAGGTCGGTCCGCGCGGCGCGGAGCGCGACCGGCACACCGTGGACAGCACCTGCGCACGGATCCGGGAGGTCGCGGGGCTGATGCTCGACAACCTCCGACGGCGGCAGGCCGGTTGATCCGCAGCGCTCCCACCGTGTGCCGACACCTGGCTGTACAGGGCTGTACATGACCGAGCTCAGCCTGAGCGAGGCGCGCGGCCGGCTGCCGCGCCTGCTCGACCGGGTCGCCGCAAGCGACGTCGTGCACCCGGACCGGCCGGCCGGCGGTCAGAAGTTCCCCAGCACCCGCACCGGGGTGACCAGCACCGCCGCCCGGCGCTGCTCGGCCATCACCCGGTCGTACTCCGCCCAGTCCCCGTGCGTCCCGCCGCAGGCGGTGAACACGTCCCGCAGCAGCCGCGGGACGTCGACGCCCTCGACCGGGTCGTCCGGCCCGACGATCTCCGAGGTCCCCTCGACGGCGGCCCACTTCCAGCCGGCCCGCCAGTGCAGCGACGTCGCGGGTCGCGCACGCAACGCCCGCAGCTTGACGGGACCGTAGGTCACGTAGGCCGCCACCGGGTCACCGGAGACGGGATGGTCGAGGACGCCGGCGTTCACCAGCGAGGTGTGCGGGCTGCCGTCGGGTCGGACGACGGCGACGGTGCACAGTCCGCTGTCCGCCGCCACGATCCGGCGGACGATGTCGAGATCGACGCTCATCCCCCGAGTCTGCCCGCTCAGCGCCAGCCGAGCTTCTTCGTGCAGGCGGGCCACGCCTTCCAACCCTGCTGGTCCTGGACCTTCTTGGCGACGGCGATCTGCTGGGACTTCGACGCCTCATCGGCGCTCGCCGCGTACTGGGTGCCGCCGAACTCCTCCCAGGTGGACGGCGTGAACTGCAGTCCACCGGTGAAGCCGTTGCCGGTGTCGGCGTCCCAGTTCCCGGTGCTCTCGCAGTGCGCCAGCTGGTCCCAGGTGTCGGTCTGCTCGACCGACGGGGCCGACGGCGACGACGGGGCCGCGACCGCGGTGCCGACGAAGCCCAGCGGGGCGGCCGCCATCGCGGTCAGCGCGCCGATCCGGGCGGCGCGCCGGCCGGTCGGGGTGGGTTTCCGGTGGCGTCCTGCCATGGGGTCGTACCTCCGTGCGTCGGGGAGCGGTTCGAACGGGCCGACACGGTAATCACGCCGGACATCCCACTCACAACCCGTGACACACGCTCACCGTCCGTGGAACGACGAGTGGTCAACCGTGCGCGTCGACCGTCGAAGGGAGTAACGCAATTCGGACGAACAGCTCAGCGTCCGCGGCACCGCCGCCCGCCGATCACCCGGTGCGGGTCGTCGCGGGAACCCGTTCCCCGGTGGCGGACGCCGGGACACGCCGGGCGAGCACCGCCGCGACCACCGCCAGGCCGACGACCACGCCGCCGTAGACCAGCGCGGTCGGCCGCAGCCCGACGGCCGTCGCCGCCACCCCGGCGAGCATCGCGGGCACGCTGAACGCCAGGTAGGCCAGGCTGTAGGTGGCGGCGAACAGCTCGCCGCGCTCGTGCGGGGTGGCCAGCGCGGCCAGCGTCCCGAACGTCGCGTAGGCCGCCGACCCGAACCCGACGCCGGCCACCAGGGTCCCGGCGGTCGCGACCGGGAGCAGCCCGGCGAGCGTCCCGGCCAGGGTGACCAGTGTGCCGAGCCCGAGCAGCAGCGCGGCCGGTGCCAGCACCCGGGCCGGCGCCCGGTGCCGCAGCACGTAGGCGCTCGCCGCGCCGGTCAGGCACAGCGCCGCGACCACCAGCCCACCGACGAGGTGGTTCCGCACCCCGAACAGCCCGATCACCACCGACGGGCCGAGTGACAGGTACAGCCCGCCCAGCGACCAGCTCGCGACCAGGGTCGGGACGATCGCCACGAACCCGGGCCGGACCCGCTTCGGCACCGCGAGCCGGGGGCGCAGCGACGCGAGCGCGCCGGGCCGGCGGGTGACCGTCTCCGGGATCAGCGCGATCAGCAGCGCGGCCACCAGCAGGCCGCCGAGCAGCAGCACCCAGACCAGCCGGGTCGGGGCGGGGGCGAACTCGACGAGCGCGCCGGTCGCGAGCCCGCCGAGCCCGAGCCCGGCGAGCGGCGCGGTGCCGTTGACCAGGCCGGCCCGCTCGGGTCGCGGCGCGAGATCGACGATGGTCGCCGGCAGGGTCGCGGTCGCCGCACCGGTCGCGATGCCCTGCACGATCCGGGCCGCCAGCAGCCAGCCGACCCCGTCGGCCAGCAGGAACAGCACCAGCGCGACGATCTCCAGCGCGATCGCGCCGAGCAGTACCGGCCTGCGGCCGACGTGGTCGGACAGCGCGCCGACGACGAGCAGCGCGGCGATCAGCGCGAGCACGTAGACCGCGAACACCGCGGTCAGGGTGAACTCGGTGAAGGCGAACCGCTCCTGGTAGACGACGTAGAGCGGGGACGGTGCCGACGACGCGGCCAGGAACCACAGGAAGGTCGCCGCGACCACGGCGAAGGCGACCGGCGGGGACAGGCGGATCCGGTGCACGACGCTCCTCGGGTTCACTCAGGTACTGAGCAGTGCCAACGGAATCCGGCGGCCGCGGCATTCCCGGCCGGGTGAGCGTCGATCCGGTCCTGCCGGAACCGGCCGGGTGGTGGCAGGCTGAGGGGGTGCTGCGTGCGTCGTCCACCCGGGTGCGGCTGTTCAGCGTCCGCTACGAGGTCACCCAGGACGGCCGACCGGTCACCGGCTGGACCGCCCGGACCTGGCAACCGCATCGCGACCTGGTCATCGACGGCCATCCCTACGCGCTGCGCTCGGAGGGTGTCGCCCGGTTCGCGCTGGAGGGCGACATCCGCGCGCACATCCTGCGCACCGTCGACCACCCGTACGGCCCGCTGTCGACGCCGCACTGGAACATCGAGGTCGGCGACCTCACCTATCGGATGGCCGGCTCCGGGATCGGCCGCCGGTTCGCGCTGCTCACCACCGCGGACGCGGCGAACGAGGCCGGCCGGGTGTGGCGGACCGGCGCGCTGCGCCCCTCCTACGCCGCGCAGCTGCCCGCCGCGCTGGCGCTGCCGGTGCAGGTGTTCGTGCTGTGGTCGGCGATGGCGATCTGGCGGGCCAGCGTCGCCGCCGCGACCGCCGCGGTCGCCCGCTGACCGTCCCCGGACGCCGATCGGCCCCGGACACCGTGCGGTGTCCGGGGCCGGTGATCGGGATCAGGCCTCGCCGCGGTACCCGGCGGCCTGCGCCTGCCACATCCAGCGGGCCTCCTCCAGCGCGCGGCCCAGCTCGATGAGCAGGTCCTCGGTGAGCGGGTCGGCCTTGCCGGCCTGCTCGATGCGCGGGCGGAGCCGGTCGACGGCGACGTCGACGGTCGCCGAGACGGCCAGCACGGTGTCGGCGTCGGACACGTAGCCCTCCGGGTACTCCGGGAGGCCGGTGTCACGGCCGACGGTCCGCACCCGGCCGTCCGGGGCGACGCCGATGGCGGCGGAGCGCTCGGCGACGTTGTCGCCGTGCTCGCGGGCCAGGTCGACGAGCTCGTCGAGGTGCAGGTGGATGTCGCGGAACTGCTTGCCGACGAGGTTCCAATGCGCCTGCTTGGCGACCAGGGAGAGGTCGACGAGATCGACCAGGGTCTCCTGCAGCACGCGACCGGTGATGTCGCGGGCACCGTCGTCGAGCGGGCTGGTGATCGGGGTGGCCATGGTTCGCACGGCTCCTTTCGCGTCGGTCCGGAACGAGCACCGGCGGGGGTCTCCCGCCTACACGGGGTGCAACGCCGGTCTCGCTTCCGGTATGCCCCGAACCGCCCGCCCGCATGCCGTTCCGTGACCCGTCAGACATCCGGTGAGGTATGCCTGACCTGCGAAAAGGCCGGCCTATCGGGCGGCGTGCGTGACCAGTACCGGCACCGGCGACTCGAGGATGATGCGCTGCGCGACGCTGCCGGTGAGCAGCTTGCCGACCGGGCTGCGCCGCCGGACCCCGACGACGAGCAGCGACGCCCCCGCCGCCGCGGCCAGGTCCAGGATCGCCTCGGCCGCGTCGCCGCCGTCGTCGATCACCTGGACGTCGGTCTCCGGGTCGCCGTCGGCGCGCAGCGCGGCGAGCCGGGACTCCACCCGGTCCCGCAGCGGCCCGCCGTCGTCGGGCTCGGTGTCGTTCTCGAACCGCTCCTGGTGCTCGGTCGCGAGCGCGACCAGCCTCGCACCCCGCAGCCGGGACTCGCGGACCGCGAGGTCCAGCGCGGCGGTCCCCTCGGGCGTCGGGCCGTAGGCCACACAGATCGTCATGTCGCTCCCCATCAAGCGCGTGCGGACGGCGCCGACCCTAACCACGGAATGGGGAGAAACCCGGAAAAGTTCATTGTGTTCGCAGCGGACATAGAGTTATCGAAGCCGGACATTGGTAACGGCCCATACCTGTGATTACCGTTCCCGCCATGCCACGACGGCAGGTCATCGCAGCCCTGGGAATCGTACTCGTCGCCGCACTCGCGGTGACCGCCTTCGCCGACGCCGCCCGGTCCGGGGAGGGTCAGGCGGCGCGCTCCAACCTCACCATGATCGCCCCCGCAGCGGCGGGCGGCGGCTGGGATCTCGTCGCCCGCGAGTCCCAGCAGGCCATGCGCACCGGGAACATCGTGAACACCGTCCAGGTGGTCAACATCCCGGGCGCCGGCGGCACCATCGGCCTGAACCAGCTGGCCGGGCTCGCCGGCGAGGAGACCACCATGATGGTCACCGGCACCGTGATGCTCGGCGGGATCAGCCAGTCCGGCAGCCCGCTGAGCCTGGCCGACACCACGCCGATCGCCCGGCTCGCCGAGGACTTCGAGGTGATCGCCGTCCCCGCGGCGTCACCGTTCCGCACGCTCGAGGACATGCTCGTGGCGTGGGAGTCGAACCCGGCCGCACTGCCGATCGGCGGCGGATCCGCCGGCGGCATCGACCACATGGTCGCCGCGCAGCTCGCGCAGGCCCGCGGCATCCCGGTCGAGAACATGGTCTACACCCCGCACCCGGGCGGCGGTGAGCTCACGCTCAGCCTGCTGTCCACCGCCGCCGGCACCGTCGGCGTCGGCGTCTCCGGCTACAACGACTTCCGCGACCTGGTCGAGTCCGGCCAGCTGCGGGTGCTGGCGGTCGTCTCGCCCGAGCGGCTGACCGGGGTCGACGCCCCCACCATGGACGAGCTCGGGTTCCCGCAGGTCGATCTCGTGAACTGGCGCGGCCTGGTCGCCCCGGCCGGGATCACCCCGGACGAGCGGGCCGAGCTCGAGGCGATCGCCCGCGAGATGGTCGCCACCGAGTCCTGGTCGGAGGCCGTCGAACGCAACCGGTGGGTGCGCAGCGAGATCTATGGCGAGGACTTCGAGAAGTTCCTCGTGACCGAGCAGACCCGGATCGACGACCTTCTGAAGGAGCTGGGATTGGCATGAGCGGCCGTCCTGCACATCTGTCGAGGGGCGCCCTGGTCGTCCCCGCCATCCTCGCCGGACTGGGGATCTTCCTGGTCTACGGCACCGTGACGATGGAGGTCGTCGGCGACGGCGGCCTGTTCGGCCCGACCACCATGCCGTGGATCGTGGCGGTGCTCTGCTTCGTCGTCGCCGCGCTGCTCGCGTTCGACATCCTCCGCCCGCGACCCGAGTACGACACCCCCGCCACCGGCACCGCCGACGGTTCCGCCGGGGAGTCCGGCGAGGCCGGTCCGGCCGCGCCCGACGGCGTCAACGTGCCCGCCGTGCTCACCGCGGTCGGCGGTGTCGCCGGGTTCATCATCGTCCTGCCGTTCCTCGGTTGGATCCTGTCCGCCACCGGCCTGTTCACCGCGGTTGCGGTGGCGCTGGGCAACCGCCGCTGGCCGGGCATCGTGCTCGGTGGCCTGGCGGTCTCCTCCGCGGTTCAGGTCGTGTTCAGCGCCCTGCTGGGGATCTCGCTGCCCAGCGGGTTCGTCGGGGGGTTCTGAGCGATGGAACAGCTGTCCAACCTGCTCGGCGGTTTCGCCGACATCCTGAGCCCCTCCGCGCTGCTGTTCGTGTTCCTCGGCGCCCTGATGGGCACCGCGGTCGGTGTGCTCCCCGGCCTCGGCTCGGCGATGGCGGTGGCGCTGCTGCTGCCGCTGACCTTCGTCCTGGACCCGACCAGCGCGCTGATCATGTTCACCGGGATCTACTTCGGCGGGCTGTTCGGCGACTCGATCGCCGGCTTCCTGATGAACACGCCCGGCAACTCCACGGCGATCGCCAGCACCTTCGAGGGCCACCGGATGGCCCTGCGCGGCAAGGCCGCACAGGCGCTCGCCACCGGCGCGATCGGCGCGTTCATCGGCGGCATGGTCGCCTCCGCGCTGGTCGTGTTCTTCGCGCCCACCCTCGCGCAGCTCGCCACCGGATTCGGCCCGGCCGAGTTCCTGGCACTGGCCGTGTTCGCGTTCGTCGCAATCTCCGCGGTGGTCGCCGACTCCGCGATCCGCGGTGTCGCCGCGCTCGCCATCGGCCTCACCCTGGCGCTGATCGGGATCGACCAGCCGTCCGGGAGCCCGCGGTTCTCGTTCGGCTTCTCCCCGCTGCTCGACGGCATCTCGATCGTCGTCATCACGGTGTCGCTGCTCGCGCTGGGCGAGGTGTTCAGCCAGGCCGCGAAGGTCGGCCGGGCCCAGGACACCAAGGCCGTCATGCCGACCGGCCGCTGGTGGCTGTCCCGCGCCGAGTTCCGGCAGGCGCTGCCCGCCTGGCTGCGCGGCACCGCGATCGGCGTCCCGTTCGGCGTCATCCCGGCCGGTGGCGCCGAGGTGCCGACGTTCCTCGCCTACGGCACCGAGCGCCGCCTGGACCGGCGCAAGCCGGAGCCGACGTTCGGCAAGGGCGCCATCGAGGGTGTCGCCGCGCCGGAGGCGGCGGGCAACGCCACCGCCGGCACCGCGATGGGCGCGCTGCTCGCGCTCGGCCTGCCGACCTCGGCGACCGCGGCGATCCTGCTCGCCGCGTTCCAGCAGTACGGCCTGCAGCCCGGCCCGCTGCTGCTGGAGCGCTCCGGGGACATCGTGTGGGCGCTGCTCGCCGGCTTCTTCCTGGCGATGATCGTGCTGCTGATCCTGAACCTGCCGTTCGCGCCGCTCTGGGCGCAGCTGCTGCGGGTGCCGAAGTCCTACCTGTACGCGGGCATCGCGGTGTTCGCCGCGTTCGGCGTGTACGCGGCCGGCGCGAGCACCGTCGACCTGGTGATCATGCTGGTGCTCGGCGTGCTGGGGCTGGCGATGCGGCTCTACGACATCCCGGTCGCGCCGGTGCTGATCGCGGTGATCCTCGGCCCGCTCGCCGAGTACTCGCTGCGCGACGCGATGGGCAACTCGGACAACGACCCGGCCGTGCTGGTGTCGAGCCCGATCACCGTGGTGCTCTACCTGCTGCTCTTCGCCGGTGTGGCGTGGACGGCGTGGCGCCGGTTCGCCGAGAAGCAGGCCGCCGACGTCTGAGCACCGCCCCGACCCCGGGGCCGCACCCCGCGCTCCCCACGGGGTGCCGCCGCCCCCTCCCTCACGAGCGGACCTCCCGTGGCCGTCCCCCCGGCCACGAGGGGTCCGCTCGTGGCGTTCCGGGTCCGGCGCTCACCAGGGTTCCGAGCGTGTCCATTCCGGACGCCAGCCGATGTAGCGCGGCATCACCCACACCGTCACCACGCTGATCACCGCGGTCAGGACCAGGTAGCCGCCGGCGATCCAGGGGCTCCCGGCCCCGGCGGCGAGCAGCGCGGTCAGGATCGCCGGCGTCAGGCCGGAGGCGTAGATCCCGGACACCTGGTAGACCAGCGACAGTCCGGTGTAGCGCACGTCGGCCTCGAACAGCTCCGCGTAGAGCGCCGACTGGGTGCCGGTCATCAGCGCGTAGGCGACGCCCAGCTGGAACAGCACCACGACCACGACGATCCAGCCCACACCCGTCCCCACCAGCAGGAACGACGGGATCACCGACAGTCCGAACAGGACGGCGCCGGTACCGAACACCCGTCGTCTGCCGAACCGGTCGGCGAGCAGCCCGGCCAGCGGCGTCACCACCGCCATCAGCAGCGCCCCGGCCGTGACCGCGACCAGGACGAGCACCCGGTCCACCCCGACGGTGGTCACCGCGTAGGTGATGACGAAGACACCCCAGGTGTTGAACGCGGCGCCCTCGGCCCAGCGGGCGAGCATCCCGGTGCCCAGCCCGCGGCGGTGCACCCGGGTGCGGAACAGCTCGACGGCGGGGACCTTCGTCGTCGTCCCGGTCTCCTGCAGCTTCCGGAACTCCGGGGTCTCCAGGATCGTCAGCCGCACCGCGAGCCCGACGACCACCAGCAGCACCGACACCAGGAACGCGGCCCGCCAGCCGTAGGCCAGGAAGGTCTCGTCGTCGAGGAACTCGGCGAGCAGCGCGAACGCCCCGGTGCCCAGCGCGAGCCCGAGGCCCAGGCCGATCTGCGGGACGCTGCCGTAGAGGCCGCGCTTCCCGGGCGGCGCGTTCTCGATGGCGAGCAGCACCGCGCCGCCCCACTCGCCGCCGACCGCGACGCCCTGCAGGATCCGCAGCAGCACCAGCAGCAGCGGCGCGGCGACGCCGATCGCGGCGTACGGCGGCAGCAGCCCGATCAGCGCGGTCGCGACGCCCATCAGCAGCATCGTCGCGACCAGGGTCTGCTTGCGGCCGACCCGGTCGCCGATGTGCCCGAAGATCACCGCGCCGACCGGGCGGGCGACGAACCCGACCGCGAACGTGCCGAACGCGAGCAGGGTGCCGACGGTCGGGTCGTCGGACGGGAAGAACAGGATCGGGAAGACCAGGCCGGCCGCGGTGGCGTAGAGGAAGAAGTCGTACCACTCGATGGTGGTGCCGACCAGCGAGGCGATCAGGACCTTGCGCCGCGCCGCCGGGCTGTCCGGGGCGGTGGGTGCCGTGCCGCTCGCGGTGCTCACCTGCGGTAGTCCGCGGCGAACGGCACCGAGCGGGCTTCGTCGGCCTCGACGACGGCGCCGTCCGGCGGGGACCACAGGCCGGGCTCGCGCAGCACCGGCAGCACCCCCTCCCCCATCCACCAGGCCTCCTCCAGGTGCGGGTACCCGGAGAGGACGAACTCGTCGATCCCGGCGGCGTGGTAGTCGGCGATCCGGTCGGCGACCTCGGTGTGCGAGCCGACCAGCGCGGTCCCGGCGCCGCCGCGGACGAGTCCCACTCCCGCCCACAGGTTCGGGGCGATGGTGAGGTTCTCCCGCGACCCGCCGTGCAGGGCACGCATCCGGCGCTGCCCCTCCGACTCGGACGCGGCCAGGCCCTGCTGGACCCCGGCGATCGTGTCCGGGTCGAGCGCGTCGAGCAGCTTCTGCGCCTGCGCCCACGCCTCCGCCGCGGTGTCCCGGGTGATGACGTGCAGCCGGATGCCGAACCGGACGGTGCGCCCGCGGTCGGCGGCGAGCTTGCGGATCCAGCCGACCTTCTCCCGGACCTGCTCGACCGGCTCGCCCCAGGTGAGGTAGACGTCGGCGTGCTCGGCGGCGATGTCACCGGCGGCCGGGGACGATCCGCCGAAGTACACCGGCGGCACCGGATCGGGCAGCCGGGACAGCGACGCGGCCTCCACCCGCAGGTGCTCGCCGTCCAGGTCGACGGTCTCGCCGCGCCACAGCCGGGTCACCACCGACAGGAACTCGCCGGTGCGGGCGTAGCGGGCGTCCTTGTCGAGGAAGTCGCCGTAGGCGCGCTGCTCGCGGGACTCGCCGCCGGTGACGACGTTGAGCAGCAGCCGCCCGCCGGAGTGCCGCTGGAAGCTCGCGGCCTGCTGTGCGGCCAGGGTCGGCGAGATCGAGCCGGGCCGGAACGCGACCAGGAACTTCAGCCGCTCGGTGTGCGCGACGAGCATCGCGGTGGTGATCCAGGCGTCCTCGCACCAGGCGCCGGTCGGGGTCAGCGCCCCGTCGAAGCCGGCCTGCTCGGCGGCCCGGGCGACCTGGGTGAGGTAGCCGATCGAGGCCGGGCGGATGGTGCCCGCCGAGCCGGTGGCGTTGCCGTGGCCGCCGCCGACGAGATGGCGGCCGTCGCCCATCGTGGGCAGGAACCAGTGCATGGTCAGGGGTGCGTCGGGCACGGGGACCTTCCGGGGTGGTGGGGGGTGTTCAGCGGCTGCGGGGTGCCCGACAGGCCTGGGCGTGCACCCGGCCCAGGTCGACCCACAGCCGGCGGGTCAGCTCGCTTCCTCCCACCCCACGAGCGCAACAGAGCACCGCGTCACCACGCAACCCGGCGCGGGATCGGTCACAGCGGCCGCGCGGTCCCGCGGCGCGGGCCGAGGGCGAACAGCAGCAGCAGCGCCAGCGCCGGTGCGACGGCGGTCGCGGCGAACCCGGCCGCGCCCGCCCCGCTGTAGAGCGGCACCCACAGCAGCGGCGCCAGTGCCCCGCCGAAGAACTGGAACGACAGCGCCAGCGACGCCGCCCCGGCCCGGTTCCCCTCGGTGCTGGTCGCGGCGATCGCGTTCACCGTGGTCCGCAGCCCGGTCACCGCGACGCCGACGGCGGCGATCCCGATCCCCAGCAGCAGCACGGTCGGCCCGACCGCGGCGACCACCAGACCGGCCGCGAGCAGCAGGTTCATCCCGACACCGGTGCGGCGCGGACCGAGCCGGTCCAATCGGCGGCCGAGCAGCGGCGCGGCGAGCAGCCCGGCCACCCCGAACGACGACGCGAGCAGGCCGCGCTCCCAGGGGCCCAGGCCGAAGTCGTCGGCGGCGCGCAGGATCGCCAGCACGGTCAGCCCGACCGCCGCCAGGTAGCACAGGAACGACAACCCGCAGGCCACCGCCAGGTTCCGGTTGAGCAGGGCGCGCACCGGCGGCGGGCCGGTCCGGGGCGGGCCGGCCGTCATCGTCGGCGGCAGTGCCGCGAGCACCAGCGCGACCAGCGCCGGGAACACGAACGCCAGCCGCCAGTCCAGGGCCGCCGACGGACCGGACACCAGCGGGCTGGCCGCCTGCCCGGCCGCCTGCATCCCGGCGAACAAGCCGAGCGCGCGGCCCAGCCCGGCCCGCGGGACCAGGTCGGTGATCGCGGCGACCAGCAGCGGGGTGGTGAACGCGTTCGTGACGCCCTGCAGGGCACGCGCCGCGAGGAACCACCCGATCCCCGGGGCGAGCACGCACAGCCCGCAGGCGACGACGAACGCGACCAGCGACACCTGCATGGTGCGGGCCCGGCCCCAGCGCTCGGCCAGCGTGCCGGACACCAGCATCACCGCGGCGAACGGGAGCATGTACGCGGTGACGGCCGCGGCGGCCAGCTCCGGTGTGGTCGCCAGCCCGTCCGCCACCTCGGGCACCATCGGCGTGACCATGGTGCTGGCGTAGGGGCCGAGGAAGCCGCCGACGTAGAGCGGCCACGCCCGGACGCCCGGGCGTGGCCGCGTCACGGCGAGATCGTGCTCAGACATCCACTCAGACATCCACCAGGTTCTGGACCAGCGAGTCGAAGGTGCGGTCGTCCTCGATCAGGCCCCAGGACACCATCCAGTCGTAGGTCCGCCGGAACTGGGCCTCCGGGTACGGCGCCGGATCGACGTAGCGCAGCCGGCCCAGCGGGATCTCGTGCGGCTCGACGGTGCCCAGCTCCGGCGGGATCTCCGCGGTGAGGTGGTGCAGGTAGGGCCGCGGGTCCTCGTCGAGCTTGCGCACCGCGCGCACCACGGCCCGGTTGATCCGGGCGTAGGTGTCCTCGTCGACCTGCGGGCTGGCGATCTCGGCGCCGACGTAGAACGCCTCGGCGAGGATCTTGTAGCCCTGCTTCTCGGCGAGGGTGATCCACGGCTCCATCAGCGCGGCCGCCTCGACGGTGCCGTCGCGCAGTGCCTCGAACCGGACCTGCGGGCCGCCGTAGTGCGCGACGCTGATCTCCTCCCGCGGCAGGAAGCCCTCCAGCGTCTGCAGCGCGACGTAGTGCGAGCCGTGGTGGAAGTTCACCGCGACGGTGACGCCGGCCAGGTCCTGCGGGTGGGTCGCCGGATGGTCGCCGCGGACCATGATCGCCTGGCCGTTGACGGCGGCCCGCTTGCTGACCACCCGGCCGCCGACCGTGGTGTCCCCGGCGCGGCGCACCTGGCCCCACTCGCAGGCCCGGTAGAGCGACGCCTCGCCGCTCTCGAAGTGCGACTTGGTCGAGCCGAACGAGCTGAGCAGCTGGTGGTCCTCCACCGGCGCGATGCCGGCGTTCGCGTAGTCCTTGGTGACGAACGCGACGTCGACGCCCTCCTCGGCGAAGTAGCCCTCGTCCCGGGCGACGAGCTGGGGCAGCGAGAACACCAGGGACAGCAGCTCCATGGTGACCTGGGGTCGGTCGGTCATGCGGGTCTCCTCTCGGGTGCGCTCAGGCGAGCGCGGCGACGATCCGGGTGTGCAGGTCGAACAGGTGCGGGTCCTCCGCGGAACGCGGCCGGGTGCGGTCCACCCGGTGCTCTGCGACGATCCGGGCGGGCCGGCCGGCCAGCACGATCACCCGGTCGGCGAGCAGCGCCGCCTCGAGCGGATTGTGCGTGACCAGCAGCCCGCTGCGCGGGCGCTGCATCCACAGCTGCTGCAGCAGCAGTCGCAGCTTGCGGGCGGTGAGCTCGTCGAGGGCGCTGAACGGCTCGTCGAGCAGCACCAGATCGGGTTCGACGGCGAACGCGCGGGCCACCGCGACCCGCTGCCGCTGCCCGCCGGACAGCACGCTCGGGTAGGCCCCGGCGTACTCGGTGAGGCCGACGGCGTCGAGCACGGTGTCCGCGGCGGCCGGGTCGAGCCCGGCCGCGTCCAGCGCGAGGACGACGTTCTGCCGGACCGGCAGCCAGTCCAGCAGCCGGGGCTGCTGGAACACGACGCCGAGCCGGGGCCGTCCGATCTCGACGGTGCCGCGCTCGGGCACGGTCAGCCCGGCGACGATGTGCAGCAGGGTGGTCTTGCCGGTGCCGGACGCGCCGACGACGGCGACCAGCTCGCCGTCGTCGACGGTGAGCGAGAAGTCCTCCAGCACGGTCTGCGGGGCGCCGGAGCGGGCGTCGACGAAGGTCTTGCCGATGCCGTCCAGCCGGATCCGGGTAATGGCCGGGGCGCTCACACCGACACCACCTTCCGCCAGCGGCTCGCCCGCCGTTCCAGGCCCTGCAGGACGCCGTACTCCAGCACCGCCATGACCACCGCGAACAGCAGCGTCCAGGCCAGCACGGCGCCGACGTTCTGCCCGGCGAACGCGTTGTTGAGCTGGTAGCCGACGCCGGAGGACATGCCGAACACCTCGACCAGCACGATCACCTTCCAGCCCAGGGACAGGCCGAGGCGGGCCCCGGCGAACAGCGACGGCGCCAGCGCGGGCAGCCACAGCCTGCGCAGCCGGGTGGTCCGGGAGAACCGGTAGACGTGCGCCATCTCCAGCAGGTCCGGATCGACCGACCGGACGCCCTGGTAGATCGTCAGCACCAGCGCGGGCGCCGAGGCGAGGGCGACCGCGATGACCGGGTTGGCGAGGCCGACGCCGAACCAGATCACGCACAGCAGCGCCCACACCAGCCCGGGGATGGTCAGCCCGAGCAGCACCGCGGGCTCGAAGAACCGGCGGGCGAACTCGTTGCGCCCCATCGCGATCCCGACGGCGATGGCGACCAGGAAGGCGAGCGCGAAGCCGAGCGCGACGCGCAGCACGGTGATCCCGAGCTGCTCGGCGAACGAGCCGTCGACGACGATGCCGACGAGCTCGGTCGCGACGTCGCCGACGGTCGGCACCAGCACCGAGTCGAGCAGCACCGCCATCAGCTGCCAGGCCAGCGCGGCGAGGACCAGGAACAGCGCGGCGGGCCCGGCCGCGCGCAGCAGGCGGCGGCGCGGCGGAGCCGGGACGGCGGGGCGCTCCGCCGGCGGGACGGTCCCGGTGGGCCGGCCGGCCGGTGCCGCCGCGGTCCGGCCGGCTGCGGTGTCGGTGCTGGTCACAGGGTCTCCAGGTCGATCCAGGGCAGCTGCTCCGGCACCGCCGTCACCAGCCCGACCTGCTGGGCGACCTCGACCTGGCGCTGCAGGTTCGCGAAGACCGCCGGGCCCCACTCGACCGGATAGACCTCGCGCATCCGCTCCGGCAGCAGCTCGATCGCCGCGCGCTCCTCGGCCGGAATCCCGTAGACCTCGTGCAGCTCGGCGAGGATCTCCGGACGCTCCCGGATCACCTCGTGCGCGCCGACCCGCAGATCGGCGACCGCCCGGACGGCGTCCGGGTTCTCGTCCAGGAACGAGCGCACCGTGCCCTGGCCGTTGAGGACGAGCGCGGCCGGGTCCTCCCCGGTGCCCCGCGACCACTCCTCCCCGACGGTGGCGATCTGCCGGGCGCCCCGGCCGACGAGGCGGGTCGCGTTCGGCTCGATGGTGACGATCGCGTCGACGTCGCCGCGGTCGAACAGCGCCAACCCGGCCAGCACCGCACCCGGGAACAGCTCGTACTCGTCGTTCAGGTCGGTGCCGTTGACGGCGGCCGCGAGCTGGGTGGAGCGGAACGCGTCGCTGTTGTTCGGCGGCGTCGCGACCCGCCTGCCGCGCAGGTCGGCCGGCGTCCGGTAGGGGCTGTTCTCCGGGACCAGCCAGCGGACGTGGTTGGTCAGGTTCGCCGAGAACAGCACGACGTCCGAGCCGGCCTCCCCGGCGACGACCGCGCCGAGCGGGCCGAAGCTGGCGACGTCGAGCGCCCCGGAGAGCAGCTTGTTCTGCACGTCGCCGGGGCCGGTCCCGGCGATGTAGGTGAGATCGAGGCCGTCGAGCAGGCCGTTCTGCTCGGCGACCGGGCGGATCACCGAGCTCGCGGTGCCCGCGCCGGAGTCCTCGACCCGGGCGGAGATCCGCCCGGCGGGGGCGGCGCCGCCGCCGCAGGCGGACAGCAGCGGGGCGGCGGTGAGCCCGGCGGCGCCGAGCAGGACGGCGCGCAGCACGGTGCGCCGGTCGGTGGACAGGGTGTGTGCGGGCATGCGGGGGCTCCGGAGGGGGCGGGTCCGCGCGGGGGCGCGGCGAGGCGGCCGGGCGCGCAGGTGCGGCCGGCCGGGCGGACGGGTGTGCGGGGCGTCAGCGCCCCGGACAGGTCCCGCCGTTGATGTGGCACAGGTCGATGTGCCTGCGCCGGGTGAGCAGCCCGTTCACCGCAGTGCCCGCAGCGTCTCGTAGCCGGAGCGGCCGTCGGTGAGCCGCCAGGAGCGCATCCAGGCGTAAGTCTCGGTGAACCGCTGCTCGGTGAAGGGAACGATGTGGGTGTAGCGGTGGTAGTCGCGGCGCAGGTCGGCCGGATCGAGCAGACCGCCCGCCTCGGCGGCGATCAGCGGCGCCCAGCGGTCCCGGTCGGCGTTGATCAGGTCGACGGCCCGGTCGACGGCGGCGCGGTAGGCCTCCTGCGCGGCGGCGGTCAGGTGCGGGGCGACGACCTGCGAGCCGCGGTAGGTGTAGGTGCCGAGCACGTGCGCGCCGTGCACCAGCGCGGCGGACAAGAACGGCTCCATCAGCATCGTGGCCCGGGTGCGCCCGGTGAGCAGCGCGTCCAGCCGCTCGGCGGGCGGGCCGCCGTGCACCAGGGTGATCCGCTGCCGCGGGACGGTGCCCTCCAGCAGGTGCAGCGCGGTGTAGTGGGAGCCGGTGTACTCGTTGATCGACACCGGCACGTCGGCCACGTCGTGCGGCTCGTTCAGCTCCGGATCGAGGCTGACCAGCGCCTGGGCGACGACGGCCGCCCGCAGGTGCCCGATCCGGCCGCCGCGGGCGTCGCGCTCCAGCCGGTCGATGCCGCCCCACTCGCAGACGTTGTAGACGTCGGCCCGGGCCGCGGAGAACTGCGACTCCTTGTGCCGGACGGCGGGATTGCGCCGGGTGTCGGCGGACCGGTCGGCGGGGGTCTCGAACCGGACGTCGAGCCCGGCGCCGGCGAACAGCCCCTCGGCGACGGCGACCATCTCGGGGAGGTCGAACACGACGTGGTTCGGCGACACCACGATCTCGGAACCCGTCACGCTGGTCACCGTAAGGAGCCGCGACGACCCCCGTCAACAGGCGATTTGCGCGATGCGGGACACGTTCGCGCAGTGCGCAATGTACGGACACGTGTCCATTCCGCAGCGGACGGGGGCCGGTTCAGAACTCCCCGAACGCCATCGACACCGGCAGGCCCTCCAGCGCGTCGGCGGCGGAGCGGACGAGTGCGCCGATCCCGTCCAGGGCGTCGTCGGGCAGCCTGCTCACCGGGCCCTGGATCTCGACGCCCATCCGCACCACGTCGCCGGCCCCGACGACCGGCGCGGCGATCGCCCGCAGCGCGTCGTCGTGCGGGTCGTCGAGCACCGCGTAGCCGCGGAACTGGGTGGCCATCAGGTCGACCTCGGCCAGCCAGGTCTCCGGGGCGCCGGCCCGGGACAGCACCTGCGCGGCGTGCCCGAGCGGATCGGTGCCGAACGCGACGATCGCGCAGCCGATCGCCGACTCCAGCAGCGGCACCCGCTCCCCCGGCCGCCCGGTGTAGCGCAGCGGGCGGGTCGAGGGCACCGACAGCACCACCAGCACCTCGTCGCCGCGGCGCATGCCGATGCTGGCCGTCTCGCCGGTCCGGTCGGCCAGCTCCTTCAGCACGTCGGCCGCCTCCGGCACGCCCGAGGCGCCGAGCGACTTGCGGGCCAGCCGCAGCAGCAGCGGGCCGGGCAGGAACCGGTCCGACGAGGCGTCGCGGCACAGCAGGTTCCCGGCGACCAGGGTGTGCGCGAGCCGGTGCACGGTGGACACCGTCATCCCGGTGATCTTGGCGATCTCGGTGGTGGTGAGCCCCCCGTCGCTGTCCACGACGAGGCCGAGCACGGTCGCCGCGCGCGCCACCGACTGGATCTCCGAACCGCGGGCCGGGTTCGGGGCGCGCCCGGTCACCGGAGGGTCCTCAGCACCGATCTCGACACCGGCTCACCCTAGTCCGCGCGTGTGCGGCGGCCGTCGCACGCGGTCAGGCCGGCGCCCACCCCAGTGCCGGGGCGACGGTGGTGGCCAGGTCGGTGATCAGCCGCCGGTTCTGCGCCGGCCCGAACGCGGGCGGCAGGAACAGCACGATCTCGTCGGCGGCGGCGATCCCCGGGTCGGCGAGCAGCGCGGCCACCACCTCGTCGGGGGTGCCGTGGTGCACCGGGCTGATCTGCTGCCCGGCCGGCAGTGCCGCGGTGATCACCGGCTCCAGCGCGCCCTGCGGGCGCGAGGTGGCCATCCCCCGGGTGCGGCGTTCCTCGTCGTAGGCGGCGTAGCGGGCGCGCAGCTCGGCGGAGGTGCCGGGCAGGATCGACGCCGCCGCCGCGACCGGTGGCGGCTCGGTGCCGTGCTCGGCGCGCCAGGTGTCCCGGTAGGCGGTGATCAGCCGGGCCTGGTACTGCGGGAACGTCTCGCCGTCGGCGATGCCGTGCAGCACGGTCCCGGTGATCAGGCCCAGGCCGCGGCGGGCGGCCCGCACCGCCGAGCCGACGCTCGCCGCGCCGATCCGCAGCCGGCCGCGCAGGCCGGGGCTGTGCGGGGTCACCCGGATCTCGGTGCCGACCGGGGCGCCCTGGCCGGGGCCGTCGACGACGTGCAGCGGCGCACCGGAGACCGCGGCGAGGAACCGGTCGAGCCGCCGGTTCGCCTCGGTCCGCGGGTCGGTGTCGACGGCGCCGAACACCGCGTCCCAGCTCGCGGTCGAGCCGGTCGCCAGCGCCAGCTCCAGCCGCCCGCCGACGAGCAGATCGGTGGTGCCCGCGGCCTCGGCGAGCAGCACCGGGTCCTGGTAGCGCATCGGGAGCACGGCCGAGCCGAGCCGGATCCGGGAGGTGTGCCGGCCGACCGCGGCGAAGAACGGCAGCGGTGAGGACAGGTAGTGGTCGAAGTGCCGCTGGTAGGCCCAGCCGGACTGGTAGCCGAGCTCCTCGGCGGCCTCGTAGAGCGCGATGCCGTCGGCCAGCCCGGCGGCCGGGCCCGCGTCGTCGGTCCAGGAGACCCGGGTGTTGAACCCGAGCGCGGTCACCGGGCGGGCCGCCGTGACCGGTGCTGCCCCGGCGGTCACGCGGCGGCCCGCTCGGTGCCGGGGAGCGAGTCCAGCAGGGTGCGGGTGTAGTCGTCCTGCGGGTCGTCGAACACCGCGCCGACCTCGCCCTGCTCGACGACCCGGCCGTGGCGCAGCACGGACACGGTGTGCGCGAGCTGGCGGATCAGGGACAGGTCGTGCGAGACGAACACGTAGGTCAGGCCGCGTTCGGCCTGCAGCCGCAGCAGCGTCTCCACGATCCCGGCCTGCACCGTCACGTCCAGCGCCGAGGTCGGCTCGTCGAACACGATCACGTCCGGTTCGAGCACCAGCGCCCTGGCGATCGCGACCCGCTGCCGCTGCCCGCCGGACAGTGCCGCGGGCCGTCGTCCGAGCAGGTCGTCGGAGAGCCCGACCGACGCGGTCGCCGCCCGCACCCGGCCGGCCCGCTCGCGCCGGTCGCCCACCCGGAAGCGGTCCAGCGGCTCGCGGACCAGGCGTTCCACCTTCCACATCGGATCCAGCGAGGTGAACGGGTTCTGGTAGACCAGCTGCAGGTGCCTGCGCAGCTCGCGCAGCGCCGCGGGCGAGCGGGACTCCAGCGCCGCGCCGGCGACGGCGATCCGCCCGGTGTCCGGGCGTTCCAGCCCGAGCAGCAGCCGGATCGCGGTGGTCTTGCCGGAGCCGGACTCGCCGACCAGCGCGTGCGTGGTGCCGCGGCGGACGGTGAACGACACGTCGTCGACCGCGGCGACGCGGGACCGGCCGCTGCCGAACGCCTTCGCGACCTGCGACACCTCGATCGCGGCCGGAGTCGCCGGATCGGCGAGCCGGGCCGCACCCGCGGCGCGCTGCTCGGCCCAGCGGTCCGGGTTCAGCGCGGGCACGTCGGCGTGCAGCCGCCGCGCGTACACCGACGACGGCCGGTCGAACACCGCGGCGGTCGGCCCCGACTCCTGCACCGCGCCGTCCTTGAGCACGACGAGGTCGTCGGCCCGGTCGGCGGCGATCGCCAGGTCGTGGGTGATCAGCAGCAGCCCGATGCCGAGGCTCCCGCGCAGCTCGGAGAGCAGGTCCAGGATGTGCCGGGCGATGGTGACGTCGAGCGCGGAGGTGGGTTCGTCGGCCACCAGCAGCGACGGCCCGGGCAGCACGGCGAGCCCGATCAGGACCCGCTGCAGCATGCCGCCGGACAGCTCGTGCGGGTAGGCGTCGAACACCCGGCGGGGATCCGGGAGGCCGACCCGCGCGAGGGTGTCGAGGACCAGCCCGCGGCGCCCGCCCGGCTCGGTGCCGTCGGCGAGCGCGGCGGCCTCCAGTCCCTGCGAGCCGATCGTCCGGACCGGGTTGAGGGCGCTGCCCGGGTCCTGCGGGACGAAGCCCAGGGTGCGTCCGCGCAGCGACCGGAACCGCCGCTCGGGCAGCCCGAGCACCTCGGTGCCGTCGATCTCGACCCGGCCGGTCGCCCGGCCGGTGTCCGGCAGCAGCCGCAGCACCGAGCGGGCGATGGTGGACTTGCCGGAACCGGACTCGCCGATCAGCGCGAGCGAGCCGCCCGCGTGCAGGGTGAGGTCCACACCGGACACCGTCGGGCGGCCGGCGTAGGACACGGACAGGTCGGTGACCCGCAGCAGCGGTGCGGTCAGTCGGTCGTGCGGAGCCATCGGCTGATCCTGTTCACGGAGAGGACGGTGACGATCGTGACGAGCGCGGGCGCCCACACCAGCCAGGGCGCCATCGGGTGGTCCTTGCCGGAGGCGACGAGCAGCCCCCAGTCCGACGCGGGCGGCGGGTCGCCGTAGCCGAGGAAGGCCAGGCCGGCGATCACCAGGATCGACAGGCCGAAGTGCAGCACGGCGAGCTGCAGCACCGAGCGCGACGCGTTGGGCAGCACGTGCCGCAGCAGCACGTGCGTGCGCGACCCGCCGAGCAGCAGCGCCGCCTCCACGTAGACGGCGCTGCGGGTCTTGAGCACCTCCGAGCGCATCACCCTGGCGAACACGGCGACCGCCGAGATGCCGGTCGCGATGGCCGCGTTGATGGTCTGGAAGCCGAGCGCCGAGACCACGACGACGGCCAGCAGGAAGCTGGGGATCGCCAGCAGCACGTCGACGAACCGGGCCAGAACCACGTCGACCAGCCCGCCGAGGAACCCGGCGAGCAGCCCGATCAGGCCGCCGCTGAGCACCCCGATGGCGACCGCGACGAGCGCGCTGGTCACCGACGACGAGGTGCCGTGCACGACCCGGCTGAACAGGTCCCGGCCCAGGTGGTCGGTGCCGAACAGGTGCTCGGCGCTCGGCGGCAGGAACAGGTCGGCCGGCACCCCGTCGACCGGGTCCTGCGCGGTGAACAGCCCCGGCGCCACCGACCAGGCGACGACCAGGGCGATCACCAGGAACGACAGCACCACCCCGGCCGGGACCCGGCGGGCGGGGGCGCGGTCCGGGCCGCGGGGCGCGGTGGCCGAACCGGAGACGGTGGAGACGGTCATCGGGCGGCCACCCCTCGTTCGGGGCCGGCCTGCAGCGACACCCGCGGATCGAGCAGCGGGTACACCAGGTCGGCCACCAGGTTGACGACGACGAACACGACGGCCGCGAGCGCCACCACCGCCTGCAGCACCGGCAGGTCCTGCATCGCGACGGACCGCTCGACGAGCGAGCCGACGCCGGTCCGCCCGAACACCGCCTCGGTGATGACGGCGCCGCCGAGCAGCTCGCCGACGGTCAGCGCGAGCACCGTCACCACCGGCAGCGACGACGGCTTGAGCAGGTGCGCCACCAGCAGCGCCGGCCGGCCGAGCCCGCGTGAGCGGGCCACCGCCGCGTACTCCTGGCGGGACTCGTGATCGAGGTTGGCGATCAGCACCTCGGCGATCTGCGCGGACACCGGGATGCCGAGGGTGAGCGCGGCGAAGAAGGTCGCCGTCGGCGAGTCGGCGTCGATCGCCCGGAACAGCCCCAGCTGGAAGGAGAACAGCTGGATCAGCAGCAGCCCGATCAGGAAGTTCGGCACCGACAGGAACAGCGACGGGAACGCCCGCAGCGCCGGGCCGAACGGGCGCGGCAGGTACTGCGCGCCGAGCGCGATCCCGAAGGCCAGCACCACGGCCACCACGAACGCGGTGCCGGCCAGCGCGAGCGTCGACCCGAGCACCTCGCCCAGCATGTCCGCGACCGGCCGGTCGGACCGCAGGGACAGCCCGAGGTCGCCGACCAGGAACCGGGACAGCGCCTCCCACAGCTGCACGTACACCGGCTGGTCGAGGCCGTAGTAGGCGATGATCCGGGCGATCTCCTCCTCGCTGAACCCGTTCTCCGGGTTGCGCAGGGTGGCGGTCACCGGATCACCCGGCAGCACGCTGATCACCACGAAGGTGAACACGTAGGCCAGCAGCACCACGACGACGGCCTGCCCCGCCCGGCGCAGTGCATAGCCGGTCCAGTCCCGGTTCACGGCGGCCTCAGTCCCCGATCCAGGCCGTGTAGTAGTTGGCGTAGGCGACGCCGTTGTAGGTCACGTCGTGCACCCGCGGGGACTGCAGGTAGATCCGCTGCACGATCTGCGTGATCGGCACGAAGTACGCCTGGTCGAGCACGTGCGCCTGCAGCTCGTCGAGCTGCGCGTCCCGGGCGGCCGGGTCGCTGGCGCCGGCGATGCCGCTCGCCAGCTCGACCAGCTTCGGGTCGCTCTGCCCGACGCCGAACCAGTTCTCGCCGTTGTCCGCGTCGGTCAGGATGCCGCTGACCGTGCCGGCGTCGATGATGCTGCGGGTGACCTCGTAGAGCGGGACCGAGCCGATCTCCACCCGCTGGGTGTAGGTGACGACGTCGAACGACTGGATCTCGACGGTGAACCCGATGGCCCGCAGCTGCTGGGCGATCAGCTCGTCGACCGCGGTCGAGGTCGCCAGGTACGGGTTGGGGTGCAGGGTGACCGACAGCGGCGTCCCGTCCTTGGCCCGGGTGCCGTCGGCGCCGCGCACCCAGCCCGCCTCGTCGAGCAGCTGCTCGGCCCGGGCCCGGTCGAACGCGAACGACGCCGAGTGGTCGGTCGCGCCCGGCACGTTGCTCTGCAGGAACGACTCGGCGGGCAGCCAGTCCGGGGTGTAGACGGTGGAGATGATCTCGTCGCGGTCCAGGCCGTGCTGCAGCGCCTGCCGGACCCGCAGGTCGTCGAACGGGGCGGCGGCGGTGTTCACCGCGAAGCCGTTGACGAACCCGAGATAGCGCGGCGTGGCGGTGGTGAACCCCTCGGCCCGGAAGCTCTCCAGCTCCTTCGGCGACGGGTTGTAGGCGACGTCGGCCTGCCCGGAGCGGACCGAGGAGGTGCGCACCGGCTGCTCGGAGACGACCTTGTAGGTGATGGTGTCGATCCGGGCCGCGCCCTGGTGCTCGAACACCTCGGGCGCCCAGTCGTAGTCGTCGCGCTTGCGGAGCACCACCGAGTCGTCGTCGCGCCAGGACTCGACGACGTACGGGCCGGATCCGATGCTGTTCGACAGGTCGGCCTGCTCGGCGGCCGGCCGGGCGAGCGTGGCCGGCGAGATCAGGATCGAGCCGTGGTAGCCCAGGGTCGGGACGAAGCCCAGGGTCGGCGACGAGAAGCGGACCCGCACCGTCGCCGGGTCGACCGCCTCGGCGCTGTCGTAGGTCTTGGGGAACAGCCCGATCGGCCGGATCCCGTCGTCCGGGCGGCCCCTGGCCCACAGGTCGAGATTGGCGACGACGGCGGCGGCGTCCACCGGGGTGCCGTCGGAGAAGGTGACGCCGGGCCGCAGGCGCAGGGTGAACTCGGTGGCGTCGTCGTTGCGGTCCCAGCTCTGCGCGACCCACGGCGACACGGTGCCGGTCTCGTCGACGTGGACGAGCTTGTCGGTGACGTGCCCCCAGACGTGGCCCTGGAAGCTGGAGATCGCCGAGTTGTTCGGGATCCAGGTGTCGCCGAGCGAGTCGATGAGGAAGGTCAGGTCGCCGCCGGCCCGCGGCTCACCGGAGCCGCCGGTCTGCGCGGCGCCGGGGCTGCAGGCGGTGGCCAGGACGGTCGCGGCCAGCAGGCCGATCGCGATCCGGAACAGCCGTCGCGCGGTGTGGGACGTTCTCATGGCAGGTCGTGCTCTCTTCTCGGTGGTCAGCGGGTGAGGAGGCGGCGGCCGGCGTCGAGCAGCGCGGCGTCCGCCTGCGGGGGATGCACCCGGACGCACAGGACGTCACGCAGATGCCGTTCGAACGGCTGGTGACGGGTGAGCGCGGGATTGCCCAGTGCGGCGACGGCGGTCTCCACCGCCGCGACCACCGAGCGGGCGATCTGCACCTTCAGCACCGACAGCTGCGGCAGGTGCGCGGTGTCGCCGGCCTCGATCCGCAGCAGCGTGCCGAACAGCAGCGTCTCGGCCTGCGCGACGAGCGCGTCGATCTCGCCGGCGACGGTGCGGATCCGCTCGGTCTCGGCGATCGGCCGGCCGAGCGCGGCCGGGACCCGCTCGCGGGCGTACCGGACGAACGCGGCCCGGGCCGCCCGGGCGACGCCGACGTAGAGCGCCGGATGGCCGAAGCTCGCCGGCCCGGCGACGGCGGCCGGGTCCCGGTAGACGCCGTCGGCGCCGCGCGGGATCTCGACGAACGCGTCCGCGGGCAGCGCCACCTCGTCGTAGACGACGTCGTGCGTGTTCGACGCGCGCAGCCCCAGGTGGTCCCAGGTGTCGATCCAGGTGATCCCGGGCAGGTCCGCGGGCACGATCAGGTGCCCGACCCGGGGCGCGTCCGGGTCGCCGTCCGGTTCGTCGGCGGTCGCCCACACCACGTGGTAGGCCAGCGCGGTGCCGCCGGTGGCGTACGCCTTGCGCCCGGACAGCGACCAGCCGCCCGCGATGCGCCGGGCGACGGTCGCCGGGAGCCCGCCGCGGGCCGGGGCGCCCAGCTCGGGCTCGGCCCGGACCGCGTTCAGCAGGGTGGGCTCGCGGGCCGAGCGGCGCAGCACCTCGGCGTAGCGGGCGGCCGGCCAGCTCCCGGCCGCGGCCTGGCCCTGGTGGGTGGCCAGGGTGTTCGCGGCGAGCAGCGCCACCGACGGGTCGCCCTCGCCGAGCGCGACCAGGATCCGGGCGGCGTCCCGGGCGGACACCCCCGGCCCGCCGAACCGCTCGGCGACGGTCGCGGTGAGCAGCCCGGCCCGGTGCACGGCGTCGATCCCGGCGCGCGGGATCTCGCCGCTGCGGTCGTAGCGCTGCGCGGTGCCGGCCAGCTCGGCGGTGACCGCGGCCAGCCCCTCCTCGGACAGGTCCGGGACGGGGAGCGCGGTGCTGCGCTCGTCCAGCGCGGTCACCGGACGCCGGCCAGCGCGTCGGCGTCGAAGCCGGGGGCGAGCGCGCCCGGGTGCTCGGCCTGCAGGGTGCCGCGGCGGCCGGTGGCGGCCCGGTGTGCGAGCTCCTGGCGGACCAGCGGCAGCACGTACCGGCCGTAGTCGGCGGCATCGGCGAGGGTGTCGTAGCCGCGGATCGAGACCAGGTCGGCGCCGACGTCGACGTAGTCCACGATCGCGGCGGCCACCGTCTCCGGGGTGCCGACCAGTGCGGTGGCCGCGCCGGCACCGTTGGTCACCGACGCGGTGCGGGTCCACAGTGCCCGGTCGTAGACCTCGGAGCGGGCGGCGAAGTCGAGCGCCCGCCGGGAGCCGACGTTCTCCGGGGTGTCCTTCAGGTACCGCTTGCCGAAGGTGCCCTGGCCGAAGGTGGCGCCGATCTTCTCGGCGTAGTCGTAGGCCTTGCGCCAGGCCAGCTCGTCGGTGCGGTCGATGATCGGGCGGAAGGTCACCCAGATCCGCGGCCGCGGGCGGCCCGCGGCGTCGGCGATGTCGTGCACCCGCTGGATCTGGGCGCGGATCTCGCCGAGCGGCTCGCCCCAGAAGCTGAACACGTCGGCCTGCCTGCCGCCGATCTCGAACGCCTCGTCGGACTGGCCGCCGATGGAGATCGGGATGGTGTCGCCGTAGGGCCGGAAGCCGGGGCCGAAGTCGTCGAACCGGTAGAAGTCGCCGTCGTGCGAGAACGGCTCGGGCTCGGCCCAGGCCCGGCGCAGCAGCTCGATGAACTCGCTCGTGCGGGCGTAGCGGCGCTGCTTGGGCAGGTAGTCGCCGTGCCGGGCCTGCTCGGCGTCGTTGCCGCCGGAGATCAGGTGCACGACGGCGCGGCCCTCGGTGAGCTGGTCGAGGGTGGCCAGCTGCTGGGCGACGACCAGCGGGTACGCCGTGTTCGGGCGGACCGCGACGATCGGCCGGAGCCGCTCGGTGAGCTGCCCGACCGCGGAGGCGACGACGAACGAGTCCGCCGACGACGAGCCGTAGGGCAGCAGCGTGTAGTCGTAGCCGGACTCCTCCAGGGTGCGCACGTAGCGGCGGAAGTAGTCCAGGTCGATGCCGCGGGTGGGGCGCGGGGCCAGCTCGGTGGACGGGTTGAGGTGCGAGAGCGAGATGAACTCGACGGTGCGGGCCGCGGTCGGCGGGACGGCGTCGGTGGGCACGGGTGTCTCCAGGGTGGTCGGCGGTGGTCGGACGGTGCCGGTGGTCGGACGGGGCGGTGGTCGACGGGGCCGGTCAGATCGCCTTGCCGGGATTGAGGACGCCGCGCGGGTCGAACACCGCACGCAGCTGCTGCTGCAGGTCGACGACGTCGTCGCCCAGCTCGTCGCGCAGCCAGCGGCGCTTGAGCAGGCCGACGCCGTGCTCGCCGGTGAGGGTCCCGCCGAGCCGCAGCGCGGTCGTGAACACCTCGCCGGCGCACGCCCAGACCTGCTCGTCGAGCTCCCGGCCGGGTTCGAGGACGAGGATCGGGTGCAGGTTGCCGTCGCCGGCGTGCGCCATCGTCGCGATCCGGATCCCGGTGCGGTCCGAGATCGCGGCGATCGCGCCGACCGCCTCGGCGAGCCGGGACCGGGGTACCGCGACGTCCTCGACCAGCACCCGGCCGAGGCGTTCCAGCGCGGGCAGCCCGGCCCGGCGGGTGGCGAGCAGCGCCTCGGCCCCGGCCGGATCGGCCGCGACCTCCACCGAGCCGGGCCCGGCGAGCGGCTCGACCACCGCCCGGACGGCGTCGATCTCGGCGTCGGCGCCGAACCCGTCGGTCTGCACCAGCAGGAACGCGCCGCCGCGCGGTGCGGGCCCGCCCGCCTCGGCGATCGCGGTCAGGCAGGCGGTGTCGAGCAGCTCGGCGACCGAGGGCTGCAGCCGGGCCGCGGTGATCGCGGCGGCGGCCGCGGCGGCCGCACCGATCCCGTCGAACCAGGCGGCGAGGGTCGCGGTGGCGACCGGCGCCGGGCGCAGCCGCAGGGTCGCCCCGACGACCACCCCGAGGGTGCCCTCGGAGCCGACGAACAGGCCGGTCAGGTCGTACCCGGCGACGCCCTTCACGGTGCGCCGCCCGGTCGAGATCCGGCGGCCGTCGGCGAGCACCACGTCCAGGCCGAGCACCGAGTCGCGGGTGACGCCGTACTTGGCGCAGCGCAGGCCGCCGGCGTTGGTGGCGATGTTCCCGCCGATCGTGGAGATCGCCAGGCTGGCCGGGTCCGGGGCGTAGCGCAGGCCGTGCGCGGCGGCGGCCGCGTCCAGGTCGGCGGTGATCACACCGGCCTCGACGACGGCGTACTCGTCGGCCGGGGAGATCTCGACGATCCGGTCCAGCCCGCTCAGGTCGAGCACGATGCTGCCGGCCCCGGCGACGGCGCCGCCGGACAGTCCGCTGCCCGCCCCGCGGACGACGACCGGGGTGCCGGTGGCGGTCGCGTGCGCCAGCACCGCGGCGACCTCGTCCACCGAACCGGCGACGACGACGGCGTCCGGATCGGAGCCGGGATCGAAGCCGGACCGGTCGAGCCGGGCGGCGGCGCGGGCGGCCGGATCGGTGGTCCAGCCGGGCAACGCGGCGGGATCGGTCAGGGTGCTGGTCACGGCGGTCCTGCTTCCGTGGTCGGCCCGGCCGTGGGCACGGCAGGGCGGCGACCCGCGCGGGGCGGGTCGTCGGGGCGGCGCGCGGGCGGGCGCGCGGGACGCGGGGGTCCGACCCGGGGCGGCGCTGCGGCCGGGTCTCAGCAGGCCCGACAGCCCGTGGAGCCGACCGTGCCGTGGTCGATCACCCGGCGCCGGGTCAGTGCGGCACCGATGACCCCGGCGGGCCGGGCGCACGACGACCCGCCGCGGCGCGGCGCTGCCACGGGGCTGCGCGGCGCAGCCGCGGGCCCGAGCGGGGTCGTCGTGTCCACCCGGTGAGTGAAGCCCGCGGGGGCGGCCGCGGTCCAGCGACGAATCCGCATCGGTACCGATCGCGGATCGCGATCGATGAGGTCGGGGCCGGTCACGGCGCCGCCCCGGTGGCGGCCGGGCGGGCCGGGTCGTTCGACCAGGCCGACCAGGAGCCGGGGTACAGCGCCGCCGGGACGCCGATCGCGGCCAGCGCGGCGACCTGGTGCGCGGCGGTCACCCCGGAGCCGCAGTAGACGCCGACGTCGCGCCCGTCCACGCCGAGCGCGGCGAACCGCTCGCGCAGCTCGGACGGCGGCCGGAACCGGCCGTCCGGGCCGAGATTGTCGCCGGTCGGCGCGCTGACCGCGCCGGGGACGTGCCCGGCCCGCGGATCGACCGGTTCGGTCTCGCCGCGGTAGCGCTCGCCGGCGCGGGCGTCGAGCAGCAGCCCGGAGGTCGCGAGCGCGGCGGCGCCGTCGGCGTCGAGCACCGGCAGCCCGCCGCCGGTGAGCACCACGTCGCCCGGCTCCGGATCCGGCACCTCGCCCAGCTGCACCGCGAACCCGGCGTCCTGCCAGGCGGCCAGGCCGCCGTCGAGCAGCCGGACGTCGTGGTGCCCGCCCCAGCGCAGCAGCCACCAGGCGCGGGCCGCGGCGAGCCCGCCGGACGCGTCGTACACCACCACCGGGCGGTCCCCGCGCACCCCCCACCGGCGGGCGGCGGCCTGCAGGTCGGCCGGCTCGGGCAGCGGATGCCTGCCGCCGGCCGGATCGCCGGTGTGCCGGGCCAGCTCGGTGTCGAGATCGACGTAGACGGCGCCGGGCAGGTGCCCGGCCCGGTGGTGCTCCCGGCCGTGCGGGTCGCCGAGCGCCCACCGGACGTCGAGCAGCACCGGCGGCCGCGGCCCGGCCAGCTCGGCGGCCAGCGCGACCGGACCGACCAGCACCGCGGCGGCGGCCCGGGCGTCGTCCAGCGGTTCGGTGCGGGCGATCGGACCGGCGCCGCCGCGCAGCCGCTCCAGGAACAGCACCGCGGTCGCCGCGGCGGTCCGGTGGGTCTGGTCGTTGAGCGCGTCGTGCGCGCCGTCGGCGATGCTCACCAGCTCGGCGCCGGGCAGTGCGGCGTACCAGCCGCGGACGTCGTCGACCGGGCTGACCGCGTCCGCCGCGCCGTGCAGCCCGAGCACCGGGACGCCGATCGCGCCGGGCCGGGCCCGGTCCCGCCAGCCGGCCGGGACCGGCTCGGTCAGCGCGCCGCGGCGGACCGCGTCGTCGCCGTCGAGCCGGCCGCGGTGGGCCGGGCAGGAGGTGCGCAGGGCGAGCTCGTCGTCCCAGCTCACCGGGCCGGTCGCGGCACCGGCACCGGGCAGCCCGGCCAGCACGAGGCCGTCGATCCCGGCCGGTTCGGCCGCCGCCAGCCCGGCGGCCCACAGCGCGCCGGTGTCCGAGCCGACCAGCACCCGCGGCGGCGGCCCGGCCTCCCCCGGCTCGTCGGAGGGGGTGCGGTCGAGCAGCGCGCGCACCTGGGAGCGGGTCCGCTCCTCGTCGACGGTCGGATCGGACACCGCCCACACCCGGTAGCCGTCGGCGGCGACCCGGCGGCCGAACCGCTCGTAGACCGCGGCGTGCTCGCCGCGGCCGGGCACCACGACGACCGTGCCGCGCGGCCGGATGCCCTCGGGCTCCGACCAGGACGCGACCACCGGGACCGCTCCGACAGCAGTCATGACAGACCTCACCTCGTGCTCGGGTTCGACGGGGGTGCGCCGGCGACGGGGGCCGGGGCACGGCAGGGATCGGCAGCGGCCGGCGGGGCCGGGGCCGGGGACTCGCTAGTGGTGACGCGGACAGCGCGCGGAGCACACGGTGCCGTGGTCGATCACCCGGCGCCGGGTCAGCTCACCCGCGACGCCCCCGCCGGTGCGGGTCGGGATCGTCGTGCGGGCCACGGCTCCAGGAGACCCCGCGCCGGGTGCCGCCGTCCAACGACGAATGTTCATCACAACTGATCACGAATCACAATCAGTGCTGCTAGCGTCCGACCGTGCCCGCCGTCCTCGACATCACCGCGCTCCGCAGCATCGTCGCCGTGGCCGACCAGGGCGGCTTCCACCGGGCCGCCGAGGCGCTGATGCTGTCGCAGTCCGCGGTCAGCCAGCACGTGCGCAGGCTGGAGAAGGCGGTCGGCCGGCCGCTGGTCCGCAAGGACGGCCGGGCCAGCCGGTTCACCCCGGAGGGCGAGGCGCTGGTCGGCGAGGCCCGGCGCATCCTGGCCGCGCACGACGACGCGCTGCGCAGGCTCGGCGTCGGCGATCCGCGCGAGTCGCTGGTGCTGGGCTCCACCGAGCACGCCGCCGACGAGCTGCTCCCCCGGGTGATGACCCGGCTGCAGGAGGTGTTCCCCGGCATCGCGGTCCGGTTCCGGCTGGACCGCTCCAGCCGGCTCAACGACGCCGTCGACCGCGGCACCCTCGATCTCGCCATGTACATCGGGGACCCGGTGGACGCGCCGGCCGGGCTCAGCGTGCACGCCGGGGCGATCCCGCTGACCTGGTACGCGGCGCCGGGCTGGCGGCGCCCGGCGGACGCGCCGATCCCGCTGGTGGTGATCGACAGCCCGTGCACGATCCGGCGCCGCGCGCTACGCACCCTGTCCGACAACGGTCTGCCCGCCACCGTCGTCGGCGAGGCCGCCTACCTGGCCGGGGTGCTCAACGCCGCCCGCGGCGGACTGGGCGTCGCGCTCGTGGCCGGGCTCGGTGCGGCCCCGGAGGGCCTGGAGGCGTGCGGCGACCTGCCGCCGGTGCCGCCCGAGCGGCTGTACCTGCGGGTGCGCTCCGGATCGGACCCGCGGCTGCTGGAGTCGGCGGTCGGGGCGCTGTCCGAGGTGCTGGTCGACGACGGGACGCCCGCCGCGGGCTGATGCCCGCCGCGGGTGTCCGGGACCGCCGGTCAGGCCGCGGCCTCCTTCACCGCCTGCCCGACCCGGGCCCGCAGCTCGGCGAACTCGGCGGAGCCGCGCAGCGCCTCGGCGTCCACCCCGGTCCGGGGCAGGTCGATCCGCAGGTCCAGCGCGACCCGGCCGGGCCGCGCGGTCAGCACCACGACCCGGGAGCCGAGGAACACCGCCTCGTCCGCGCTGTGCGTGACGAACAGGCTGGTCCGGCCGGTCTCGTGGCTGACCCGGCGCAGGTCGTCCTGCAGGCGTTCCCGGGTGAGCGCGTCGAGCGCGCCGAACGGCTCGTCGAGCAGCAGCAGCGAGCGGTCCGCGGCCAGCGCCCTGGCGATCGCGACCCGTTGCTGCTGGCCGCCGGAGATCTCCCAGATCCGCCGGTCGGCGACGCCGGTCAGGCCGACCCGTTCCAGCAGCCCGTCCCGGGCGACGGCCCGGTCGGCCGGGTCGGTCCCGGCGTAGCGCAGCGCGAGATCGACGTTGCCGCCGACGGTCCGCCACGGGAACAGCCGCGGCTGCTGGAACACCACACCCGCGCTCACCCCCGGCTCGGGTGCCTGCCCGGCGACGGTCAGTACGCCGTCGGTGGGCTGCTCGAACCCGGCGACCAGCCGCAGCAGGGTGGACTTGCCGCAGCCGGACGCGCCGACCAGCACCAGGAACTCGCCCGGGTCCACGGTCAGGTCCAGCGGGCCGAGCGCCTGCACCCGTTCCCGGCGGCCGGGGTAGGAGTGCCCCACCCCGGTGGCCTCGATGGCCGGCGTCGCGCCGCCGGTGCCGGTGCCGGTGGTCTCAGCCTGCGGCGAGGACATCGGGCAGTCCCTTCGTGTAGACGGCGTCCTGGAAGGTCGCGAGGTCCGGTGCCGACGGGATCTGCTTCTGCTCGGCGAGGAACGCCGCGGCGCTCTGCAGGTTCTGCGCGACGTTGCCGGGCGCGCCGTCGGTGCCCAGCCACTCGGCGGAGGTCAGCTCCTGCTGGCTGAGGAACACGCCCTGCTTCAGCTGGGCGGCGGCGTCCTCGGGGGTGGTGCCGATCTCGGCGGCGACCGCCTGCGCCGCGGCCTGCGGGTCGTCGCGCACCGTGTCCAGCGCCCTGGCCTGCACCTGCCGCCAGGCGTCGACGACCTCCGGGTTCTGCTCGGCGAACGGCCGGGACACCACGCCCAGGTCCAGGGTCGGCTTGCCCTCGGCGGCCAGCTCCCGGCTGGTGATCAGCGTGGTGCCGGTCGCGCGGAGCTCGTCGAGGGTCGGCAGCCAGGTGTAGACGGCGTCGACGTCGCCGCGCTCCCACGCGGCCAGTGACGCCTGCGGCTGCAGGTCGATCAGGTCGACGTCGGCGGCGGTCAGCCCGGCGCCCTGCAGTGCGGCGAGCAGGCTGTAGTGCGAGGTGGAGGCGAACGCGGTGGCGATCCGCTTGCCGCGCAACCCGGCGACGTCGGTGACGCCGGTCTCGTTGCGGGCCACGAGTGCTTCGTTGTCACCGGCGACGTCCAGCACGAACGCCACCTGGTACGGGATGTTCAGCGGATCGGACAGCCCGCGGGCGACCGGGCTGGAGCCGATCGCGCCGAAGTCGATCTCCCCGGCGACGAACGCGGTGTTGATGTCGGCGCCGGAGTCGAACTTCGTCCACCGGATGTTGTAGTCGGGCAGCGCCTCCTCCAGCCAGCCGTTGTGCTTCACGACGAGATCGCCCGAGGGGAAGGTCTGGTAGGCCAGCCGGATGGTCGGCCGGTCGGCGTCCTGGCCGGCCGGGCCGATGGCGCAGCCCGCCAGCAGGGCCAGCCCGGTGAGCAGCGCGGCGACGACGCCGGTACGACGGAATCGGGTGATCATGCTTTTCCCCTCCACGGGACGGCGCGGCGCTCCACGGCGCGCAGCAGCGCGTCGATGACCAGGCCGGAGATGCCGATCGCGGCGATGCCCACGAGCACCACCGGCGTGTTGTTGTAGTTGCTGGCGTCCTTGACCATCCCGCCGATCCCGGGGATGCCGTTGAACAGCTCGGCCGCGACGACCGAGGAGTAGGCGATGCCGACGGCCAGCCGGATGCCGGTGAAGGTCTCCGGCAGCGCGGCCGGGACGATCACGTCCCGGACCACCTGGCCGCGGGTGGCGCCGAGTGCCCGGGCCGCCTCGATCAGGCCGACCGGTGCGGCGGCGACCGCGGCGGTGGTGGCGACGGCGGCCGGCGGGAACGCGGCCAGCGCCAGCAGGGTGATCTTCGGGGCCTCGTCGATGCCCAGCCAGATCACCAGCAGGAAGAAGTAGGCCAGCGGCGGCAGCGCCCGCAGGAAGGTCAGCCACGGTTCCAGCACCCGCCGGACCCAGCCGATGGTGCCCATCAGCAGACCGACCAGCACACCGGCGGCGACACCGAGCACGACACCGCCGAGCACCCGGCGCAGGGTCATGTAGAGGTGCTCCCACAGCAGGTAGCCCTGGTAGCCGCGGACCCCGTCGCTGCTGGTGGTCGAGACGTCCAGGAACGCCTGCCAGACCGTCGCCGGGTAGGGCACGAACGTCTCGTTCCAGATCCCGCTGGCGGCGGCGAGCTGCCACACGCCGAGGAAGACCAGCAGCGACAGCAGCGGGAGGAACGCGGTGCGGGGATCGAACCGGGGTGACCGGGTACGGCCCCTCGGTGGTGCGGCACGGGCCGCGGGTGCGGCCGGTTCGGCGGGGGCGGACATGGCGGAGCCTCTCGGGACGGCGCGGCGGCGCACGGGACGGGACGGCGTGCCGGGCACGCCGGATTCGTGCGGCCGAGGGCTCGACGAGGAGGGCTCGGCGCCTCACGCGGGGTCGCGGCCTCGCGCCCGGGGGCCCGACCGTCGGGGTCGGGGGCCCGGGGCCCGTCTCAGCGGGTGGGAGGCGGAGTGGTCAGCGACAGGTGACCGTGCAGAGACGGCACAGATCCACCGTGATCCGCCGGGCCAGGCACGTGTGCTGCACGGCGCAATGAATACCGGACGGGCGGGTGTGCGGACAAGAGGCCGTTCGCTGTCGGCATCACCACGCCGCCACCCCGTAACGCGGGCCGCGGGTTGCCGGCAGCTCAGTCGCGGGCGGTGAACCCGGCGGCGCGGGCCTTGTCGTCGGGCCCCCACAGCGTCGTCGTCAGCTCCCGGCGCACCAGCGGGATCACCTCGGTGGCGAACCGGGTCAGCACCTCGTGCTGGGTGGCGTAGGGCAGTACCGGGTTCACCGAGACCGACTGCACGTCGTGACGGTAGGCGCGGTGGTAGTCGACGATCTTCTCGGCGACCCGCTCCGGCGTCCCGACCAGCGCCGGGCCGTGCGCGACGGCCTCCTCGACGGTCGCGAACGAGGTGACCTTGCCGGGCCGGTCGTCGCCGGCGTGCGCGGCCCGCATCTTCGCCGCGAACCCCTCGTAGACCGGCCGGTACTCGGCGATCGCCTCGGCGTCGGTGTCGGCGAGGAACAGCCCGCCCGATCCGGACCCGACGTAGCCGACGGCCGGATCGTGGCCGTGCTCGACGAGCTTCTCCCGGTAGCGGTCTATCAGGATCTTGTAGTTCTCCCGCGGCTGCAGCGCGTTCGCGGAGAAGATCGGGTCGCCCCACCGGGCGGCCAGGTCGACGGCGTGGGTGGAGGTCGCCGAGCCGTGCCAGATCCGGAACGGGCCGTCGAACGGGCGCGGCCAGGTCGTCACCCCGGACAGGTCGGCGTGGTGGGTGCCGGCCCAGTCGACGCCGGTCTCGCGCAGCAGCCGGCGCAGCAGCTCGTAGTTCTCGGTGAGGTACTCGTACTGCCGGGCGAGCTCCAGGCCGAACATCGGGAAGTGCCGGTCCTCGTTGCCCTTGCCGATCACGATCTCCAGCCGGCCGCCGGAGAGCTGGTCGACGGTGGCGTAGTCCTCCGCGACCCGGACCGGGTCGAGCAGCGAGATCACCGTGACGCCGGTGGAGAGCAGGATCCGCTCGGTGGCCTGGGCGATCGCGCCGAGCAGCACGGTCGGTGCCGAGGACACGAACTCGCCGGCGTGCCGCTCCCCCACCGCGTAGGAGTCGAACCCGAGCCGCTCGGCGAGCACCGCGGTCTCCACCACCCGGGTGAGCCGCTCGTGCACCGAGATGATCTCGCCCGTCACCGGGTGCGCCGTGTGCGGGACGATGTCGAGGACCTGGAACCTCACGGTGTCTCTCCCCTGCCGGCGGGGCCGCCGTGCGGCGGAGCCCCCGGATCGTCGACGCCCGGGCGCGCGACGCCGGGCGGGCCCCGCCGTCGGCGGGACGCGGATCCCGGGTACGGCGCGGCGGAACCGGGCCGCCGCGGCGATCGCCACGGCGGGGCGGCCGACCTGGCACCGACGCTACCCCCTCGACGTGCGGTGGGTCGTGTGGTGAGGATGGAGGGGTGACCGGAGAGCTGCGCCTGGTGGCGCGCCTGCACGTGGACCTGGGTCGTACCCGGTCCGCCTGCTGTCGCTGACCCGGCCCCGCTCTCCCGGCCGCCGCACCGCGCGGCCGTCGCCCCGGCCGTCCCGGAGGTCACGCCATGTCCCGGCGCCCCGTACCGCTGTCCGTGCTCGACCTGTCCCCGGTTCCGGCCGGTGCCGGGGTCGGCGACGCGCTGCGCAACACCCTCGACCTGGCCCGCGCCGCCGAACGGGCCGGGTACGCCCGGTTCTGGCTGGCCGAGCACCATCTCAACCCGGGTGTCGCCGGTGCCTCCCCGGCGGTGCTGATCGGTGCGGTCGCCGCCGCGACGTCCACGATCCGGGTGGGGGCGGGCGCCGTGCAGACCGGGCACCGCACCCCGCTGTCGGTGGTGGAGGACTTCGGCACCCTGGACGGCCTGCACCCCGGCCGGATCGACCTGGGGCTGGGCCGCTCCGGGGCGCGGCCGCCCGCGCAGCGCGGTCCGGCCGGCCGGGAGCCGCGGGTGGTCGGCGGGATCCTGATCCCGGCGCCGTTCTCGTTCGCCGGTCTGGTCGGGTCGCCCCGGTTCCGCGCGCAGGCCGAGCTGCTGGGCAGGCCGGGGCCGCAGGTGCCGGACTACGACGAGATCGTGGACACCGTGCTCGGCCTGATCGGCGGCACCCACCGCAGCTCGGACGGGGTGCCGGTGAGCGCGGTCCCCGGCGAGGGTGCCGACCTGCAGCCGTGGGTGCTCGGTTCCAGCGGCGGGGACAGCGCCGTGGTGGCCGGCCGGAAGGGGCTGCGGTTCGCGGCGAACTACCACGTCAGCCCGGGGACCGTGCTGGACGCGGTGCAGACCTACCGGGCGTCGTTCCGCCCGTCGGAACACCTGGACCGGCCGCACGTGATGGTGTCCGCGGACGTCGTCGTCGGCACCGACGACGCGCACGCCGGGCACATCGCCGCCGGCTACGGCCCGTGGGTGCACAGCATCCGGACCGGCGCCGGCGCGATCCCCTATCCGGCGCCGGACGACGCCGCCGGGCTGCCCGCCGATCCGGCCCTGGTCGCGGACCGGCTCGACACCCGGTTCGTCGGCGGACCGGCGACCGTCGCCGACCGGCTGGCCGCGCTGCAGGAGGTGACCGGCGCCGACGAGCTGCTGGTCACCACGATCACCCACCGGCACGCCGACCGGGTCGCCTCGCAGGACCTGCTGGCCGCGGAGTGGGCGGCCCGGCAGGACGCGCCGGCCGGCGCACGCGGCCGCTGACCGGGGCGTCCCGGCATCCGGTCCGCCCGCCGCCCGCCGCCCGGGACCGTGTCCGTACACCCGCTGCCCGGTCCCGCCGTCCGGACGCCCGAGTTGTCCGGTGCACACATCCCGTGGTCACCTGCCGGAGTGACCGACAGCAGCCCCGCGACCGCGCCGGGGCGGCTGCTCACCCGCCGCCGGCACGTCGATCTGCTGCTGCTGGCCGGCTACACCTGTCGCTGAGGACACCCGCACCCGCGCATCCCTGCACCCGATCCGGGAGACACCTGTGTCCTCATCCACCCTCGCCCGCGCCTCCGGGGAGCGGGCCGCGGCGCCGCCACCGGCCGCCGCCCGCCGTCGCGGCCCGGACCTGCGCCGCTGGATCTCACCCGTCGCGCTGGTATTGCTCTGGCAGCTCGCGTCGTCCACCGGGCTGCTCGCCGAGGACGAGCTCGCCTCGCCGCTGCGGGTGCTCACCGCCGCCGTCGACGTCACGCTCACCGGCGAGCTGCCCGAGGGGCTGGCGGTCTCCCTCGGCCGGGTCCTGGTCGGCGTCGCGCTCGGCCTGACCGTCGGCGTCGGGCTGGGCCTGCTCTCCGGGCTGTCCCGCTGGGGCGGGCTGCTGGTCGATCCGCCGGTGCAGATGCTGCGCACGCTGCCGCACCTGGCGCTGGTGCCGCTGTTCATCCTGTGGTTCGGGGTCGGCGAGCTGCCCAAGGTGCTGCTGGTCGCGCTCGGCGTGCTCTTCCCGATGTACCTGAACGTGCACGCCGGGGTCCGCGGCGTCGACCCGAAGCTGATCGAGGCCGCGTCGGTCTCCGGGTTCACCCCGGCCGAGCGGCTGCGGCACGTGGTGCTGCCCGGCGCGATGCCCTCCACCCTCACCGGCCTGCGGCTGGCGCTCGGCGTGGCCTGGCTGTCGATCGTGGTCGCCGAGACCACCGCCGCCGACGCCGGGCTCGGCTACATGATCATGAACGCCCGGGAGTTCCTGCGCACCGACGTGATCGTCGTCGGGCTCGCGGTGTACGCGCTGCTCGGGCTGTCCACCGACGCGCTGGTGCGCAGGCTGGAGCGGACCGTGCTCGCCTGGCGCCCCGCCGGACCGGCCGGGGCCGACCGGTGAGCGCCCGCGTCCGCGGCCTGACCCGCGAGTTCGCCGGCCGCCGCGTCCTCGACGGGCTCGATCTCACCATCGATGACGGCGAGTTCGTCGCCCTGCTCGGCCGCTCCGGCTCCGGCAAGTCCACCCTGCTGCGGCTGCTCGCCGGGCTCGACGACACCTCCGACACCGGCGTGTCCGGTGCCGTCGACGTGCCCGGCTCGGTGGCCGTCGCCTTCCAGGAGCCACGGCTGCTGCCGTGGCGCTCGGTCCGCGACAACGTCGCGCTCGGCCTGCACCGCGATCTCGGCACCGACACCCCGGGTGCGGTCGCCGACCGGGCGCTCGACGAGGTCGGCCTCACCCCGCGCGCCGGCGCCTGGCCGCTCACCCTGTCCGGCGGCGAGGCGCAGCGCGCGTCGCTGGCCAGGGCGCTGGTCCGCGAGCCGGAGCTGCTGCTGCTCGACGAGCCGTTCGGCGCGCTCGACGCGCTGACCCGGATCACCATGCACACCCTGGTCCTGGACCTGTGGCGCCGGCACCGGCCCGGCGTGCTGCTGGTGACCCACGACGTCGACGAGGCGCTGCTGCTCGCCGACCGGGTGCTGGTGCTCGCCGACGGCCGGATCGGCGCCGAGCACCTGCCCGGCGACCGGCCCCGCGACCCGGAACGGCTGGTCGCGCTGCGCCGCACCGTGCTCGACGAGCTGGGGGTGGCCGAGGATGCGGCGTGAGCCGCGGGTACTCGCCGCGCTGCTGCTGGCCGCGCTGCTCGCGCTGGCCGGCTGCTCGAACGTCCCCCTGGAACGCCCGCCGGTGCAGCCCCCGGTGGACGACGCCGCGCTGGCCGGGGTCACCCTCGTCGTCGGTGACCAGCGGGGCGGCTCGCAGTCGCTGCTGCGCGCCGCCGGGCTGCTCGACGACCTGCCCTACCGGGTGCAGTGGCGCACCTTCACCTCCGGGCCGCCGCTGATCGAGGCCGCCCGGGCCGGCGCGATCGACCTCGGCGGCACCGGCAACACCCCGGTGATCTTCGCCGCGGCCGCGCAGGCACGGGTGCAGATCGTGTCGGCGAACCGGGGCAACGTCGAGAGCGACGCGATCCTGGTCCGGGACGACTCGCCGCTGCGGTCGGCCGCGGAGCTGCGCGACAAGCGGGTCGCCGTCGCCAAGGGCAGCTCCGCGCACGGGCAGCTGCTGTACACGCTGCGCGCGGCCGGGCTGACCCTGGACGACGTCGATCTCACCTTCCTGGCCCCGGCCGACGCGTTCGCGGCGTTCCAGCAGGGCGACGTCGACGCCTGGGCGGTGTGGGACCCCTACACCACCCAGGCCGAGCTGGACGGCGCCCGGATCATCGCCGACGGCGAGGGCACCGCGAACGGCTACGGCTTCCAGGTGGCGTCGAACGCCGCGCTCGCCGAGCCCGCGCGCAGCGCCGCCGTCGCCGACCTGCTCGCCCGGATCGCCGCCGCACAGGCCTACTCCGACACCCACCGCGAACAGCGGGCCCAGGTGTGGAGCGAGGAGACGAAGCTGCCGATCGAGGTGACCCGGCGGGCCGTCGGACGCGGGCCCGACCAGCCGATCCCGCTGGACGACGACGTGGTCGCCTCCCAGCAGGCGCTGGCCGACGCGTTCTCCGACGCCGGCGTCATCCCCGGCCGGGCCGACTTCGCCGCGTTCGTCGACCGGCGGTTCGAGCGGAGCACACTGGACGCCGCCCGGGACGGCATACCCGGCACCCCGACCGACACCCGAGGAGGCGCACGATGACCGTCGTCCCGCACTGGTTCCTGCCGACCGCAGGCGACGGCCGCACCATCGTCGCCCGCCGGCACGCCGACCGCGGCGAGGCCGGCAGCACACCGCGCGACCCGGACATCGACTACCTCGCCCAGGTCGCCCGCGCCGCGCAGGCGCAGGGCTTCGACGGGGTGCTCACCCCGACCGGGACGTACTGCGAGGACGCCTGGCTGACCACCGCCGCGCTGCTGCGCGAGACCAGCACGCTGCGCTACCTGGTGGCGTTCCGGCCCGGGGTGCTGTCACCGACGCTGGCCGCCCAGATGGCGTCGACCTACCAGCGGATCTCCGGCGGGCGGCTGCTGCTCAACATCGTGACCGGTGGCGACGCCGTCGAGCAGCTGCGGTTCGGTGACCGGGCCGCGCACGACGAGCGCTACGCCCGCACCGACGAGTTCCTCACCGTGCTGCGCGCCGCCTGGGGCGCCGAGCCGGCCGACTTCACCGGTGAGCACTACCGGGTCGAGGGCGCGACCACCTTCGTGCCGCCCGATCCGCTGCCGCAGATCTACTTCGGCGGATCGTCGGACGCCGCGCTGCCGGTCGCCGCCCGGCACGCCGACGTCTATCTCACCTGGGGCGAGCCACCCGAGGCGGTCGCCGAGAAGATCGGCCGGGTGCGCAAGCTCGCCGACGACCTGGGCCGCAGCCCGCGGTTCGGGATCCGGTTGCACGTGATCACCCGGGACACCGCCGACGAGGCGTGGGCGCAGGCAGGGGCGCTGCTCGACGCGCTCGACCCGGACGAGATCGACCGTGCCCAGGCGACCCTGCGGTCCAGCCAGTCGGTCGGCCAGCAGCGGATGCTGGCGCTGCACGGCGGATCCCGGAAGGGCCTGACGATCGCGCCGAACCTGTGGGCCGGCGTCGGCCTGGTCCGCGGCGGCGCGGGCACCGCACTCGTCGGCAGCCACACCGAGGTCGCCGACCGGATCGCCGAGTACCACGAGCTCGGGATCGAGGAGTTCGTGCTGTCCGGCTACCCGCACCTGGAGGAGGCCTACCGGGTCGGCGAGGGCCTGCTGCCGGAGCTGGGCCGGCGCGGCCTGCTCGCCCCCGCGGTCCGGTCGTGACCGGCGGGCCGCAGCTCGACGACTCCTACGCCCGTGCGGTGCCGGAGCTGTCCCTGCCGTGGACGGCGGTGCGCGCCCCGGCGCCCCGGCTGCTGCTGCTCAACGACGCGCTCGCCACCGGACTGGGCCTCGATCCGGCCGCGCTGCGCGCCCCGGACGGGGTGGCGCTGCTGGTCGGCAACGGGCCGCCCGGCGGTGTGCGGCCGGTCGCCCAGGTCTACGCCGGTCACCAGTGGGGCGTCTGGAAGCCGCGGCTGGGCGACGGCCGGGCGCTGCTGCTCGGCGAGCTCGTCGATCCCGGTGGTCAGCGGCACGACCTGCACCTCAAGGGGACCGGCCCGACGCCGTTCGCCCGCGGCTACGACGGCATGGCCGCGATCGGGCCGATGGTGCGCGAGTACCTGATGGGCGAGGCCATGCACGCCCTGGGGGTGCCGACGACCCGGGCGCTGGCGGTCACCGCGACCGGGGCGCAGGTGCAGCGCGACACACCGCTGGCGGGCGCGGTGCTGTGCCGGGTCGCCGCGAGCCACCTACGCATCGGGACCGTCCAGTACGCGGCCGCGACCGGCGACCGGGACCTGCTGCGCGCGCTCGCCGACCACGCGATCGCCCGCCACCATCCGGCCGCGGCCGACGCCGACGAGCCCTACCTGGAGCTGTTCCGGAGCGTGGTCGACGCGCAGGCGTCCCTGGTGGCACGCTGGATGCTGATCGGCTTCGTGCACGGCGTGCTGAGCACCGACAACACGACGCTGTCCGGCGAGACCATCGACTACGGCCCGTGCGCCTTCATGGACGCCGTCGATCCGGCCACCGTCTTCAGCTCGCTGGACACCACCGGCCGCTACGCCTACGGCGCGCAGCCGGACATCGTGGGCTGGAACCTGGCCCGGCTCGGCGAGAGCCTGGCGCCGCTGATCGGCGACGACGCGGCCGTGCAGGACGTGCTCGCCGGCTACCCCGCGGCCCACCGGCGGTACCGGACGGCCGGGATGGCCGCGAAGCTCGGGCTCGCCCGGGAGGACGAGCAGCTGGGCACCGACCTGATGGAGCTGCTGCACGCGCAGCGGATCGACTTCACGTCGTTCTTCCGGGCGCTGTCCGCGGGCACCGCGCGCGACCTGTTCCTCGACCGGGCCGCGTTCGACGCGTGGGCCGCGCGCCGGGAGGCGCTGCTCCCGGCCGACCGGGCCGCGGTCGCGCGGGCGATGGACCGGGTGAACCCGGTGTACGTCCCGCGCAACCACCTGGTGGACGCCGCGCTGGACGCCGCCGGGCAGGGTGACCTCGGACCGGTGCACCAGCTGCTCGAGCTGTTCGCGGCGCCCTACGACGAACGCCCCGGCCGCGCGGAGTTCGCCCGCCCCGCCCCCGGCGGCGCCCCGCACGTCACCTACTGCGGAACCTGACCGGCCCCGACCTGCCGACGCCGCACCCCGGCCGCAACGGCGCACCACCTGGAGCAGGTGCGAGACAGCGGCAGCGGTGCGCGGAGGCGTCAGCGGTGCGCGGCCGCGCAGCTGTGCGAGGCCGCACCCCGCCCACCACGACGCACCGGGTAGAGCAGGTGCGAGACCGCGCCAGGGGTGCGCGGACACCCAACGAGTGCGAGCACACGCAGCGATGGACCACGCCGCACCCTGCCCACCACAACGCACCACGCAGAGCAGGTGCGAGACCGCGGCAGCGGTGCGCGGACACCGAACGAGTGCGAGCACACGCAGCGATGGACCACGCCGCACCCCGTCAGCGACAACGCACCAGGTGGAGCAGGTGCGAGACCGCGGCAGCGGTGCGAGGCCGCGCTGCGAGGTCAGCGCCGAGGGTCAGGGACGGAGGCCGGCGCCGGAGGCCGGCGCACCGCGGTCAGCGCTGCCAGTCGGTGAGATCCCAACCGGTGCGGGCGGCGACCCGCGGCACGTCGTCGGCGAACCGGGGCAGCGCCGCGGCCCGCTCCGCCGGGGTCGGGCCGGCGGTGCGTCCGTGCACGTCGGGCCGGACGTTGTGCCGGGGCACCCCGGCCACGATCCCGGTCGCCACGCCGAGGAACCGGCAGACCCGGTCGATCGTCTCCCCCGGCGCGTCGCGCAGCTCCCGGTAGCGGATCAGCAGCACCTGTTCCGGCGCGAACAGCGTGTCCAGATGCGCGAGCTGCTCGCCGTAGCGGCCCTGCGCGGTGTAGTGCCAGAAGTGCGCCCAGCCCTGCTCGATCCGCCGGGGCTCGGCGCGCAGCGCCGCACCGAAGTCGGCCTCCGGCTCCAGGCCGGCACCGCGCAGGTGCGCCCAGTTCGAGTGCGCCCGCTCGACCGGGTCGCGCAGCACCGCGATCAGCTTCGCCGCCGGGACGAGCTCGCGGATCCGGCGCTGGGCCGCGGTGTCGTAGAGGTAGAACACGGTGGACTCGCCGCGGCGCGCGCCGGGCGGGGCCGCCTCGAACAGCTTCTCGTAGTCGGCGCGCCGCCAGACGTGCTCGGCCCAGGTCTCGACGTCGCCGGGGCCGCCGCCGGAGGTCGGCGGCGGCCCGTCGGTGAGGAAGAACTTGGGTTCCTTCGGCTCGGTCAGGAACAGGTCGGGATGCCGGTTCAGCGCGTGGTGCAACGCGGACGTCCCGCACTTGGGCGCGCCGATCAGCAGGAAGTCGGGCGGTCCCGGCACGGATCAGGCCGTCCCGTCCGGCCCGGCGGCCGGTACCGGCTGCTGCGCGGGCACCGGCGGGCGGAGCAGCTCGGTCCGCAGCTCGTGCGCCCCGTCGGCCCGGGTGGCCTCGTAGAACAGCCGGTACCCGCCGTCCGGCCGGCCGACCGCGCTCAGGTAGCGCAGCCCGCCCGGCCCGTGCGGCGACCGTGCCACCGGCTCGCCGCCCTGCGGGGTGAACCCGTCGGCGGCGTCCGCGGTGCCGTAGGCGAGCCCGGTCCGCTCCTCCCAGTTCTCCCCGGCGCTGGCCCGGCCGTCGTAGGTGGCGGCCCAGCGGCCGTCCACCCGGAAGACCGCCGACACCCGGACCCCGCGGGCGTCCCACCGGCCCGCCCGCCCGGCCAGGGCGGTGCCCCGGTGGGTCCAGTCCAGGCCGTCCGGCGAGGTGTAGTGCTCGGTGGTCATCCGGTCCTCCTGCCCGGCGACGTCGAGCGGGTGCACCGACGCCCACAGGTGCCAGGTCCCGCCGTCGACGACGATCACCGGGTCCTTCACGGCGTGCGTCGCGTCGCCGGGCAGCACGGTGCGGCGCGGCGCGGCGGGCAGCTCCTCGGGGGTGGCGGCCTCCAGGACGTCCACCCACCAGTGCTTCGATCCTGGTGTGGCGCAGGAGATGTAGAGCCGCCACCGATCCTCCGGCGTCCGGACGAGCGCGGGCCGCTCCAGCGACTCCGCGCCGAACCGGTCCTTGGTCACCTCCCCGACCGGGTGCACGGTGGTCCCGTCCGCGGAGCGGGCGAGCACCACCGACAGCCCGCGGCCCGCCGCCAGCGGGGCCCGCATCCGGTAGGCCAGCAGGTAGCTCCCGTCGGCGTCGAGGACCGCGCTCGGCGCACCGGCCCAGTGGCCGGCCCCCGATCCCGGTGGGGCGACGGCGACGGTCGCGTCGTCCCAGCGCGGCAGCGGCAGCAGTGGGGACAGCGACGACAGCGGCATCAGGGGTTCTCCTCGTCCCGGGCAGGCACGCCGGCCAGCCCTCGTCCGGTCAGGTGGTCCACCAGCAGCGTCACCGAGTCGGCGACGGACTGCCGGTGTGCGGGGAGCACGAGGTCCGGCGAGCGCGGTTCCTCGTACGGGTCGTCGACGCCGGTGAGCCCGCTGATCTCGCCGGCCCGCTGCCGGGCGTAGAGGCCCTTCACGTCCCGCGACGACGCGACGTCCACCGGTGTGCTGACGTGCACCTCCAGGTAGCCGGTGCCGTTCTCCTCGTGCGCACGCCGGACGTCGGCGCGGACGTCGGCGAACGGTGCGATCGCCGACACCAGCACCAGCACGCCGTTGCGGGCGAGCAGCTCGGACACCCAGCCGATCCGGCGGATGTTGACGGCGCGGTCGTCGCGGCTGTACCCGCGGGCGGCGGCCAGGTGCGGGCGGACGGCGTCGCCGTCGAGCACCTCGACCTTCAGCCCGCGACGGCGCAGCACCGGCTCGCAGGCGTGCGCGATGGTCGACTTGCCGGCGCTGGGCAGCCCGGTCAGCCAGACGGTCGCCCCTGGCGCTGGGGTGACCGCGGAGGTGACCGCCCCGAGCGCGGTCGTGACGGTGGCGGGGCCGGTGGTGGTCCGGTCGGCGTGGGGCATCGGCGTTCTCCGGTGCACGGGGCGGCGGACCGGCCCGTGGTCCGCCCGGGACGGGCACGGACCGCGGACCGCGACCGGGGCCGGGAGCGGGCCGCCTGGCCGGCGGGGCCGGCGGGTGGCGCGGCGGGCCGGGACGGGCGGGATGGCCGGCGCACCCGGGAGGCCCGGGTGGACACCGGCCCGGACACCACCTCGGTGGCGCGTCCGGAGGGTGGACCGCTGTCGTCAGCGACAGATCGCGGACCGGGTGCGCCCCAGGTCCAGGTACAGCCGCGCCACCAGGCGCAGGTCGTCGCTCACCCCCCGATCGTGGCCGGTCGGACGGGCGCGGCGCAACCACCCGGCCCGGCCGGGCCGCGGCCGTCGTGAGCTTCGTCGCGGCGCCCGCGGGCGGCCGGTTCGTCCGATGTATCCTCGGCGGCCGTGCCGACCGCCCCGCCGTCGGGGCCGCTCCCGCGCCGGGGGCGACCACGACGGCGGCCCGGTCCCCTCGGACGACGCCCCCGGAGCACCCGCTTCCGCCGGCGTCCCCCACCCGCACCGGCCGCGCCGGTGCACGGCCGCGACCCGGCCACCCGGCACCCCGCCCGACGCACCGCCGCGCCGTCCCCCGCCGGCGTCACCCGCCTGCGGCACGGCGCCGAAAGGAACCCACGATGCGCCTGCTGCGCGTCCTGTCACTGCTGGTCCCGGCCGCCGTACTGGCCGTGGGCTGCGCGGCCCCCGGCTCCGCCCCGTCCGGGGACGCCGCCGACGGCGACTCCCGGACCGTCCGGATCGGTGTCTCCGACGGCGCCGAGCCGTACTGGAACGTCTTCACCGAGAAGGCGGCCGCCGAGGGCATCACCGTCGAGCTGGTGAACTTCACCGACTACAACCAGCCCAACCCGGCGCTGTCCCAGGGCCAGCTGGACCTGAACCAGTTCCAGCACCTGCAGTACCTGGCGAACTACAACGTGCAGAACGACGACACGCTCACGCCGATCGGCGCGACCGCCGTCTACCCGCTGCCGCTGTACTCGACCCGGCACACCGATCTCGCGCAGATCCCGGACGGCGGCCAGATCGTCATCCCGAACGACGCGGTGAACCAGGCCCGGGCGCTGAACGTGCTGCAGTCCGCCGGGCTGCTCACGCTCACCGACGGTGGCACCACCACCTCCACCCCGGCCGACATCGACCAGGCCGCCTCCCGGGTGACGGTCACCCCGGTGGACGCCGCCCAGACCGCGGCGAACCTGCCCAGCGCGGACGGCGCGATCGTGAACAACAACTACGCGACGGCGGCGAACCTGACCGAGGAGCAGGTGCTCTACCAGGAGGACCCGGACTCGGACGCGGCGAAGCCCTACATCAACCTGTTCGTCGCCCGGGCCGACCAGGCCGCCGACCCGGACTTCGCGACCCTGGTCCGGATCTACCACGACCAGGAGGTGCTCGACGCGGCCCGCCAGGACCTCGGCGAGGGCGGCGTGTTCCGGGACAACACCCCCGAGGACCTGCAGCAGACCCTCGCGGACATCGAGCAGCAGCTGCGGGCGGGCTGATGAGCACCCCGGTGATCTCGTTCGCCGGCGCGACCCGCACCTTCCCGGCCCGCCGCGGCCCCGGGGTCACCGCCGTCGACGACGTCGATCTCGACATCGCCGAGGGCGGGATCACCGGGGTGATCGGCTGGTCCGGTGCGGGCAAGTCGACGCTGGTCCGCATGATCAACGCCCTCGAGCTGCCGACCGCCGGCACCGTGACGGTGCGCGGCCGGGTCACCTCGGAGCTGTCCGAGAAGGGCCTGCGCACGCTGCGCGGCGAGGTCGGGATGATCTTCCAGCAGTTCGCGCTGCTGAACTCCCGCACGGTCGCGGGCAACGTCGGCTACCCGCTGAAGGTGGCCGGCTGGTCGCGCGAGGCGCGCCGGGCCCGGGTCACCGAGCTGCTCGAGTTCGTCGGGCTCGCCGAGCTGGCCGGGCGCTACCCGGCCCGGCTGTCCGGCGGCCAGAAGCAGCGCGTCGGCATCGCCCGCGCGCTCGCCACCTCGCCCGGGATCCTGCTCGCCGACGAGGCGACCAGCGCGCTCGACCCGGAGACCACCCGTGAGGTGCTCGCCCTGCTGCGGCGGGTCAACCGGGAGCTCGGCACCACCGTCGTCGTGATCACCCACGAGATGGAGGTGGTCGCCGCGATCTGCGACCGGGTCGTCGTGATGGAGGCCGGGAAGGTGATCGAGCACGGCCCGGTCTACGACGTGTTCTCCGCGCCGTCGCACCCGGCGACCGCCCGGTTCGTGCACGGCGTCCTGCAGGACGTGCCGTCCGCCGAGACGGTCGGGCGGCTGCGCAGCCGCTTCCCCGGCCGGCTGGTCACGGTCGCCGTGGGCGGGCGCGACGGCGGCGAGCGGGCCCAGGAGATCCTGGCCCGGGTCACCGCCGAGCAGGGCGTGCGCAGCACGGTCGTGCACGGCGGCATCCGCGAGCTCGCCGAGCGCCCGATCGGCAGCCTCACCCTGGAGCTGACCGGTGCCGACGTCGCCGTGCAGGCCGTCGTCGACGAGCTGGCCCGGCACACCCGGGTCACCGAGGTGACCGGATGAGCCCCGCCGCGACCGACTGGGCGACGCTGCAGCCGGTGCTGTGGCTGTCCGTGCTGCAGACCATCTACATGGTGTTCTGGACCATGCTGATCGCGGGCGCGCTCGGCCTGCTGCTCGGCGTCGCCCTGCACACCACCCGGGCCGGCGGGCTCTACGCCCACCGGGGCGTGTTCACCGTGCTGAACGTGCTGGTCAACCTCGTGCGGCCGATCCCGTTCATCATCTTCATCACCGCCGTCGGGCCGCTCACCCTGCTCGTCATGGGGACCACCATCGGCACCCGCTCGGTGCTGTTCCCGATGATCGCGATGGCCACGTTCTTCATCGGCCGGATCGTCGAGCAGAACCTGGTGTCGGTGGACCCGGCCGTGGTCGAGGCGGCCCGGGCGATGGGCGCGAGCCGGTTCCGGATCGTCTGGAGCGTGCTGATCCCCGAGGCCCTCGCGCCGCTGGTGCTGGGCTACACGTTCACCTTCATCGCGGTCGTCGACATGTCGGCGATGGCCGGCTACGTCGGCGGCGGCGGGCTGGGCGACTTCGCGATCTCCTACGGCTACCAGCAGTTCAACTGGCCGGTGACGCTGTTGACCGTCGCGATCATCGTCGTCATCGTGCAGGTGGCACAGCTGCTCGGGAACACGATCGCCCGCAGGGTGTTGCACCGGTAGGAGCATGTCGGGAGGACACTTATGCCGCGCAAGCAGATCCACCTCGCCGCGCACTTCCCGGGCGTCAACAACACCACGGTGTGGAGCGACCCGGCGTCCGGCAGCCACATCGAGTTCGAGTCGTTCGCGCACTTCGCGCGGACCGCGGAGCGGGCGAAGTTCGACTTCCTGTTCCTCGCCGAGGGGCTGCGGCTGCGCGAGCACCGCGGCGAGATCTACGACCTCGACGTGATGGGCCGCCCGGACACCTTCACCGTGCTGCACGCGCTGGCCGCCGTCACCGACCGGCTCGGGCTCGCCGGGACGATCAACTCGACGTTCACCGAGCCGTACGACGTGGCCCGCCAGTTCGCCACCCTCGATCACCTCTCCGGCGGCCGGGCCGCCTGGAACGTGGTCACCTCGTGGGACGCGTTCACCGGCGAGAACTTCCGGCGCGGCGGGTTCCTCCCGAAGGAGCAGCGCTACGCGCGGGCCAAGGAGCAGCTCGCCGCCACCGCCGCGATCTGGGACTCGCGCAGCGGCCCCGACGACCGGTCCACGTTCTCCTACACCTCCGGCCAGTTCGACGTGCACGGCCGCTTCGCGCTGCCGCGCAGCCCGCAGGGCCGGCCGGTGATCCTGCAGGCCGGCGACTCCGAGGAGGGCCGCGAGTTCGCCGCGGCGTCGGCCGACGCGATCTTCTCCCGGCACTCCGAGCCGGCCGCCGGCCGGGCCTTCCTGGCCGACGTGAAGGGCAGGCTGGCCCGCTACGGCCGCGGATGGGACGACCTCAAGATCATGCCCGCGGCGACGTTCGTGCTGGGCGACACCGACGCCGAGGCCGCCGAGCGGGCGGAGGTGATCCGGCACCAGCAGGTGAGCCCGCAGACCGCGATCGTGTTCGCCGAGCAGCTGTGGAACACCGACCTGTCCGGCCGGGACCCGGACGGCCCGCTGCCCGAGTTCGACCCGGTGGAGGGCGAGCTGGTGTCGAAGGGCCGGGCCAGCGTGCGGCAGTACCGCGACCCGAAGGCGGTCGCCGACGAGTGGCGGGCGATCGCCGCGGAGAAGAACCTGACGCTGCGCGAGACCGTGATCGAGGTCGCCGGGCGGCACACCTTCGTCGGCAGCCCGCAGACCGTCGCGGCCGCGATCGACGATGCCGTGCAGACCGACGCCGCCGACGGCTACGTGCTCGTCCCGCACGTCACCCCGGCCGGGCTCGACGAGTTCGCCGACCGGGTGGTGCCGCTGCTGCAGGAGCGCGGCTCGTTCCGCACCGAGTACACCGGCACCACCCTGCGCGAGCACCTCGGCCTGCCGGTCGTCGCGACGACGACCGACCCGACCGAGGCGGCGACGGCGGCACCGGGCGCCGGGCGGTAGGGCAGGCTCAGGAGCGGCGGTCGTCGCCGTCGTGGCGCTGCTCGCCGCCCTCGCCGGTACCGCCCTCCCGCTTCGCGCGGGCGGCGATCATCGCCATCGCGAACGGGATGCCCAGCAGCAGGCCGAACGACAGGATCCCGGCGAGCCAGTCGGTCGGCACCAGGACCAGCACGATCACCGCGATCGCGACGGCCTGGAGCACCCGGTCCAGGGAGAACCGGTCGTCGCGGGCCAGCGACGACATCTCCGACTCCAGATCCGGGTCGGAGCGGCGCAGCTCGCCCTCCAGGTCGGCCAGCGACCGCTCCTCGTCGCGGTTCAGCGGCGACGCGAAGGGGCGCGGTTCGGGGTCCGGCGCCGCACCGGCGGGCTCCGACGGCGGCGGTGGCGGCAGGGGTGGCGGTGTGGCAGGCATTGTTCCTCCTCGGTGCCGAGCTGCCGGCGATCCGAGCGTTCCGGTGGACCCCGCTCATCCTAGCGAAACGGACATAGCTCCGCCCGGTCGTACGCCGACGCAACACCGTCGTGGTGTCGTGTCGATCTCACCGGCCCATCCGGCCACCGCCGTCCCGGGCGGGCAGGATCGCGGTCATGGAAAGGCTGCACGACCTCGTCCACCGGCACGACCCGGGCGGTGTGCTCGCACTGCTCGACGACCGGCCCGCGCACGAGGTGGCCGACGAGCTGGCCCGGCTCGATCCGGTCGACGCGGGCTGGGCGTTCCGGCTGCTGGACAAGGACCGCGCGCTCGAGGTGTTCGAGGAGCTCGATCCGGTCGACCAGCAGGAGCTGCTCGCCGGGCTGCGCGACGACGCGGTGGTCGCGCTGGTCGAGGAGATGGACCCGGACGACCGGGCCCGGATGCTCGGCGAGGCACCGGCGAAGGTCGCCACTCGGGTGCTCGCCGGGCTGTCCGCCGGGGAACGGACCATGACCGCGGCGCTGCTCGGCTACCCGGACGGCTCGGTCGGCCGGACCATGACCCCGGAGACGGTCGCGGTGCCGGTGCACAGCTCGGTCACCGAGGCGCTGGCCGTGGTGCGCCGCAAGGGGGCCGACGCCGAGACCGTCTACACCCTGCCGGTCACCGACGCCGGACGGCGGGTGCTGGGCACCGTGTCGCTACGCGACCTGGTGCTGGCCCGGCCGGACACCCCGGTCGCCGATCTCGTCGACCGCGGCGCGCCGCGGGTGCGCGCCACCGACGACGCCGAGGACGCGGCCCGCCTGATGGGCGAGGCGAACCTGCTGGCGCTGCTCGTCGTCGACTCCGAGGACCGGCTGCTCGGTCTGCTGACGATCGACGACGCCGTCGAGATCCTGGAGGCCGCCGACACCGAGGACGCGGCCCGCCAGTCCGGCGCCGCGCCGTGGTCCGGGCACTACATGTACGTGAAGGTCACCCGGCTGGCCCGCACCCGCGCGATGTGGCTGGCGGTGCTGCTGCTCGCCGCGGTGCTCACGGTGAACGTGCTGCAGATCTTCGAGGACTCCCTGGAGCAGGTCACCGCGCTCGCCCTGTTCATCCCGCTGCTGGTCGGGACCGGCGGGAACGCCGGCGCTCAGGCCGCGTCGGCGGCGGTGCGGGCGATCGCGGTCGGCGAGGTGCGCCTCGCCGATCTGCCCGCCGTCGTCTGGCGGGAGCTGCGGGTCGGCCTGCTGCTCGGCACCCTGCTCGGCGGGCTCGGGCTGGTCGTCGCCTCGGTGCTGGTGGGCGTGCAGATCGCCACCGTGGTCGCGGTGACCCTGGTGGCGATCTGCGGCTGGGCGGCCACGGTCGGGGCGACCATGCCGTTGCTCGCCCGCAGGCTCGGGATCGACCCGGCCGTGGTGTCCGCGCCGATGGTCACCACCCTGGTCGACGCGACCGGCCTGCTGATCTACTTCTCGGTCGCCCGGCTGCTGCTCGGGGTCTGAGCGAGCTCCTCGGCGGACCCGGCGGCCGCAGTGCCCGGGCCGGTCCCGTCCGGGCCGTCACCGTCGCCGTCGCGTGTGCCGGGGCCGGCGTCCGGTCCGCCGGGCGTCCCGGCACCGGCTGCGGCGGCCCGCCGCCGGGACACCACCAGGCTGGCGACCGCGGCGACCGCGATCGTGCCCGAGATGAACAGCAGCGACAGCCAGATCGGCACCTCGGGCACCGGCACCGGCTGCCCGCCGTTGATGAACGGCACGTTGTTCTCGTGCAGCGCGTGCAGGGTGAGCTTCACGCCGATGAAGGCCAGGATGACCGACAGGCCGTGCGCGAGGAAGATCAGGCGCTCCAGCAGGCCGCCGATCAGGAAGTACAGCTGGCGCAGGCCGAGCAGCGCGAACGCGTTCGCGGTGAAGACCAGGTACGGCTCCTGGGTCAGGCCGAAGATCGCCGGGATCGAGTCGAACGCGAACAGCAGGTCGGTGAGGCCGATCGCCACGATGACCAGCGCCATCGGGGTCAGCAGCCGCTTGCCGTCGATCTTCGTGGTGAGCTTCGCGCCGTCGTACTCGCTGGAGGTCGGCAGCACCCGGCGGACCATCCGGATCAGCCTGCTGTCGGCCGCGTCGCCGTGGTCGCCCTCGTCCTTCGAGAGCGCCTCCTTGATCTGCGAGTAGGCCAGCCAGAACAGGATGATCGCGAAGATGTAGAACACGGCGGCGAACCGCTCGATGATCACCGCGCCGACCGCGATGAAGCCGCCGCGCATCACGATCGCGATCGCGATGCCGATCAGCAGCACCTTCTGCTGGTGGATCCGCGGCACCGAGAACGCCGTCATGATCAGCAGGAAGACGAACAGGTTGTCGACCGACAGCGCCTTCTCGGTCATCCAGCCGGCCATGTACTCGCCGCCGTACTGCCAGCCGGAGAAGACACCGACACCGACACCGAACAGCAGCGCGATCGCCACGTAGCCGGCCGACCAGATGGCGGACTCGCGCAACGTGGGTTCGTGCGGGGTGCGGACGTGCCCGACGAAGTCGAACACCAGCATGCCGACCACGAACGCACACGTGGCGAGCCATACCCAGAGAGGGACGTTCACTGCAAGGACCTCCAGCGCAGGTTGGGGCGCTGAAGGTCTCCTCCGCCCGCTGATCGCGGACCGGCGCCACCGGGATCCAGCTCGTCCTGGTTCCGTGATGACGGCGACGCCGTGTTCGGGAGTACTCCCCTTCTCCGGCGAACGGTAGGGCACGCCGTCCGGTTCCCGACAGTCGGGGCCGTCGCGACCTTGGTCACTCCTGCCCGATTCGCAGGATGGTTGGCAGGACCGGACGGCCCAGGTGCCACTCCTCCGGGCGGCGCACCGGAATGGCTCAGCCGGTCGCGAGCCGGACCGTGACCGCTTCCCGGTCGGTCGTCCGCAGCGGGCGCGGGGCGGCGGGCGCGACCGGGGTCGCGGGCCGGCGTCGGGCCGGCCGGTCCACCGGGGCGAGCACCGGCCGGACCGGGCGCTCGGGCAGGACGGCGGGGGCGCCCTCGGGCAGCGACCGGACCGCGGGCGGTGCACCCCGGAACGGCGTCGGCACCGGCGACGGCCGGGTGTACCGGGGGGTGGCCGGGGTGGCCCGCCCGCCGTGTCCCGGGACGTCCCGCCGGCTGCGCTCCGCGACCCTCCGCCCGTCCGTAGCTGCGGCGGCCGTGGCCGTGCCGGCTGCCGTGCGTGCGCCGGTGGCCGTGGCTGCCGCGCCGGTGGCCGTGGCTGTGTCAGCCGTGCCGGTGGCTGTGGCTGTGGCTGCCGCTCCGACGGCTGTGGCTGCCGGACCGCCCGGCTGCCCGCCGCCCGCCGGCAGGACCCGGGCGGCCAGCCGCAGCGCCGTCCGCCGGGGCTCCCGGCAGCCGGCCAGCATCCGGCGGGCCCGGCCGGGCACCGACCGCGCCCGGCCGCGGCCGGCGTCGGCGAGTGAGCGCCGGACAACCGTCCGCGGATCGGGCGACTCCGGCCCCACCGCCACCGCGGTGACCGGCACGCCGGCCGACCGCAGCACCGCGAGATCGGGCAGCGGGCCGCCCCGGCCGCCGTTCCCGCCGTCGACGAGCAGGATCCCGGGGCGCCGCCGACCGGCCGCCGTCGCGGGCACGGGCGCGGGCCCGGTCATCGCCGCGACGGCCGCGCGGACCAGCCGCAGCACGACCTCCGGGTACGGGTCCGGCCCGGTGACCGGGCCGCCCGGCGCGCACCGGGCGGCCTGCACCAGCAGCCGCACCGGCAGGTCCGGGTCGGCGATCCGGCGCTCGACGGCGGCCAGACCGGCGGGCCCGGTCAGGTCGGTCAGGTCGGCCGCCAGGATCTCGACGATGGCGCCGGTCGCCCGGCCGATCCGCTCGGCGGTGGCCGCCAGCCGGTCGGGGTCCCGGGCGACCAGCACCACCGAGTACCCGCGCTCGGCGAGCTCGCGGGCGTAGGTCTCGCCGAGGCCGCGGCTTCCCCCGGTGATCAGTGCTGTCGGCATGCCCGAGACGGTAGAGCGCAGCCGCTGTGGGGCCACTGAGAACGATCACCGGGAACGATCACCGGCCGGGCGGTGACCAGGATCATCACCGGCTCCTCCCGATCGCGTGCGCAGCACCTCCGGCACCCGGTGGGCGGGCGCCGCGGACCGTCCGGCGTTGCGACGGCGGCCCCGTTCCGGATACGGTCACGGACCGGTCGCATCGCAAGCCGCTTTTCATCGCGGACATCGTGCGGCGACCGTCAACGGCGATCCGTTCAACCACGCAGCGGACCCCGCACCAGCCATCGGCGAACGCGAGGGACCCAGATGCGCACTGCAACGAGACCGACCACAGGCCCAGGCACCGGCACCGTCGGCACCGCCCGCGAGGGCCGTACCGGCTACGACCACCTGATCCCGCACCTCGAGCAGCTCGCCGGGGCGGACGAGGGTTCGACCACCCGGAGCGACCTGCGCGACCACGTGATCCGCGAGCTCCGGCCGCTGGTCCGCAACCTGTCCCGGCGGTTCGCGCCGGGCGGGCGCGGCATCGAGGACGTCGAGCAGGCCGGGATGCTCGGCCTGGTCAAGGCGGTCGACCGGTACGACCCGGCGTCCGCGACCGGCGGCCCGCTGGGGTTCTTCGTGCCCAGCATCCGCGGCGAGATGAAGCGCTACCTGCGTGACCACTCGTGGTCGGTGCGGGTGCCGCGGGACCTGAAGGAGCTCGCCGTCACGGTGCAGCGCACCGCCGACACCCTGGGCCAGGAGCTGGGCCGGGCACCGCGCCCGTCCGAGCTGGCCCGGGAGCTGAACGTCGGGGTGGACCAGATCGTCGACGCGCTGGGCGCGCTCGACTCGCACCGGGCCCGCTCGCTGGACGCCCCCACCGGGGACGGCGCGGAGTCCGGCGACGGCATCCCGCTCGGCGAGCAGATGGGCGGCGAGGACCCGGACCTGCACCTGGCCGCGCACCGCGGGGAGATGAACGCGCTGATCCGCGGGCTGCCCGAGCGGGAGCGGACGATCCTGATGATGCGGTTCTACGGCGACCGCACCCAGTCCTCGATCGCCACCGAGATGGGCATCTCGCAGATGCACGTGTCCCGGCTGCTGAGCCGGACCCTGGCCCGGCTGCGCGAGGGGCTGGCCGAGCAGGACTGACCGGGCGGGATCCCGCCCGGCCCCGCCCGGCCCGGTCCGGTTCAGCCCGGCATCGTCTCGCCGCCGACCGGCGCCAGCACCTCACCGGTGTAGTACGACGACAGCGCCGGCGCGGCGAAGAACACGTACGACGGCGCGATCTCGTCGGGATCGGCGGGCCGGCCCATCGGGGTCTGCTCGCCGAACCCCTCGACCTTGTCCGGCGGCATCGTCGCCGGGATCAGCGGTGTCCACACCGGCCCGGGTGCGACGCAGTTGACCCGGATCCGCCGGTCCGCCAGCGACTGCGCGAGCGAGTAGGTCAGCGACTGCACGGCCCCCTTCGTGGCCGAGTAGTCGATGAGCGACTTGTTGCCGCGCAACCCGTTCACCGATCCGGTGTTGATGATCGAGCCGCCGTCGGGCAGGTGCTTCAGGGCCGCGGCGGTGACCCGGAAGAAGCTGTGCACGTTCACCTCGAAGGTGCGCAGCCACTGCTCGTCGGTGATGTCGGTCAGCGAGTCGTAGGGCTGCTGGGTGGCGACGTTGTTGACGACGGTGTCCAGCCGGCCGAGCTCGTCCACCGTCCGTGCCACGATCCCCGCGCAGTGCTCCGCGTCGCCGAGGTCGCCGGGGAGCAGCAGGCAGCGCCTGTCCTGCGCCCGGACCAGCGCCGCGGTGTGCTCGGCGTCGGCGTCCTCGGACAGGTAGGCGAGCGCGACGTCGGCCCCCTCCTTGGCGAACGCGACGGCCACCGCGCGGCCGATCCCGGAGTCGCCGCCGGTGACCAGCGCGGCGGTGCCCTCGAGCAGGTCACGACCGCGGTAGCCGCGCATCTCGTCGCGCGGATCGGGCTCCATCGACCCGGTGTCCCCGGGCGGGCTCTGCTGCTGGGCGGGTGGGCTGTCGGGCACGGATGCCTCCTGCTGCTGGGTCGTGTTCCGGCCACGCGGCGGCTACCCGGGACCGGGGGTGGCAAACGGCCGCGGCGACGTCACCACCGAGCGCGCCCGGCGCCCGGCGAGGACCGGAGCGCGGAGGGCATGGACCTCGGCGACGCCGGGGCCCGCGCGACCGGGGCGAGTACGGCCGGTGCGCGGTCTGCGACTCCACGATCGACGACGAGCGCCTCGAGATCCGCAGCCTGCCCGGCCCGGTCGAGGGCTGATCGAGGGCTGATCGACGGACGGGCGACGGGCCCGGCACCCACGGGGGGTCCGGGCCCGTCGGCGCGCGCGGGATCAGGCGGTGGCGCCGGCCGGGTGCACCGGGTGGCGCCCCTCCTCGAACTCCTCGATCAGCTTCGCGCAGAACGCGTCGAGATCGTCCGGGTTGCGGCTGGTGACCAGACCCTCGTCGCAGACCACCTGCTCGTCGACGACGGTGGCGCCGGCGTTGCGCAGGTCGGTCCGGATGCTCGGGTACGAGGTGAGCGTCCGGCCGCGGACGACGTCGGCCTCGATCAGCGTCCACGGGCCGTGGCAGATCGCGCCGACCGGCTTGCCGGCGACGAAGAACGCCTGCACGAACGCGACCGCGGCCGGGTCGGCGCGCAGGTTGTCCGGGTTGACCGTGCCGCCGGGCAGCACCAGCGCGTCGTAGTCGTCGGCGGACACGTCCGCGACGGCCCGGTCGACGTCGACCTTCTCGGCCGGGTTGATGTCGGCGTTCATGGACTGGATCGGGTCCGTGGACAGCGACACGACGTCCACCCGGGCCCCGGCCCGGCGCAGCTCGTCGCGGGGCTGCACGAGCTCGACCAGCTCCACGCCGTCGGTGGCCAGGATCGCGACCGTCCGGCCGTCGAGTTCGTTCGTCACGGTGTTCTCCTCCTCGGTCGGTGGGTGTGCCCTCCCCGGCTTCCCGCTGCACGTCCGCCCAACCACCCCCCGCGGGTACGATCGGGATCGGCCGCGACGCAACGCGGGTGGCCCCCGTCCCAGGAGCACCGGTGCCAGACGAGCGAGCGATCCGACCCCCCGCGCGACGGGTGTCGCGATGAGCCGGGCCGGAGAGGCGCGCGCCTACCGGTCGCCCGCGGTCGGCCGTGCCTTCGCCGTGCTGTCCGAGCTGTCGACCGAGCCGTCCGGCCTCACGCTCAGCGAGCTCGCCGGTCGGACCGGGCTCCCGGCGAGCTCGCTGCTGACCATCCTCGGCAGCCTGCGCGAGGCCGAGGCGGTCCGGCTGAGCAGCCGCAAGCGCTACTCGCTCGGCGTCGGGATGCTGCGGCTGGGCCAGGCCTACTCCGACGGGAACGAGCTCGTCGAGTCGTTCCGGGGCGAGGGCCTGCGCATCGCCCGCCAGTTCGACGAGACCGTCCACCTCGGCGTGCTGACCGGCACCGACGTCGTCTACATCGCCCGGTTCAGCAGTTCCCGGCCGCCGCCCTCGGTCACCGCGCTCGGGCGCCGGGTCGCCGCACACGCCTCCGCCGTCGGCAAGGCGGTGCTGGCGTGGCGGCCGGACGTCGCCGCCCTGTACCCACCCGACGGCGGGCTCCAGGTCTTCACGTCCACCACCCGGCGCACGGTGTCCGAGCTGGTCGGCGACCTCGACGAGGTCCGCCGGCTCGGCTACAGCGAGAGCGACGCGGAGTGCATCGAGGCACTGCAGTGCGTCAGCGCCGCGATCTTCGACCACACCGGCGCCGTCGTCGGGGCCATCGGGATCTCGGTCCCGGCCCCCCGGATGTCGGCGGCGCTGCGGCACGGTCTGCGTCGCTCGGTCGTCTCCTCGGCCGCCGTGCTGTCCCGGACGCTGGGCGCGGCCCGGCTCCCCGACTGCTACGAGGCCGTGACCGCCTGACGCGGCCGGGCCCCGACGTCGTCGAGGTCGGTCCCGCGGGTCTCCCTGGTCGAGGCCACGCCGACGATCGTCATGACCCCCATCAGCATCCCGAACAGCGCGAGCGGCCAGACCGATCCGGACCATGCGACCAGCACCGAGAACAGGGCCGGTCCGAACCCGGACAGCAGCACCGCGTTGAACTGGTAGGACACCGAGATGCCGGTGTAGCGGACCCGGGTCGGGAACAGCTCGGTGAACAGCGCGGGCAGCGGCCCGTAGAGCAGCGTGTGCACCGCACCCAGGTAGAAGGCGATACCGAGCACGATCGCCCAGGTCCGGCCGGTCCCGACGAGCAGCAGGATCGGCCAGATCGACACGATCAGCAGCGCCGCGCCCGCACCCAGCACCCATCGGCGCCCGAAGCGGTCCGACGCCAGCCCGGCCACCGGCATCAGCAGGATGTTGAGCGACGACCCGACGATCACCGCGAGCAGCCCGGTGCCGGCCGGCACCCCGAGGGTCCCGGCCACGTAGGCGATGAGGAACACGGTGAACAGGTAGTACGTCCCGGAGTGGCCGAAGCCCACGGCCACCGCGGTCGCCAGCGCGCGCCGGTGCGAGCGGACGACCTCGACGATCGGGGCCCGCTCCGGCGCGGTTGAGCCGGCGTCGCGGGCCCGCAGGAACGCCTGGCTCTCGGTCGCCCGCAGCCGGATGTAGAGCCCGACCGCGGCCAGCGGGATGCTCAGCAGGAACGGCAGCCGCCAGCCCCAGGTCATGAACTCGTCACCCGAGATCAGCTGCGAGCCGGCGACCGCGAGCGTGCCCAGCAGCAGCCCGCTGGACACCCCGATCTGTGGCCAGGACGCGGCGAAGCCGCGCCGGTCCGATCGGGCGCTCTCGGCCGCGACGATGGCGGCGCCGCCCCACTCGCCGCCGACGGCGAAGCCCTGCAGCAGCCGCAGCAGGCACAGCAGGACCGGCGCCATCAGGCCGATCGCGCCGTAGTCCGGGAGCAGCCCGATCGCCGCGGTGGCCGCCGTCATGACCGTGAAGGTGGCGAGCAGGGTCGCCTTGCGGCCGATCCGGTCGCCGTAGTGCCCGGCGACCCAGGCTCCGATCGGGCGTGCCACGAAGCCGACACCGAACGAGGCGAACGCCGCGATCTGCGATGCGGCGGGATTGTCGCTGGGGAAGAACAGCGGTGCGAACACCAGCGCCGCCGAGGTTGCGTAGATCGTGTACTCGTACCACTCGACGACGGCGCCGACGACGCTCGAGAGCAGGGTGTGTCTGCGCCCCGACCGACCGGGTGCGTGAGCTGTGCTGGTCACGGTTGCTCCTGGGTGATCCGGATGGTGGTGGCTGCTCAGCCGAACGGGGACGGCGTGAGGGTGTAGGTGGTCTCCAGGTACTCGCCGATGCCCTCGGCGCCGCCCTCGCGGCCGAGCCCGGACTGCTTGACCCCACCGAACGGTGCGGCCGCGTTCGACACCGCGCCCACATTGAGTCCGAGCATCCCGGTCTCGATCAGTTCCATCATCCGGGCACCGCGCTGCGCGTCCCGGGTGAAGACGTAGCCGACCAGGCCGAAGTCGGTGGCGTTCGCCAGTGCGACGGCCTCGTCCTCGGTGTCGAACCGCTGGACGCCGACGATCGGCGCGAAGATCTCCTCGGCCGACACCGCCATCTCCGCGGTCACCCCGTCGAGCAGGGTGGGTTCGAAGTAGTGACCCGGACCGGCCGGCGCCCGCCCGCCGGTCCGGACCACCGCACCGCGGGCCACCGCGTCGCCGACCAGCCGCGCCGACCCCTCGACGGCGCGGTCGCTGACCAGCGGCCCGATCTCGACACCGTCCTCGGTGCCCCGCCCGACCGTCAGCGCGGCGACCCGGTCGGTGAGCCGGGCGACGAACTCGTCCGCGACGGAGCGGTGCACCAGGAACCGGTTGGCCGCCGTGCACGCCTGCCCGATGTTGCGGAACTTCGCGAGCACGGCGCCGTCGACCGCGCGATCGAGGTCCGCGTCCTCGAACACGACGAACGGGGCGTTCCCGCCCAGCTCCATCGAGGTCCGCAGGACGTTCCCGGCCGCCTTGCGGAGCAGCGAGACCCCGACCCGGGTCGATCCGGTGAAGCTGAGCTTGCGCAGCCTGCGGTCGGCGAGCAGGGCGTCGGAGAGCGGCTCCGGCCGGGACGTGGTGACCACGTTGACCACACCGGGCGGCAGGCCCGCCTCGGTGAGCAGGTCGATCAGGGCGAGGGTGGTCAGCGGGGTCAGCTCCGCGGGCTTGACGACCGCGGTGCAGCCCGCGGCGACCGCGGGCGCGATCTTGCGGGTGGCCATCGCCAGCGGGAAGTTCCACGGGGTCACCAGGTAGCAGGGGCCGACCGGGCGGTGCGAGACGGTCATCAGACCGCGGCCCTCCGGTGCGGGGCCGTAGCGTCCGGAGATGCGCACCGCCTCCTCGGCGAACCAGCGCAGGAACTCGCCGCCGTAGGCCACCTCGGCCCGCGACTCGGCGATCGGCTTGCCCATCTCGAGCGTCATCAGCAGGGCGAAGTCCTCCGCCCGGTCCTCGAGGAGCTGCCAGGTGCGGCGCAGCACCTCGCCGCGTTCCCGCGGCGGGGTGCGCGCCCACGACCGCTGCGCCGCGGCCGCGGCGTCGAGCGCCCGCAGCCCGTCCTGCGCGGACGCGTCGGCGACCCGGGCGAGGACCTCGCCGGTCGCGGGGTCGTGCACGTCGAAGGTCCCGTCCGCGCCGTCCACCCACTTCCCGTCGATGTACAGCCCGGTCGGGAGGGCCTCCAGCAGGGTCGTCTCACGGGCGTTCACGGGGTCTGCTCTCCTTCGGGGTCGAACATGATGATCTGGCGGACGGCGCGCCCGGCGGCGAGCTCGTCCATCGCCTCGTTGATCCGGTCCAGGCTCGTCCGGGACGAGATCAGCTCGCCGACCGGCAGCCGGCCGTCCCGCCACATCCGGACGAACCGGGGGACGTCCCGCGCGGGGACGGCCGACCCGAGGTAGCTGCCCTGGATGATCCGTGCCTCGGTGGTCAGCCCGAGCGGGGCGATCGTCGAGCGGGCCGACGGGGCGGGCAGGCCGACCGTGGTGGTCGAGCCGCCCGCGGCGGTGATCCGGACCGCCGTCTCGAAGGCCCGCGGGTGCCCGGCCGCCTCGATGACGGCCGACGCCCGCACCCCGCTCTCCAGCGCCTGCTCGGGCGTGTACACCTCCTTCGCGCCCAGCTCGCGGGCCCGGTCGAGCTTGGCCGGGAGCGCGTCGATCCCGATCACCGTGCACCCGAGCGAGAGGGCGGTGAGCAGAGCGGCCATGCCGACCCCGCCAAGCCCGACGACGGCGACGACGTCACCCGGGTCCGGGCGGGCGGCGTTCAGCACGGCGCCGCCGCCGGTGAGCACGGCGCAGCCGAGTACGGCCGCGACGTCCGGCGGGACGTCCGGATCGACCGGCACCACCGAACGACGGTCCACCACGGCGTGCGTCGCGAAGGCGGACACCCCGAGGTGGTGGTGCACGTCGATCCCGTCCCGGTGCAGCCGGCGACCGCCGAGCAACCGGCCCTCGGTGTTCGCCGCGCTGCCCGGGGCGCACGGGAGCCTGCCGTCGGTGGCGCACTGCGCGCAGTCGCCGCAGCGCGGCAGGAAGGTCATGACGACGCGCTCGCCGATGCCGACGTCGCCGACCTCGGCACCGCGCTCGACCACCCGGCCGGCGGCCTCGTGCCCGAGCAGCATCGGCAGCGGCCGCTCCCGGGCGCCGTTGACGACCGAGAGATCGGAGTGGCAGATCCCGGCCGCCTCGATCCGCACCAGCAGCTCGGTCGGTCCGGGGGGTTCGAGGGTCAGCTCGGTGACGGCGATGGGCCGGGACCGTGCGTACGGCCCCTCCCGGCCGTGGCTCGCCAGGACAGCGCCTCGGATCATCATCGTTCCTGTTCCCTTCGCCGGGCTGCGCCGCTCGGGTCGCCGAGGGGGCGTCGGGCGCCAGTACAGGTCGCGGCGCTGCGCGGTCACAAGGCGGAATTCAGCATGCTGAAATGCGCGCGGCGAGCCGGGCCGGGTCACATCCCCTTCCCCGACGACCGCGGCGCGGGTTACGGTCCAGCTGAGTAGCTCACCGATACCCAGGAGCCGGGGATGGACACGTCGCAGACCGTCGCGGGCCCGGCCTGCTCGGTGGCGCGCACGATGGCGTTGCTGTCCGACCCGTGGGCGGTGCTGATCGTGCGGGACCTGGGGCGCGGCATCCACCGGTTCGACGACCTGGCCCGCGACCTCGGCATCGCCCGCACCGTGCTCAGCCGGCGACTGTCCACACTGGTCGGATCCGGGATCGTCGAGCGGTCGGAGTACCGCGAGCCCGGATCGCGGACCCGCCCGGAGTACCACCTGACCCGGCGCGGCCGGGATCTCGGCGTCGTGCTCGCCGCGATGATGGACTTCGGCGACCGGCACCTGGCCGGCCCGGAGGGGCCGCCGGTGGTGCGGAGGCACGCCGGCTGCGGCGCCCCGGTGCGGCTGGTGAGCGTCTGCGCCGACGGCCACCGGCTCGGCGCGGGCGATCGCGTGCTGCTCGAACCCGGCCCCGGCGCCACGCCGGGCTCCCCCGCACCCGACCTGGAGGAACCATGACCGCCGACACCTCAGCCGGCCCTGCCACCGGCGCCGCAGCCGGCGCGACCCGGCGGCGCGAGCACGAGTGGTCCGACCCGGCGGCACTGGCCGCCGCCGCCACCGAGCTCGACGGCCTGGAGTTCCTGCGCCGGATCGCCGACGGCCGGCTGCCCGGCGCCCCGATCGGCAGCCTGGTCGGGTTCCGTCCGGTGTCCGCGGAGCCGGGCCGGGTGGTCTTCGAGTTCGAGCCAGCCGAGCACCAGTACAACCCGATCGGCTCGGTGCACGGCGGCGTCTACGCCACCCTGCTCGACTCGGCGTGCGGCTGCGCGGTGCACTCCACGCTGCCCGCCGGGACCGGCTACACCAGCCTGGACCTGTCGGTGCGTTTCCTGCGCCGGATCACCGTCGACACCGGCACCGTGACCTGCACCGGGCACGTCGTGCACGCCGGGCGGCGGACGGCGCTCGCCAGGGCCGAGCTGACCGACGCCGGCGGGAAGCTGCTGGGCGAGGCCACGTCGAGCTGCATGATCCTGCCCGGCGGCTGACCGGCCGCAGCTCGGCGACCCGGCTGCTCAGCGACCGTCCGTGCCGCCGCCGACCGGCAGGGCCGGTCCCTGCTCGGCCGCGACCCCGCTGGCCTCGGCCCGCAGCGCGGCCTCGACGCAGGTGGCGACCCGGACCACGCCGGACGCCTCGGCGTCCACCCCGTAGAACGCCGGACCGGGCAGGTCCGGCGAGAGGCTGCGGGCGTCGTCGGTGACGGCGGCGAACCCCTGCCCGCCGTAGACCCACACGGCCCGGTCGCCGTCGCGCTCGACGAGATCGTCGCCGTCCACCGGGGCGGACAGGAACAGCAGCGGCCCCTCGGTCACGGCGAAGCGCTGCTCCCCCGGCACGGCACCGGGCGACAGCGCGGCGGCGAGGGCGTCGAAGTCGGTGCCGCGGGCGGGGGTGCACGCGCGCAGCGCCGCACCGGGGTCGTCCGCGGCGAGCCGGGTGAACTCCTGCAGCGCGGTGTCCGGGCGGTCGTCGGAGTGCGCCTCCTCCGGACCGACCAGAGCGCCGACCCCGACGACGAGCGCGGTGAGCAGTCCGGCACCGGCCAGCAGCACGCCCGCGCACCAGGCCACGGTCCTCAGGACCAGCGACCCGGATCCACCCATGGCCTGCACGTTAGCCGCTCCCGGGGGCTCCGGCGGTACGGAAGGCAAACGGTTACCCGGCGGTGACACCGCAGGGGTGATTCGTGCACCCGGTCGGGGATGAGGCTTTGCCACCGTGCGTCGCACCGGCTAAAGGATCATGCCGGACGGCCGTGGGCGTGGGCGTGGCCGTGACCGCGGCCCTGGCCGTCGCCGTGCCCGTCCCCCTGGCCGTGGTCGTGCCCGGCCGGACGGTCCGCGAGCCGGGCCGCGCGGACACCGAGGTCGTCGACGCCGATCCGCCCGGCCCCGACGAGCACGTCCTCCAGCGCGGCCAGCCAGCTCACGTAGTAGGCCCGCTGCGGGTCCTCGGCGATCCGGGCGACCAGCCGGTCGCGGAAACCGTCCCAGCCGATCAACCCGCTCTCGGCGAGCGTCACCGCCATCCCGAAGGCGCGCCCCTCCCACGGCTCGGCGAACACCAGCTCGCCGTTGGACCGCGGCGGCGCGGCCGGCCCGCTGGTGTCCAGTGTGGTCCCAGGGGCCCCAGGGGCCCCGGCGGTCCCGGTGCGGCCGTCCCGGCCGGTCACGATGCGACCGCCCCGGCCGGGCCGATCTCGGCGACCCCGACCATGGCGTCCCGGGTGACCAGCGCCGCCAGCTCGTCCTCGGTCATGCCCGCGGTGCCCGCCGGGCGCCGCGGCAGCGTCAGGTAGCGGACCTCCGCCGAGGAGTCCCACACCTCGATCCGCCGACCGGCGGGGACGTCGAGCCCCATCTCGGCGAGCACCGTGCGCGGCTCGCGGACCACCCGGGCCCGGTAGGCCGGGTCCTTGTACCAGCTCGGCGGCAGGCCGAGCACCGGCCACGGGTAGCAGGAGCACAGCGTGCAGACCACCACGTGGTGCACCTGCCCGGTCTGTTCCAGCACCACCATGTGCTCGCCCTGCGGCCCGGTGAACCCGAGCGAGGCGATCGCGGCGGTGCCGTCGCGCAGCAGCCACCCCCGGAACTCCGGATCGGTCCAGGCGCGGGCGACGACCCGGGCGCCGTTGAGCGGGCCGACGTCGTTCTCGTAGGTCCGGACGAACCCGTCCATCACCGCCGGATCGACCAGCCCGCGCTCGACGAGCAGCTCCTCGAGGGCCTCGGTGCGCAGCGCGGGCGGGATCCGGTCGTCGGTCATCGCGGCTCCAGGTGGATCTCGAACAGGTCGGCGTGCACGGTGGCCTCCTCCGCGCCGGGACCCCACAGCTCGGCGGAGCCGAACGCGACGGTGTGCACGTGCTGCGGGTGCTCCCCGGCGAACACGGCGTGCGTGTCCGGGAGCACGTGCGGCGGCCGCACCGCGACCACCGTCCCGGCCCGGCCGCGCAGGTAGCCGGGCACCTTGAACGGCCCGGTCCCGGCGCAGGGCCGCCGGGTCAGCACCCGGACCGGGTCACCCGGGCCGAACCGGGGCGGGCGGTCCAGCGTGCGCAGCGATCCGGGCCCGGTCGGCGCGTAGTCCGGCCGCGCCGGTTCCGGCACCGGTGGCTCGGTGACGTCCTCCCCGCGCCGCCGGCGGGCCCGCGCGTCCACCGCGCCGGGGGCCAGCAGCGCCGAGTCGGTGAGCATCAGCTCGGCGGCGTTGAGCCAGCGGCCGTAGTAGCCGTCGTCGAAGTAGGCCGCCCGGTCCAGCCGGGACAGCGCGTACCGGAACGCGTCGAGGTTGCGCCCGGAGATCCGGCCCATCGTGAGCACGGTCAGCGCGAACGCCCGGCCCTCCCAGGGCCGGCCGAACGGCGGCTCCGGCTCCACCCGCGACGGCGGCAGCACCGGACCGAGCCCGGGCCGCCCGCCGAGATCGGACGGGTCCACTCAGGATCCCAGCGCCAGCACGTTGCAGACGTCCCCGCGGCCGCCGGTGGTGACCAGCCCGCGCTGCGAGCGGATCCGCTCGGCGAGGTACCCGGCGTCCTGCCCGACGCCGGAGAACCGGCCCGAGCCCCAGGTCCACTGCCAGGGCAGGCCGAGGAAGAACAGCCCGGGCACGGAGGTGGCGCCGCGGGTGTGCACGGGCGTCCCGCGGCCGGTGAACACCGGCACGTCGATCCAGCCGAAGTCCTGCCGGAACCCGACGCACCAGACCACCGAGGTGATCCCGCTGCCGTCCAGCGCCAGCTCGGTGGTCTCCTGCTCCGGGCGCCAGACCGGGGTGTAGCGCTCCCCCGGCGGCGCGTCGATGCCGTTCCGCTCGATGTGCGCGTCGATGGTCTCCTTGATGGACTCGCAGACCTCGTCGGCGTGGTCCAGCGCGGCCGCCAGGTCCGGCCGGAAGCGCAGCGCGCCGCCGGCGTGGTCGGCGAGCGAGCCGTAGAGCCGCATCCCCTCGGCGGCGAACCGGCGCAGGTCGATGTCGCGGCCGCCGTCGCGGCCGGTGACGTAGTGGTTCGCCTGGGCGCGGACGGCCTCCCGGCGCGGGTGCTCGGTGACCGGCATCCGGTAGTAGCCCATCTCGTCGAGCCAGTCGGTGACGTCCCGGCCCCGGTGGAAGCGGGCCACCCGCGGCGCGCTGCCGACCGCCAGGTGCACCCGCCTGCCCTCCAGGTGCAGGTCCTCGGCGATCTGCGCGCCGGACTGCCCCGATCCGACGACGAGCACCTCGCCGGGCGGCAGCTGCGCGCCGCTGCGGTAGTCCTGGGACTGCACCTGGGTGATCCCCGTCGGCAGCGGCTCGGTCAGCGACGGGACGACCGGCGTGTGGTAGCCGCCGGTGGCGACGACGACCTGGTCGGCGGTGCAGGTCCCGGCGGTCGTCTCCAGGGTGAAGGTGCCGCGCTCGTCGCGGGTCAGCCGGGTGACCGTGACGCCCTCGCGCAGCGGCGGATCGACGAACTCCCGGTACGCCTCCAGGTAGCCGATGATCTCCTCGCGCACCATGAACCCGTGCGGGTCGTCGCCGGCGTACGGGAAGTCCGGCAGGTCGCACTGCCAGTTCGGGGTGACCAGGCAGAACGTGTCCCAGCGGTACCGCTTCCAGGAGGAGGCGACGACGTCGCGCTCCAGCACGAGATGGTCGATGCCGCGCACGCCCAGGCAGCGGCTCATCGCCAGCCCGGCCTGACCGCCGCCGACGACCACCACCGGCCGGTGCTCACCGTCCAGATCGGACACCGGCGCCGGTCGCGCGTCCCTGTGCACCACCGCGGTCATCGGCACTCCCTCGCTCACGTCGTCGCACTCCTGCCGGGACACCACGGTCGACCCGTTCTATTGCGGAATCGTGTCGGCCGGACTACCGGAATATTTCCCGGTGTTACGCAACGCGACCGTCACACATCGCCGATCCGGAATTGCCGACGTAGTCCGCCGACAACATTTCCGAAACGCGGCACTGGTGTCGTTGTCGGTGCCGGAGCCGGAATCGCTACTCCCGGCGTTCCCGCGAACCGTACGGAAAACCCGTCACATCATCGAGGAGCCGAGAACATGACCAGCGCCGAGCTGTCCGACGTCGAGAAGAAGAGCCTCGAGGAGATCCCGCACCCCTCGCTGCCCGAGGGTTCCAGCATCTACGGCGGCACCAAGGTCTTCCCCGACCTGCAGGCCGAGGACGGCGAGACCTACTTCACCCTGGTGCACGGCATCGCGCACGAGTCGTCGGTGAGCTTCGTGGCCGTGCTGCAGGCGACCCGCGCGCTGCGCAAGGGATTCGAGTCCGCCATGTACTTCTACGGGCCGGGCTCGCTGAACTGCCTGGCGACCCGCGGGTTCCCGACCACCGGCACGTCCGCGTTCCCCGGCGAGCACAACATCAACGACCAGCTGAAGACGTTCCTCGGGGAGGGCGGCAAGGTCTACTGCTGCCGGTTCGGGCTCTCGCTGCACGGCGCCCGCGAGGAGGACCTCATCGAGGGCGTCATCCCGACCCACCCGCTCGACGTCCAGGACGCGCTCATCCACTACGCCCGCAAGGGCGCGATCATCAACTCGACCTACCAGCTCTGAGGATCGCGGGTGGTTGTCGCGGCCGGATCGGCCGCCACAACCGCTCCCGAGCGCACACCGCCCGCCCCTGGAGGTCCGCCGCATGTCCGCTCCGTCGTCCCACGACACCGATCTCGGCCTGCAGGCCCGCGCCGAGATGGCCGTCCGCGGGGTCGCGATCGATCCCGACCCGGCACCCGCCGGGCGCGTCACCGATCTCGGGTCGTCGATCCCGCTGCGCCGCCCCGGCGGCGCCGGCCCGTCGGCCGACGGGCACGTGCTCGTCGACGGCCTGAAGACCACCGTCCCGATCGTCGCGGACTCGCCGTTCCGGCTGCGCGGCGGCAGGCTCGTCCGCAACGATCCCGGGGGCGGGATCACCGACATGGGCGTCGCCGTCGAGACCGTCGACCGGCCCGCGTTCTACGACCTGCGGACCGCCGACGGCGTCTCCTACGAGCAGATCGCCCGGCTGCACGGCAACGACGTGCTCGCCTCCACCGTCGTCCAGACCTGCGTGCGCTACGGCGAGGCCGACCGCTGCCGGTTCTGCGCGATCGAGCAGTCGCTGCGCACCGGCGCCACCACCGCCGTGAAGACCCCGGAGCAGCTCGCCGAGGTCGCCGAGGCCGCCGTCCGGCTCGACGGGGTCCGGCAGATGGTGCTCACCACCGGCACCTCCAACGGCCGCGACCGCGGCGCCCGGCACCTGGTGCGCTGCGTGCGCGTGATCAAGGCGGCGGTGCCCGGGCTCCCGGTGCAGGTGCAGTGCGAGCCACCGGCACCCGACGATCTCGCCGTGCTCACCGAGCTGCACGAGGCCGGCGCGGACGCGATCGGGATCCACGTCGAGTCCCTCGACGACGAGGTGCGGCGGCGCTGGATGCCCGGCAAGGCGACGGTCCCGCTGGCGCAGTACCGGCTCGCCTGGGACGAGGCGGTGCGGGTGTTCGGCCCGAACACCGTCTCCACCTACCTGATCGTCGGGCTCGGCGAGGACCCGGACGAGCTGGTCGCCGGTGCGGCCGGGCTGATCGCCGGCGGGGTGTACCCGTTCGTCGTCCCCTACCGTCCGATCCCCGGCACCCTGGCGTTCGACGACGGCGTGCCCGGTCCCGATCCGGCGCTGCTCGCCGACGTCACCGCCCGGGTCGCCGCCGAGCTGCGCGGCTCCGGGATGCGCGGCTCCGACCAGGCCGCGGGCTGCGCCGCCTGCGGGGCGTGCAGCGCGCTGTCCGCGGCGGGGGGCTGAACCGTGGACACCCACCTCACCCGCACCTCCCGCTGGATCGCCGACGAGCTGCTCGGCGGCCGCCCGGCGAGCCGGGCCGGCACCGCCGACCTGCACGTCACCGAGGCGCGCGCGACCGACGGCGACGACCGGCTGGTCGCGGAGTACCGGCGGCTGCGGCGCGCGGTGTTCTGCCGCGAGCAGGGCCTGTTCGCCGACTCGGCCGCCGCCGATCTCGACGACCACGACACCGACCCGCGGGCGGTCGTCCTGCTCGCCCACGACGGCGCCGGCGAGCTGCTCGGGGGTGTCCGGCTCGGGCCGGCCGCCCCGGACGGCCCGGACATCGGCTGGTGGACCGGCAGCCGGCTGGTCGTCGCGCCGGGTGCGCGGAGCCGGGCCGGGGCCCGGGTGGGCGCCGCGCTGGTCCGCGCCGCCTGCGCCCGCGCCGAGACCGCGGGCGCGCTGCGGTTCGACGCCGACGTGCAGACCCGCAACGCCGCCCTGTTCACCCGGCTCGGCTGGGAGCAGGTGCGGCACACCGAGGTCGCCGGCGTCGCACACCTGCGGATGCGCTGGCCGATCACCCGGGTCCGGGCGCTCGCGACCGCGACCAAGGCCCCGCTCGGGGCGCTGCTCGGCGCGCTCGGCCCGGCCGGGTTCGTCGGCGACGACGGCGCCCCGGTGCCCGGCACCGACCTGGTCGCCTGCTGCGACGCGATCGTCCCGGCGATGGTCGAGCGCGACCCGGAGTGGGCGGGCTGGGCCGGTGTGCTGGTCAACGTCAACGATCTCGCCGCGATGGGCGCCACCCCGATCGGACTGCTCGACGCGCTCGGCGCCCGGGACGCGTCGTTCGCGCACCGGGTGCTGTCCGGGGTGCGGGCCGCCGCCGACGCCTACGGCGTCCCGCTGCTCGGCGGGCACACCCAGCTCGACGTGCCCGCCGCGCTGTCGCTGACCGCGCTCGGCCGCACCCCGCATCCGGTCCCCGGCGGCGGCGGACGCCCCGGGCACCGGGTCCGGCTGACCACCGATCTCGGCGGCGGCTGGCGGCCCGGCTACGGCGGCCGGCAGTGGGACTCGACGACGACCCGCTCCCGCGCCGAGCTGTCCGCGATGGTCGGGGCGATCGGCCCCGCCGCGGCACACCGCCCGGCCGCAGCGAAGGACGTCTCGATGGCCGGCATCGCCGGGACCCTCGGCATGCTCGCCGAGGCGTCCGGCACCGGCGCGCTGCTCGACGTCGCCGCCGTGCCCCGCCCGGACGGCGCGAGCGTCGGCGACTGGTTCACCTGCTTCCCCGGGTTCGGCCTGCTCACCGCGGACGCCCCGGGCGCCCCGGCGCCGCAGGCCGGTCCGGCGGTGTCCGCCGTCTGCGGCGAGCTGGTCGACGGCGCCGGGGTCCGGCTGCGCTGGCCGGACGGCGAGCTGACCGACGCCGCACCCGACCCGGTCACCGGGATGGGCCCGGCGGGGGTGGCCCGGTGACCGCGACGACGTTCGCCGCCGCCGCCCAGGGCTTCGTGCGCGACCTGGAGGAGGACTTCGTCCGGGTCGCCGCGACCGTCGCCGAGGCGCGGTCGCGGGGTGTGCAGCTGCTCGCGCTGCCGGAGGCCGCGCTCGGCGGCTACCTGTCGTCGTTGCACGGCGACGTCGCCGACGGCCCGCCCCGGCTCGACCCGGACGGGCCGGAGATCCGGCGGCTCGCCGCGCTCGCCGGGGACATGGTCGTCACCGCCGGGTACTGCGAGGCCGGGGACGCCGGGTCCGGCGGGCTGCCGTACAACAGCTGCGTCGCCGTCACCGGCGACGGCGTGCTGGGCCGGCACCGCAAGGTGCACCAGCCGCTGAACGAGAACGCCTCGTACGCGGCCGGTGACCGGTTCGCCGCGTTCGACACACCGGTCGGCCGGATCGGCATGATGATCTGCTACGACAAGGCGTTCCCGGAGGCGGCCCGGGCGCTGGCCGTGGACGGGGCCCGCACCGTCGTGTGCATGTCGGCCTGGCCGGCGTCGCGCACCGACCGGGCGCCGGTGCTCGCCGAGGACCGCTGGGCGCGCCGGTTCGACCTGCACGACCGGGCCCGCGCCCTGGAGAACCAGATCGTCTGGGTCTCGGCGAACCAGGCCGGTACGTTCGGCGACATGCAGCTCGTCGGCGCGGCGAAGGTCGTCGACCCGGGCGGCGAGATCCTCGCCACCACCGGGCCGGAGGCCGGGCTGGCCGTGGCGTCGGTCGACGTCGACGCGGCCGTCGACGCCGCCCGCCGCTACATGAGCCACCTGCGCGACCGCCGGCCGGACGCCTACGGCCCCCGGCCCGTCGCCGCGGGGGTGTGAGCGGTGCGGGTCGCCGCGGCCGCGGCGAACTTCACCCGGGACGTCGCGTTCGATCTCGAACGCATCGGGGTGATCGTCGCGCACGCGCGGGAGGCGGGCGTCTCGGTGCTGGCGCTGCCGGACGGGGCGCTCGGCGGCTACCTGGACGACCTGCGCGTCCCCGATCCGGCCCGGGCCGACGGCACCGCGCTGCCGCCCGCGCTCGACCCGGACGGCCCGGAGGTGCGCGCGGTCGTGGAGCTGGCCGGGGACATGGTGGTGTGCCTCGGGTTCTGCGAGGCCGGCCCGGACGGCGAGCGCTACAACTCGGCCGTCTGCCTGACCGGCGACGGCGTGCTCGGCCGGCACCGCAAGGTGCACCATCCGGCGGGCGTCGCCGCGCTGTTCACCCCCGGCGACGGGTTCACCGCGTTCGACACCCCGGCGGGCCGGATGGGCATGCTGATCGACCACGACAAGACGTTCCCGGAGTCGGCCCGCTCGCTGGCCCTGGACGGGGCCGAGCTGGTCGCCTGCCTGTCCGCGTGGCCGACGTCGCTGACCAACCGGGCCCCGCGGATGGCGCAGGACCGGCAGGCCCGGCTGTTCGACCTCTACGACCAGGCGCGGGCCGCGGAGAACCAGGTGCTGCTGCTGTCGGCGAACCAGAGCGGGCGCAACGGCTCGCTGCACTTCCTGGGCCGGGCGAAGGTGGTCGGGCCGGGCGGCGAGATCCTGGCCAGGACGTGGTCGAAGGGCGGCCTGGCGGTCGCCGACGTCGACCCGGACGGCATGATCGGCGCGGCCCGGGCGGTGCTGCACCACCTCAAGGAACGCCGGCCGGACCTCTACCGTGGCTGACCGGCTGCGGATCCGGCTCTCGACGTACTCGACGAAGCCGCGCGGCGGGGTGGTGCACACCCTGGCGCTGGCCGAGGCGCTGGCCGCCGCCGGGCACGACGTCGCCGTGTACTCGCTGGCCCGCGGCGGCGACACCGGCTTCTTCCGGCCGGTCGACCCCCGGGTGCGGGTGCATCTGGTCCCGGTGCCCGATCTCGACGGCGAGCCGGTCGGCGCCCGCATCCTGCGCTCGATCGACCTGCTCGCCGACGCGCTCGGCCGGGCGCCCGGCGCCGGCATCCGGCACGCGCAGGACTGCCTGTCCGCCAACGCCGAGGGCCGCGCGCACGGCTACCGGACGCTGCTGCGGACCGTGCACCACGTCGACGAGTTCAGCACCCCCGAGCTGGTCGCCTGCCACGAGCGCGCGATCGCCTCCCCGGCCGCGCTGGTGTGCGTGTCCCGGGCGGTCGCCGCGGAGGTCCGGGACGGCTGGGGCCGGGACGCCACGGTGATCGGCAACGGCGTCGACGCGGCCCGCTTCGCCCGCGCCGACGGCGGTCCGTGGCGGGAGCGGTTCGGCCGCTACGTGCTCTCGGTCGGCGGGATCGAGCCGCGCAAGGGCACCGCCGACCTGGTCGAGGCGATGGCCCTGCTGCCCGGGCTGCGGCTGGTCGTCGGCGGCGGCGAGACGCTGTTCGACTACCGCGACTACCGGGCGTCGGTGCTCGCGCGGGCCGCCGAGCTGGGTGTGACCCCGGAGATCCTCGGCCCGGTCGACGACGACGACCTGCCCGGCCTGATGGCGGGCGCCGCCGCGTTCGCGTTCCCGTCGGTCAAGGAGGGGTTCGGCCTCGCCGCGATGGAGGCGCTCGCCGCCGGGGTGCCGCTGGTGACCCGCGACCTGCCGGTGCTGCGCGAGGTGTTCGGCCCGGCCGCCCGGTTCGCCGCCGATCCGGCCGGCTTCGCGGCCGGGCTCGCCGCGGCCGTCGCCGGGCCGGACCCGGTCCGGGAACGCGCCGGCCGGGAGCTCGCCGCCCGGCACTCCTGGACGGCGGCGGCCGACCGGCACGTCCGGCTGTACCGGGAGTTCGCCGCTACCGGATCTGCTTGTCCGAGCGCCCCTTGATCGCGCCGTAGGCCACCGTCCCGAGGAACGCCACCCCGGCCAGGACGGTCAGCCACACCAGACCCTCGATGATCACGCCGAGCACGGCGAACACCAGGTACACGGCGACGAGAAATCCGACGATCTTCCACATACCGGACAACGCTACGGGTTGTGGTGCATGATCGCCGCCCGGGCCGGGGTCCCCCGCGACTCGGACGTGAGCCGGACCACACCTATCCGGTAACGTGCACGTAACACGAGCCGCGTTCCGGAGGTGCCGCCCGATGTCCGAGCCGACGCCGTCCGCCACCGTCGTCCCGCTGTGCCGGGCGATCCGCCGCGACGACCTCCCGGGGGTGCACTGCCCGCACTGCGCCGCGCCCGATCCACGGCGCGGGCCCGCCGTCGTCCTCACCCTGCCGGTGGACTGCCTGATCAGCGATGACGACCTGCTCGCCGGGGAGCTCTGAGCGGGCTCCTCACCCCTCCCGCAACACCACCCGGCCCAGGAACCGGCAGGCCAGCAGCGCCACCTCGACGTCCGTCCGGCCCTCGGCGAGCGGCCGCCCCCGCACCTCCTCGGCCCGCCGCAGCCGGTACTGCACGGAGTTGCGGTGCAGGTGCAGCTCCGCGGCCGCGCCGGCCAGGCTGCCGCCGGAGCGCAGGTAGGCGTCGACGGTGGCGCGGAGCCGCTCGTGCGCCTCGTCGTCGATCGCGAGATCCCTCAGCACCTCCCGCACCCACGACGCCAGCAGCTCGACGTCGCCGCCGAGCAGCACCAGCGGCCCGAGCGCGGCGGCCGGGGTGACCGGGCGGCGGTCCGCCGGGTCGGCGGCCGCTGCGACCGCCTGCGCCTGCCGGGCCCGGCGGTGCGAGCGGCGGAACCCGTCCAGGCCGTGTTCCGGGGTGCCGAGCGCCACGAACACCTCGCCCGGGTCCGGCACCGGGTCGGCCGGACCGACCGGGCCCGGGTACCACGCCCACAGGGTGGCCCCGTCCGGTGCGACCACCAGCGGCGCCCGCCCGCCGCCCAGCGTCTCCCCGACGACCGCGACCGCCCGTTCCAGCGCCCGGCCGGGATCGGCCGCGTCGGACCAGAAGACGGCGGCGAGGTGCTCGCCGGTGACCGGGTGCCCGAGCACCCGCTCCACCTCGGCGGCGGTCCCGCCCCGCCCGGCCAGCACGGCGTCGACCATGGCGAGGCGGGCGGCGTCCCGGCGGCGCACCCAGCCGTCCCGCTCGGCCTGGTGCACCGCGACCATCGCCTCGGAGATCCGGTCGACGTAGCCGAACGCCACCGTCGACAGCTCCCCGACGGCGGCCGCGATCTCCCCGGCGCCCAGCCCGGCGTCCTCGATCCGGGAGATCAGCACCCGCTGGAACGCGGCCTGCCCGAGCCGGTAGGCGCGCAGCACCACGGTCACCGGGACGCCCTGCTGGGCCAGCCGCCGGGCGAACTCGGTGGCGGCCGGCGGGACCGGCGCGTCGTCCGGGTCGCCGCCGTCGGCGATGACCGCCAGCGCCCCCTCCAGCGAACCCTCGATCGTGCCGACCAGCAGCTCCCGGGACCGCGGGTCCCGGCCGAGGTCGGGCAGCCCGGCGTCGATCTCGGTGAGGACGTGCGCGGCGAGCGCGCCGACGTCGTCGCGGACGGTGCCCGCGAGCCGGGCCAGGGTGTCGGTGACCGGTGTCACGGGCGGCACCGTAGCGCGGGCGGCGGCCGTGGGCGGTGCGCGCTCACCCCTCCAGGCGCAGCGCCCGGGCCGGGCAGGCCTGCACCGCGGCGTGCACGTGCTCCCGGTCGGCCTCCGGCGGGTGCTCGTCGTGCACCACCACCACGTCGTCGGTGCCGATCTCGAAGTACCCGTCGGCCATGGCCTCGCACATCCCGTAGCCCTCGCAGGCGCCGACGTCGGCGACGATCCGCATCTCACACGCCCTCTCGGTCCAGGGCGACGAAGTCGACCTTGTCGCGGACCCCGCAGTCGGGGCAGGTCCAGTCGTCCGGGATCTCCGACCAGGCGGTCCCCGCCGGGAACCCCTCGGCCTCGTTGCCGGCGGCGACCTCGTAGACGTAGCCGCAGCCCGGGCAGCGGGTCGCGCTCACGCCGTCGGCCTGCTTCCGGCGGGCGGTGTCGGCCCGCTCCTGCGGGATCTCGTCGGCGGGCGGCGGGTACGCGGCGAGCAGCTTCTCCCGCTTCGCCGGGTACAGGTTCGCCAGCCGCAGGTCGCCGCGGTAGTGCGCGATCACCAGCGGATCCATCATCCGGCGGAACACCGGCGGCAGCAGGGCGACCAGCATCATCCCGGCGTAGCCGGTCGGCAGCACCGGGGCGTCCGGGAAGTCGCGCAGCGCCTGGAACCGGCGGGTCGGGTTCGCGTGATGGTCGGAGTGCCGCTGCAGGTGGTAGAGCAGCACGTTGGTGGCGATGTTGTTGGAGTTCCACGAGTGCGCCGGGGTGACCCGCTCGAAGCGGCGGCGGTCCGGCGGGCCGACCTTCTGCCGCAGCATCCCGTAGTGCTCCATGTAGTTGACCAGCTCCAGCAGGGTCAGCCCGAACACGGCCTGGACCAGCAGGTAGGGCAGCACGCCCCAGCCGAACAGCGCGATCAGCGCGCCCCACAGCACCACCGACATCAGCCAGGCGTTGAGCACGTCGTTCCCGATCCGGAACGGGTGCCGGTCGCGGCGGGCGTAGCGCTTGCGCTCCAGCCGCCAGGCGCTGGCCAGCGAGCCGAACACGGTGCGCGGCCAGAACCGGTAGAAGTTCTCCCCCATCCGGGCCGACGCCGGGTCCTCCGGGGTGGACACGCGGACGTGGTGGCCGCGGTTGTGCTCGACGTAGAAGTGGCCGTAGAAGCACGGCGCGAGCGCGATCTTCGCGGCCCAGCGCTCGACGTCCTCCCGCTTGTGGCCCAGCTCGTGCGCGGTGTTGATGGCGATCCCGGAGACGGTGCCGAGGGTGATCGCGAGCCCGATGTTGCCGATCGTCGGCGCCCCGGCCGAGGCGATGTACCAGATGCCGGTGACCAGGCCCGCGTACTGGATCGGCAGGTAGGCGTAGGTGACCCAGCGGTAGTACCGGTCCTCCTCCAGGTCGGCCATGATCTCGTCCGGCGGGTTCGTCGGGTCCTCGCCGGCGAACAGGTCGATCGCCGGGACGATCATCAGTACGACGATCGGGCCCAGCCACAGCATCACCGACAGCCCGGTGAGCTGGTGCAGCCCGATCGCGAGGAACGGCAGGACCGGGACGACCAGGCCCAGCAGCCAGGCGTAGCGCTTGCCGTCCTGCCAGGTGTCCTTCCCGTCCACCGGCTCTGCCAGCGGGTAGGTCTTCACGGCGGCTCTCCCTCGCGTCGGCTCTGACGGACGTGGGGAACGGTAGGGAGATCGCGGTCACGTTCCTTCGGTCCCGGGAACGAAGCTGCGCGCCGCGTTCGGTCCCGGTGCACAAAAGACCGGGTCCGGCCGTCCCCCTCGTGACGGCCGGACCCGGCTCCGGGCTCATCCCCAGCGGAACCAGCGGGCCGCCCCGGCCGCCGCGACGACCGCGGTGACGGCGAGGCCGGCCACCGCGCCGAGGTCCGGCGGCACCCCCCGCCAGGCGGTCCCGAGCACCTCCACCGTCGCACCGAACGGCAGCACCCGCCCGATCTCGGCGAGCGGGCCGGGCAGCGCGGACGGGTCCCCGAACATCCCGCCGACCGCCCCGGTGCCCAGGAAGATCACCAGGCCGACCGCGATCACCGCGTTCGTCGTCGGTGCCAGTGCGGCGACCAGCGCGCCGAGCGCGAAGAACGCCGCCGTCGCCAGCAGCAGTCCGCCCAGCGCGGCCCACGGCGACGCGGGCATCCCGGCGCCGAAACCGAGCACCGCGACCAGCAGCGCCAGCCCGATCCCGGCCATGGCCTGGGCGAGCCCGACGACGGCCTGGGCCACCAGCACCGGCGCCGGGCCGGCCGGGGTGACGCCGAGCCTGCGCAGCACCCCGCTGCGCCGGTAGGTCGCCAGGAAGCTCGGCACGTTGACGACGCCGACCAGCCCCAGCACGGTCGCCGCGGCGATCGGGATGCCCACCGCCTCCAGCGGGGTCCGCCCGTCCAGGGCCTGCGGCGGGACGTCCGGCATGGTCAGCCCGATCATCGCCAGGATCAGCAGCGGCAGCGCGAACGGGACGATCAGCCCGGCGGTGTCCCGGGCGACCATCCGCGCCTCGGCAGCGATCAGCGCGGTCCAGCCGGCGAGCGGCGTCCCGATCGGGCGGGCCGTGCGGGTCGTTTCCGTCGTGGTCATGCCGGCACCTCCGTGTCCCGGCCGGCCCCCAGCCGGCGTCCGGTCAGTTCCAGGAAGGCGTCGTCGAGACTCGGCCGTTCCTCCCGCAACCCGGTGGCGACGACGCCCTGGCGCACCAGCTCGGCCCCGACCGGCCCGAGCAGGTCGCCGGTCCCGGCGACGGTGACCTCCTCCCCCACCCGATGCACCTCACCGACCCCGGGCAGGCCGAGCAGCGCGCTCCGGTCGAACCCCCCGGCCGTCCGGAACCGCACCTGCTGCGCCAGCCCGGCCCTCTCGACCAGCCCGGCCGGTGTGGAGTCGGAGACCACCCGGCCCGCGTCGAGCAGCAGCACCCGGTCGCAGAGCCGCTCGATCTCGTCGGTCCGGTGGGTCACCAGCAGCACCGTGACGCCGTCCGCCGCGAGGTCGCGCACCACGTCCAGGATCCCGTCCCGGGACCGCGGATCGAGCCCGGTGGTCAGCTCGTCGAGGATCACCACCCGGGGCGCCCCGACCAGGGCCAGCGCGACCGAGAGCCGCTGTTGCTGGCCGCCGGAGAGCCGGTCGAACCGGGTCCCGGCCTGCTCGGTCAGGCCGACCGCGTCGATCAGCTCGGCGGGGTCGCGGCCGTTGCGGTGCAGTGCGCGGTGCAGCCGGACCAGCTCGGCGGTGGTGAGCATGTCGTGCAGCGCCGCCTCCTGCAGCTGTACCCCGAGCACCGCGCGGACCGCGCGCCGGTCCCGCCACGGATCGAGCCCGAGCACCCGGACGGTGCCGCGGTCCGGTCGGCGCAGTCCGGCGACGCACTCGACGGTGGTGGTCTTCCCGGCGCCGTTCGGGCCGAGCACCCCGGTCACCGAACCGGCCCGGACGGTGAACCCGACGTCGTCGACGGCCACCCGGTCCCCGTAGCGCTTGTGCAGGTCGTGCACCTCGATCGCATCCATGACACACACCCTGTCCGGCGGCCGGGCCCGCGGTGAGTGCCGGACGTCGTGACCGGCACCCATGACTTCCGGCACTCCGGGACGGCTTGTCCGCCCGTCTACTGTGCCCGGTATGCGCAGGATCGACCCGAACGTCGTGGCCGGCGCGATCATGACGGCGCTCTGCCTGCTCCTGGCCGTGCCGATGGCCCTCGAACAGCTCAACCCGGACGGCGGCAGGCCGCTGGGGCCGACCTGGCTGTGGTGGGTGCTGTACGCGGTCTTCCTCGCCGCGCTGGTGCTCGGCGGCTGGCTGGACGAGTGGGTCGGGCCAGTCGTGAGCCGCTGGCTGCTGCTCGTGCTGGTGCTGGCCGCCGCCGCACTGGTGCTGCTCGCGCCGACGTTCGGCTGGCTGCCGATCCTGCTGGTGTTCACCGCCGCGCTGTCGGTCTTCCAGGTGCCGTTCCGGGTGACCGCCGCGATCGTGGCGTTCAACTGCGGCGTGGTCGTGCTGGTCGGGATGCTCTCCGGCAACCAGGGCCTCGCCGGGTCGCTGACCGCGGGCGCGATCTACCTGATGCTGCAGCTGTCGTCGGTGCTGCTGCTGGTGGCGCTGCACCGGGAGGAGCGGTCCCGGGCCCAGCTCGCCGAGGCGCACGCGGAGCTGGCCGCGGCCGGCGCCGTGCTCGCCGAGACCAGCCGCGCCGAGGAGCGGCTGCGGATCTCCCGGGAGCTGCACGACCTCGTCGGGCACCAGCTCACCGCGCTCACCCTGGAGCTGGAGATCGCCACCCACCGCGCGGACAACACCGAGCACGTCGAGCGGGCCCGCGGCATCGCCCGGGACCTGCTCGCCGACGTCCGCTCGACGGTGGGTGAGCTGCGCAGGCGGGCCCCCGACCTGGCCGGGACGCTGCAGCGCATCACCCGGGAGCTCCCGCGGCCCGCGGTGCACCTGAGCGTCGCCGACGGCGTCGAGGCCGACGAGGAGCACACCGTCGCCGTGGTCCGCTGCGTGCAGGAGATCCTCACCAACGCGATCCGGCACGCGGACGCGACGAACGTGTGGATCGAGATCGACCCCGCGCCGGGGAGCGGGCTGCGGCTGCACGCCCGCGACGACGGCCGGGGCGCGACCGGCGAGATCGTCCCCGGCAACGGCCTGCGCGGGCTCGCCGAGCGGACCGGCGCGTTCGGCGGGACCGTCGACTTCGGCGCCGCCACGCCGCGCGGCGGCTTCACGGTGACGGCGGTACTGCCGTGAGCGTGCGGGTCTGCCTGGTCGACGACCAGACGCTGGTCCGGCACGGGATCCGCGGGCTGCTCGACATCCCGGGCGACATCGAGGTGGTCGCCGAGGCGTCGGACGGCGCGGAGGGGGTCGCGGCCGTCGTCGAGCATGCCCCCGACGTCGTCCTGCTGGACCTGCGGATGCCCCGCCACGACGGCCTGTGGGCGCTCGACGAGCTGCGCACCCGCGGTCTCGACGTGCCGGTCCTGGTCCTCACCACCTTCGACGACGACGAGCTGGTCCTGCGCGCGCTGCGCGCCGGTGCCCGCGGCTACCTGCTCAAGGACGTCACCCTGGAGCAGCTGGTCGGTGCCGTCCGCACGCTCGCCGGCGGCGGCACCCTGATCAGCCCGGCGATCACCGAGCGGCTGCTGCGCGCGGTCCGCGAGAGCCCGGCCCCGCCCGACGACGACGTGCCGGTCCAGCAGCTCTCCGAGCGCGAGCTGGAGGTGCTGCGGCTGCTCGCCGGCGGCTACGCGAACCGGGAGATCGCGCAGGTGCTGTTCCTGGCCGAGGGCACAGTCAAGAACCACGTGTCCAGCGTGCTGCTCAAGCTCGGCACCCGGGACCGCACCCGGGCCGTGCTGCGGGCGCTGCACCACGGCCTGCTCGACCCGCCGCACGGATCGGAGGGGAACCGATGAGCACCTCCAGGATGGTCGCGCCCGATCTGGCCCGCGGCGCGATGCTGCTGCTGATCGTGCTCGCGCACGCCCCGCTCTACCTGACCGGCACGCCGCCGGTCCCGTCGGTCGCGGACACCGTGGTCGCGGTCGGGTCGACGCTGCTGGTGGACAGCCGGGCGTACCCGATGTTCGCCGCGCTGCTCGGCTACGGGCTGGTGCTGAGCGTGACCCGGTTGCGGGCCGCCGGGGTGTCCGAGCGGGACGCGCGCCGCTCGATCCGCCGCCGCGGGCGCTGGCTGCTGGTGTTCGGGCTGGTGCACGCGCTGCTGGTGGCGCCGATCGAGATCCTCGGTGCCTACGGGCTGGCGCTGCTGCTGGTCGCCGGGCTGGTGTTCCGGCCGGATGCGACGGTGCGCCGGGCCGGGTACCTGCTGCTCGCGCTCAACAGCGTCGCGATCGTGCTGTTCAGCCTGGGCGCGGTGGACGACGGAGCGAGCGGCCCGTACGCGCCCGGCATGCTCGGGCACGACGTCGAGGGGCTGGTCGTCCGGCTGATCGTCTGGCTGGTGGCGGTGCTGTCCAACGTCGTGGTGTGGCCGGTGCTGGTCGCGCTGCTGATCGGGGTGCTCGCCGGACGGCACCGGGTGCTGGCGGACGCCGGCCGGTACGCCGGGCTGCTGCGCAGGCTGGCGTGGGTGGGCATCCCGGTGGCGGTGCTGGCCGCGGTGCCGCTGGTCCTGGTCGAGCAGGACGTGCTGCCGGCCGGGCTCGCACCCGCGGCGACGCTGCTGCAGATCCTGTCCGGCCTGGCCGGCGGACTGGGCTACGCGGCGGCGTTCGGCCTGCTCGGTGCGCGCCTGCAGGGGGCGGGGCCGCCGATCCTGCTGCGCCCGCTCGCGGCGGCCGGACGGCGCTCCCTGACCTGCTACCTGCTGCAGTCGTTCCTGCTGGTCGGCCTGCTGTCGCAGACGTTCCTCGGGTTCGGCGCCGGGACCGGGGAGGCCGGGGCGGCGCTGGCGGCGGTGCTCGCCTGGTCGGCGTCGGTGCTGGTCGCGACCGTCCTGGAACGGTTCGACCGGCCCGGGCCGGTGGACGCGCTGCTGCGCAGGCTGGTCCGCCGGGGGCTGCCCGATCCCGGCCCGGCCGTGCGCACGCCCGGCTGAGCCACCCCGTCGCGAACCCGCGCATGATCCGCCGCGGGCCGGGTATTCCGGTGTCGTGCACGACCGGGACGGACGGGCGGAGGCGGCCATGCGGGTGATCGGGCGGTTCACGGGGGCGTGTGGCGCAGGCACCGGGCGGGTCGTCGATCGGGCCCGCCGGTGAACCCGGACCTCGCCCGGGCCACCGACGCGATCGCCCGGCTGCTGGCCGAGCTGGGGCCCGGCACGTCGCCGGACGCGGTCCGCGCGGCGGTTCGTGAGGCGTGCGAGGACCTGCGGGGCAGCCCGGTCGGAGCGCTGCCCGAGCTGGTGGAGCGGCTGGCCAGGGCACGGTTGACCGCGGACGCCTGACGGCGCCCGTCGCAGCGGCGTTCCGGTCGCCGGCGCGCACGTCCTGCGCGATCCGGGGTGCTCGGGGTGGTCGGCCTGGTCCGGGTGGTCGGCGTGATCGGGGCGGTCGGTGTGGTCGGGGGCGGTCGGCGTGATCCGGCGTCGGTCGGCGCGATCGGCGCGATCCGGGTGGTCGGCGCGATCCGGGTGGTCGGCGCGATCCGGGGCGGTCGGCGTGGTCGGGGGCGGTCGGCGTGATCCGGCGTCGTCGGCGGCATCAGCGTGGTCGGCGTCGGCATGGTCGGCGTCGGCGTCGGCATGGTCGGCGTCGGCGTCATCGGGACGGCCAGCGACATCGGTGTCATTAGCATGATCGGGGCGGTTAGCGTGCGCGGTCGTCGCGGTCGTCGCGGTCGTCGCGGTCGTCGCGGTCGCGGTCGTCGCGGTCGTCGCGGTCGTCGCGGTCGTCGCGGTCGTCGCGGTCGTCGCGGTCGTCGCGGTCGTCGCGGTCGTCGCGGTCGTCGCGGTCGTCGCGGTCGTCGCGGTCGTCGCGGTCGTCGGGACCGGAGCGTCGTCCCCCGGTGTTCCGGTATCGAGGTGGTGACCCGCCGATCGGGAGCGGATGGCGGCCGTTCGCCGCCCGGAGCGCCGAGCAGGCAGAGGTCGATGTCGTGTTCACCCGCGACCGCGAACGACGCGCGATGCCGCACGGCACCGCCACCAGCCACACGGCACCGCCACCGGCACGACACCGCCACCGGCCGCACCGCACCGCCGCCAGCCGCACCGCACCGCCACCGGCCGCACCGCACCGCCGCCAGCCGCACCGCACCGCCACCGGCCGCACGGCACCGCCACCGGCACGGCACCGCCGCCGTCCGCACGACGACGACGTTCCGCACGGAACCGGGACCTCCAGGTGCCGGTCAGCCGATGGCCGCCGGGACGGACCCGGAGCCGAGGCTCCCGCCCCCGCGAACGATCGAGATCGCGACCTCCGGCCGGCGACCGCCCCGTCCGGCCGAGGAGCCGGCGGGCGGCCCTCGCACATCGGTCGACGATGTCGTTCACCATTGCAAACGATCATGGTCGAATGCTCGCGAGCGCTGCGCCGATCGCTATATAATCGAATGCATGTTCGAACAGGTGGACGAGGCGGTGCTCACCGAGGTGGTGCTCGACCGCCCCTACTGGGCCGAGCGTGAACCCCCCGAGCCCGACCCGGAAGACGAGATGCTGCTCGCCGGCTACCGGCCCGCACCCGGCACGCCGGTCATCGATCCCGACTGCTCACCCGGCGCCCGCCTCGCCCTCGACATCGAGTACGCCGCCGCCGTGGCCGGGCAGCTCACCGACACCCAGCTGCTCGAGGTCGTCGCCGCGACCGCCCGCCACCGCAGCTGGCTCGCCGCCCTCGAGCACCGCATGATCGCCGCCTACGCCGACCGCCACCCCCGCGACAGCCACGCCACCCGCCCCGGCGCCGCCACAGCCACCCCCGTCGAACAGTGGGTGCCCGATGAACTCGGCCTCGTCCTGGCCATCAGCCGCGAACGCGCCCGCGGCATCATCGCCGACGCCCAGCGCCTCACCCACGTCCTGCCCGCCACCCTCGACGCCCTGCAAACCGGGCTGCTCGACCAGAGCAAGGTCGACACCGTGCTCCGCGCCACCGACGTCCTCGACGACGACCAGGCCCACCAGGTCGAAACCATCGTCCTCGCCCGAGCCGCCGGAGCCACCCGCCGCCAGATCTACGACCGGCTCCGCCGCGCCGTGGCCAGGATCGACCCGGACGGCGCCGAACGCCGCCACCAACGATCCCTGGCCGACCGCCGGATCGGCCTGTCGAACGGCGAGGACGCCATGGCCACCCTCTGGCTCACCAGCTCCGCCCACGACACCCAGGCCTCCCGGCGCTCGCTCGATCGCCTCGCCCGCTCACTGGGCACCGACGACCCACGCACCCTCGAACAACGCCGCGTCGACCTCGCCCACCAACTCCTCCAAGGCACCCTCACCACCACCGACCTCGGCCAGGTCCACGCCGCCGTCGACAGCGTCCTCGCAGCCGCAGCCGCAGCCGCAGCCGCCGCAGCCGCCACTGCCACCGCCGCTGCCGGTCGGACCGACCCACCGACCGGCCCGACCGGTCCCACCCCCACCGACCCAACCGGCCCGGCCACCCGGCCCACCGGCCCGGCCGGCGCCCCACCTCCGATCCCACCCGAGGTCCTCACCGAAGCCCTCACCCGAGCCCTCGCACAGAAGCCCGACCCCAACGACGTGATCGGCCGCAAGCCACTGGTCCACGTCGTCGTCGCCCTCGACACCCTGATCGGCACCAGCAACCGCCCGGCCGAACTCAGCGGCCACGGCCCCATCCCCGCCACCACGGCCCGCGCACTCGCCGCCGGTGGCACCTGGCGACAACTCGTCACCCACCCCACCACCGGCCGCATCCACAACGTCGGGCGCACCACCTACACCCCGCCCGCCGCCATGGCCGACCACGTCCGAGCCCGCGACGGCCACTGCCGCGGCCCAGCCTGCGACCACACCATCCGCGACCTGGACCACCACATCCCCTGGGCACACGGCGGCCAGACCAGCGAAGACAACCTGCACAGCTACTGCCGCGGCTGCCACACCCTCAAGGACCGACCCGGCTGGCAGGTCATCGCCCACCCCGACGGCACCGTTCAATGGATCACCCCTCACGGCTGGACCAGCACCTCCCACCCCCACGACTACCGCGACCTCACCGACCCCTACCCGGACCCGGACACCCGCCCGACGACGCACTCGGACACGGACCCGACCATCGGCACGCGCACGGGCACGGGCACCGGCACGGGCACCGGCACGGGCGCGAGCACCGGCACCGGCACGGGCACGGGCACGCATCCGACCCCGGCACCGGAACCGCCGCCAGTCCCGGCCCTGGTGTCGATGCCCGCTGCAGTGCCGGTCCGGATGCCGGACCCGCTGCCTGTCCCGAGCCCGGTGTCGATGCCCGTTGCGGGGCCGATGCCGGGGCCGGGGCCACAACCACGGCCGGTCTCCGGGTGGGTCGATCCGGTCCACCCAGCTGATCCCGCCCGGATCGCGACCCCGCCACCGTTCTGACCGGTCGGCTCGGGGGCAGACACCACGTCGATCGGGCCGAGCGCGGGGAGCCCGGCGCGGGCCGTGACCTCGACCAGGCAGGCGAGCAGCAAGCCGCGTCGACTCGGGTCAGGTCGGCTCAGGTCAGGTCGGCTCAGGTCAGGTCGGCTCAGGTCAGGTCGGCTCGGGCCAGGTCCGCTCGGCTCGGCTCGGCTCGGGCGCGGGCTCGGGTCAGGTGCGCCCCGCTCGGCTCGGGCCAGGTCCGGTCGGGTCGGGTCGGCTTGAGTCAGGTCCGGTCGGCCTGAGTCAGGTCCGGTCGGCTCGGGTCGGCTCGGGGTCAGGTGGGCTCGGCTTCGGCTCGGACTCGGGCTCGGGCTCGGGCTCGGGTCAGGTGCGCCCCACTCGGCTCGGGCCAGCTCCGGTCGGCTCGGGCCAGCTCCGGTCGGCTCGGGCCAGCTCCGGTCGGCTCGGCTCGGGTCGGGTCGGGTCGGGTCGGGTCGGGTCGGCTCGGCTCGGGTCGGGTCGGGTCGGGTCGGGTCGGGTCGGGTCGGGTCGGGTCGGGTCGGCTCGGCTCGGCTCGGCTCGGGTCGGGTCGGGTCGGCTCGGCTCGGCTCGGCTCGGGTCGGCTCGGCTCGGCTCGGCTCGGCTCGGCTCGGCTCGGCTCGGCTCGGCTCGGCTCGGCTCGGCTCGGCTCGGCTCGGCTCGGCTCGGCTCGGGCGCAGCCTGACGGAACGCTCGCCGCCCCGCCCCCTGTGCACCCGCCGTCACGTGCGGACCGATCGCGGCCGACCGGCGGGAGCGCCGCTCGCCTGCCTCGCGCCCGTCGGCCCGCGGGCCACAGGTATGCCGGACCGGCGGTACGGGTACGCCGCGGTTGTGACATCGCAGGAGGACCAGCACGACGCCGGACAGCCCCCGGTCGACCCGGCGCGCGCCCTGGACGAGCTCGAGGAGCGCGTCCTCGGCCGGACCACCGATCCCGATCCCGCCGACCGCGACGAGGAGCGGGCCGACGGTGCCGACACCGAGACCGACGCCGACGCCGACGCCGGCGCCGGCGCTGGCGCTGACACCGAAACCGATCCGGTCGAGGGGGACTCCGGCACCGGCATCGACCAGGAGCCCACCGGCTGACCACCGCCGCACCGAGCACCGCCGCCCGGCTTGTCCCTTTCGCCCCGGCCCCACCATGCTGGGCCGGTGAGCGCCGGGGCGAGTACCGACAGCAGCGACACCGACCGGTCCGCCGCCGGGCGGCTCGCGGCGGCGGCGCTGGTCGCCGTGTCCGCGGTGGCCCTGTTCGGCTTCGAGCACCGTCCGGTGGGCTACCTGCTGATCGTCGTGGGCCTGGGGCTCGCCGCCGCGGTCGACCGGCTGCTGCTGCGCCATCTCGGGCTGATCGCGGCCGGCCTGGTGATCATCAGCACGATGTCGCTGGAGGCCGATCTCAGCGACGCCGGGATGCTCCGGTTCACCGTGGTGCTCTCGCTGGCCGTGCTGGTGCCGCTGCTGGTGTCGCGGTTCTGGTTCGGCGAGGACATCATCCGCTTCCCGATGCTGACCGGGAAGCGCTGGAGCGGCTTCGAGTACGGCTACCTGGCGCTGGTCGTCGTCGCCGGGTACCTGATCCTGCCGGTGTACTTCATCGGCACCGGCGCGTACCAGAACTGGCCGGAGATCAGTACGAACAGCGAGATCGCCCGGCTGTTCGTCGGCGTCAACGCGGTCGGCCTCTGGGACGAGCTGTTCTTCATCTGCACGGTGTTCGCACTGCTCCGGCGGCACTTCCCGTTCTGGCAGGCGAACCTGCTGCAGGCCACCGTGTTCGTGGCGTTCCTGTGGGAGCTGGGCTACCGCGGCTGGGGGCCGGTGCTCACGATCCCGTTCGCCCTGCTGCAGGGCTACATCTTCCAGCGGACGCGCTCGTTCACCTACGTGCTGACCGTGCACCTGACGTTCGACATCGTGATCTTCGGGATCCTGGTGCACGCCTACAACCCGGAGCTGTTCGACCTGTTCGTCACCAGCCCGCGCTGAGCGCCGTGATCAGAACCGGCCCAGCCGGTGCAGGCGCAGCGCGAGCTGCAGCTCCAGCGACCGCTCCGGGTCCTGCCAGCCGTCCCCGAGCAGCGACCCGATCCGGTCCAGCCGCTGCGCGACCGTGTTGACGTGCACGTGCAGCGCCCCGGCGGCGCGGGTCGGGCTGGCCCCGGCCGCGTAGTACGCCTCCAGGGTGCGCAGCAGCTCGCTGCCGCGGCGCTCGTCGTGCTCGGCGACCGGTCCGAGGATCCCGGTGACGTACCCGGCGACGTCGGGCCGCTCACCGAGCAGCAGCCCGGCGAACCCGAGCTCCGCGGCGGCCGCCGACTCCCCGGCCCGGTCCAGCGCGAGCAGCGCCTCCATCGACCGGCGGGCCTCGGCGAGCACCGGGCCGGCGCCGTCGGCCGGCCGGAACGGCCCCGCCGCACCCACCGTCACCGCGGCGTCCGGGTCCTGCTCGGACGCCCGGCGGGCCAGCCGGGCGCCGGCCGCGGCCGGGTCCTCGCCGGGCAGCAGCACGACGACCGCGCCGTCCTGCTCCCCCACCAGGCCGGACCGCCCGCCCAGGGTCGCCGCCTCCCGGGCCAGCGCCCGCCGCCGGGCGGGATGGGTCCGGCAGACCAGCAGCACGTGCGGGCGGCGGACGGACACGCCCAGCGCGGCGAGCCGGGTCAGCGTCGCCGGGCGCGGCTCGCCGGCCGCCAGGAGCTCCGCCATCCCGTCGGCCCGGTCGCTCCGGTCGGACTCGTCGGCGCGCTGGGTGAGCAGCAGCACGAGCGCGGTGACCATCGCGGCCCGCTCCACGATCCGCACCTGCCCGGGGCTCAGGCCGGGCGCCCGGCCGGGCTCGGCGAGCCCGCCGAGCAGCAGGGTGCCCAGGCGCTGCCCGCCGGCGATCACCGGCGTCACCCAGGCGCCGCCGGCGCACGGCACCGGCACCGGGTGCCCCGAGGCGGCCCCGGCCCGCCGCAGTGCCGCCGCGGCGTCCAGGCCGGCCGGCACCGGTCCGTGCCGGGCGGCGGGCACGCCGTCCGGGTCCAGCACCGTCACCCAGCAGCCGAGCAGCCTGCCCAGCGCCTCGGCGAGGTCGTCGACGTCGCCGCCCTCCAGCACGACGCCCGCGAACCGGTCGTGCGCGTCCGACGCCTCGGCGATCGCGGCGTGCGCACCGCGCAGCGCCTCCAGCGCGGTCGCGGTGTCGGTGAGCCGGCGGGCCTGCACCAGCGAGACGGCGGCCAGCGCGGCCAGCGAGCCGAGCAGGGCGGCGTCGTCGGCGGAGAACGGGCGGGCCGAGCGGTTGGCGGCGAACAGCACGCCGACGAACTCGTCGTCGACCAGCAGCGGGGTGCCGCAGATCGCGACGATGCCCTCCTCGCGGACCGCGGTGTCGATCTCCTCGGTGTGCCGGTAGCGGTCGTCCCCGGCGTAGCGGCCGGTCCAGTGCGGGGTGCGGCTGGCCGCGACGAGCCCGCCGAGGCCGGCGCCCAGCGGGAGCCGCAGCGTCTGGAACCGGTGCGACACCGAGCCCGAGGTGACCCGCATGTAGGTGTCGCCGCGCTCGGAGTCGTAGAGGGTCAGGTACGCGACGTCGGTGCCGAGCAGCGCCCTGGCCCGCCGGACGATGGTGTCGAGCACCGAGCCGGTGTCCGACTCGGACGCGAGGTCCCGGGCGATCGCGACGAGCGCGGCCAGCTCGGACTCCCGGCGGCGGCCGGCGTCCATCGCGGCGCGGACCCGCAGCGCGAGCGCACCGGCCTCCGGCGCGGAGCCGGACAGCTCGGCCGCGACCCGGGCCAGCTCCTCGGCGGGCGCGGCGCCGTCGGCCCGGTCGGCGAGCAGCCGGAGCAGGTCGAGGACGGTGCGCACCCGGTCATCCTGCCCGCGCACCGGGCTCCGGTCTCAGCCGGACTTCCAGGCCCCCGGCCTGCCGTACAGATCGCGCAGGTCGAGCAGGTGGTTGCGCATGGCCTCCTCGGCCTCGGCGGCCTCGCCGCGGGCGATGTGCTCGGTGATCTCGGCGTGGCAGGCGTCGACCTCGGCCCAGCGGTGCGCGGGGACCGCGGCCCGGTCCAGCCGGGTCCGCAGCACGTCGCCGACCGGCTGGCCCATCATCGTGAGCATCAGGTTCCCGGTCGCCATGAGCACCGTGGTGTGGAAGTCCATGTGCTCGACGAACCCGCTCGGGTCACGCGGATCGCGCGGCGCCGAGGCGGCCGCGCGCAGCGCCTCGATCGTCTCCGGCGCGGCCCGCTGCGCGGCCAGCCGGGCGGCGGCCGGCTCCAGCAGCAGCCGGGCCTCCAGCAGGTCGGCCATCCCCAGCCGCGGGGTCGCGACGAGCACGCCGAGCGCGCCGCCGACGTCCTCGACCAGCCGGGCCGGATCGGGCGCGGCGACGAACGAACCGCCCTGCACCCCGCGCCGGGTGTCGATCAGGTGCTGGCTGGCCAGCACCCGCAGCGCCTCGCGCACGGTGGACCGGCTGACCCCGAACATGCCGGTCAGCTCGCTCTCGGCGGGCAGCCGCGCGCCGGGTGCGAGCGCGCCGCGCATGATCTGCGAGCGCAGCTCGTCGGCGACCTGCCGATAGGCCGGACGGACCCGCTGCACCTGCAGCCGGGCGGTGGGCGCCTGCGGTGTCGCGGCGGCGTCGGCGGGACGTCCCGGACTCGGGCTCATGGTCACGCTCCGCGGCTCGGTCACGTCGGATCCGGCCCGCCGGACCGGCGGGCCCGGCCGAGCGTACCGGCCACCCGCACTCCGGACGGGCCACCTGCCGGGCAAACATCAGACCGACCCTGTACCGCCGGGAAACCCTTGCATTGCTAAGTGTCTGATGTTTACGGTCGGCAAGCTTCGGGTGCGGTTTCCGAGCCCGCCCGGTACCGGTCAGCGACGACCCGTGATCCGCGCGGTCACGGCCGACGAGGGAGCGCAGCACGTGACGATCAAGCCGGGATGGCAGGGACGCTTCTTCGAGGACTTCGAGGTGGGCGACGTCTACCAGCACCCGCTCGGGCGCACCATCACCGAGACCGACAACAGCTGGTTCACCCTGCTGACGATGAACACCAACCAGTCGCACTTCAACCGGCAGGTCGGCGAGTCCTCGGAGTTCGGCCGGATGCTGGTGGTGTCGCCGCTGACGATCGCCGTCGCGATGGGACAGTCGGTCGTCGACACCACCCAGAACGCCTTCGCCAATCTCGGCATGGACGACCTGCGGCTGACCGCCCCCGTGTTCGCCGGCGACACCCTGTGGTCGGAGTCGATCGTGCTCGCCGTCCGGGGCTCGGGCTCCCGCCCGGCCGCCGGGATCGTCACCATCCGCACCCGCACCCTCAACCAGGACGCCGTCGAGGTGCTCACCTTCAAGCGCACCTTCTACGTGCACCGGCGCGGCGCGGACGGTGCACGGCCGCTGTTCCCGCAGGCGGCCACCCCGCTCGCGCTGGAGGACGTGTGAGGCGCCCGCTCGACGACGTCCGGATCGTCTCGCTCGAGCAGTACGGCGCGGGCCCGTTCGGGTCGATGCACCTGGCCGAGCTCGGCGCCGAGATCATCAAGATCGAGGACCCGACGGTCGGCGGTGACGTCGGACGGACCATCCCGCCCTACGCCGAGCCGGGCGACTCGCTGTTCTTCCAGTCGTTCAACCGGGACAAGTCCTCGATCACCCTCGACGTGCGCACGCCCGGGGGCCGCGCGGTCTTCCACGACCTGGTCCGGACCGCCGACGCCGTCTACTCCAACCTGCGCGGCGACGTCCCGGCGAAGCTCGGCATCCGCTACGAGGACCTGCGCGGGATCAACCCGCGGATCGTCTGCTGCTCGCTGACCGGCTTCGGGATGACCGGCCCGCGCTCCACCGAGCCCGGCTACGACTACGTGCTGCAGGCGCTCGGCGGCTGGATGTCGCTGACCGGGGAGCCCGGCGGCGCCCCGCAGAAGACCGGCCTGTCGCTGGTCGACTACTGCGGCGGCTACGTCGCCGCGATCGCGCTGCTCGGCGCGATCCACGGCGCCCGCCGCGACGGCGTCGGCACCGACTGCGATCTGTCGCTCTACGACACCGCGGTCAGCCTGCTCACCTATCCCGGGACGTGGCACCTGACCGCGGGCTACGAGCCGGCCCGCACCCGGCAGTCGGCGCACCCGTCGCTGGTGCCGTTCCAGGCGTTCGAGGCCGCCGACGGCTGGCTGGTCGTGGGCTGCGCGAAGGAGAAGTTCTGGCAGCGGCTCACCGTGGTGCTGGGCCGCCCGGAGCTCGCCGACGACCCGCGCTTCGCGACCTTCGCCGACCGGGCCGAGCACCGCGACGAGCTGCTGCCGCTGCTCGAGGAGCTGATCCGCACCCGCACCGTCGCCGACTGGCTGGCCCCGATGTACGCGGCCGCGATCCCGTGCGCCCCGATCCGGGACGTCGCCGGGGCGCTCACCGATCCGCACACCGTCGAGCGCGACCTGCTCGCCGAGACCGACCACGCCGTGTTCGGGGCGGTGCGCAGCCTGCGCAGTGCGGTCCGGGTGGGCCCGCCCGGCGCCGACCGGGCACCGACCCGGGCGGCACCGGCGATGGGCGCCGACACCGACCGGGTGCTGCGCGAGCTGGGCTACGACGACGACGCGATCACCGCGCTCCGCGACGCCGGCGCGCTGGGGAGGGACTGAGATGGACTTCCGGCTCACCGACGAGCAGCGCCTCTTCCGGGAGACGCTGCGCGACTTCGTCGACTCCGAGATCGTCCCGGTGGCCCGGGAGTGGGAGCAGTCCGGCCGCTACCCCACCGAGATCGTCGAGGGGATGAAGCAGCTCGGGCTGTTCGGTCTCGCGGTGCCCGAGGAGCACGGCGGCCTGTCCGCGGACACGGTCTCGTTCGCGCTCGCGTTCGAGGAGATCTCGCGCGGCTGGATGGGCGTCGCCGGGATCCTCGGCAGCCACTCGGTGTCCTGCTTCATGCTGGCCCGGCACGGCACCGAGGAGCAGAAGCGGCGCTACCTGCCGGAGCTGGCTACCGGCGCCCGGCGCACCGGGATCGCGCTCACCGAGCCCGGCGCGGGCACCGACCTGCAGGGCATCCGGACCACCGCGCGGCGCGACGGCGCCGACGGCGACTACATCGTCAACGGCACCAAGATGTGGATCACCAACGCGCGGCACGCCGATCCGCTGCCGGTGCTGGTCAAGACCGACCCGGCGGCGGAGCCCGCGCACCGGGGCATGAGCATCCTGCTCGTCGAGGCGGACTCCCCCGGCTTCGAGGTGACCGCCGACATCGGCAAGCTCGGCTACAAGGGCCCCGAGTCCTGCGAGGTCGTGCTCACCGACGTCCGGGTGCCCGCATCCCAGCTGCTCGGCGGGGTGCAGGGGCGCGGCCTGCAGCAGGCGCTGTCGTCGCTGGAGACCGGCCGGATCAACATCGCCGCGCGCAGCGTCGGCATCGCCCAGCGCGCCTACGACGAGGCGCTGGGCTACGCCAGGGCGCGGACCGCGTTCGGCCGCCCGATCGGCGAGTTCCAGGCCGTCGAGCAGCGGCTCGCGCAGATCGCGGTGCGGCTGCAGGCCGCCCGGCTGATGACCTACTGGGCGGCGTCCCGGATGGACGACGGCGTCCGGATGGACACCGAGTCCGGGATGGCGAAGATCTTCGCCTCGGAGCAGGCCCTGGAGTGCGCGATCGACTCGATGCGCATCCACGGCGGCTACGGCTACTCCACCGAGTTCGAGGTGGAGCGGCTCTACCGGGACGCGCCGCTGATGTCCATCGGAGAGGGCACCAACGACGTGCTGCGCGGCGTCGTCGCGAAGGCGCTGCTGGCCGGGAAGGCGACCATCCGGTGAGCTCCCGCGACGAGACCGGCGAGCTGGGCGCGCTCGCCGCCCGGCTGGGCTACGCGCTCGACCCGGCGCAGCTCTCGGCGATGGCCGAGGCCGTCGCGGGCGCCGAACCCGCGGTGTCCGAGCTGCGCGCGATCCCGGTTCCGCCCGCGGCCGCCGATCCGGCCGCCGGGGACCACTGGCTCCGCCCGCCCGCCGGTGCCGCGACGGCCGGCCCGCCCACCGGCGACGACCCGCTCGCCGCGGCGCTGCGGGACGCCTGGTCCGGCCGGGTGCCCGAGTCGCTGGACCGGCTCGAACGGCTGCACGCCGAGCTGAACTGCACGATCCGGGTGCTGCGCGAGCGGGCGCTCGGGCAGCGGCCGGTGGACGGCCCGCTGACCGGCGTCCCGTTCGCCGTCAAGGACGTCATCGACGTCGCGGGCGTCCCGACGACGGCCGCTTCCCGCACCCGCGCCGACGCCGCCCCCGCAGCCGCGTCGGCGACCGTGGTCGCCCGGCTGGAGGCCGCCGGCGCGGTCCCGGTGTCGAAGGACGCGACCACCGAGTTCGCCGTCGGCGGGCCGCACCCGCCGCTGACCGGCGCCTGCCGCAACCCGTGGGACACCGGGCGCTGGGCGGGCGGCTCCTCCACCGGCACCGCCGCCGCGGTCGCCGCCGGGGTGGTGCCGTTCGGCCTGGGCACCGACGTCGGCGGCTCGGTCCGGCTGCCCGCCGCCTGGTCCGGGCTGACCGGGCTCAAGCCGACCGCAGGCGCGGTCCCGCGGACCGGATCGGTGCCGCTGTCCTGGACCACCGAGACGATCGGCCCGCTGGCCCGCGACGCCCGCACCGTCGGGCTCGTGTTCGGGCTGGTCCGCGGCCCGGACGGGCTGGACCCGCGGGCCGGCGGTCTGCCGCCGCTGCCGCCGACCGGCGTGCCGGCCGACCTGCGCGGGCTGCGGATCGCGCGGCCGGGCGGCTACCTCACCGAGCTGTGCGACGGCGCCGTGCGGGCCGGGGTGGACCATCTCGTCGACGTGCTCACCGGGGCCGGCGCCGAGATCGTCGCCGGGGAGATCCCGTCCGCGCACCTCGCGCTGCCGATCGGCTACCAGATCGTGTTCGCCGAGGCCGCCGCCGTGCACCGGGCCGACGTCGCCCGCTGGGGCGACTACGACCCGGTGACGGTGCGCCGGATCAGCCAGGGCATCACCACCCCCGCCGCCGACCACCTGCGGGCGCTGCAGTTCCGGGTGCAGCTGCAGCACGAGCTCGACGCCGTGTTCGCCGGTGCCGACCTGATCGTCGTCCCGACCACCCCCGGGACGGCGCCGCGGCTGCCCGACTGCACCGTCACCGTGGACGGCGAGCGCTACCCGCTCTACGCCGCCCAGTCCCGCGCGACGATGCTCGGCAACCTCACCGGGGCGCCCGGCCTGGCCCTGCCCACCGGGTTCGCCCCGGACGGCTGCCCGGTCTCCGCGCTGCTGATCGCCCGCCCGCACGACGAGATCACCGCGCTGCGGGTGGCGGCCCTGTTCCAGGACCGCACCGAGCACCACCGCCGCCGGCCGCCGATCGCGGACCGGATCGGCGGCCCCTTCCCACCGGCATACGTCTGACTTATTCTCCCTCTCGATCTGGAGGCCCCCGATGACCCTGAGCCCGGCACCACCGCGTACCGGCACGCTGGCCGCGACGGTCGGCGGGTTCGCCGCCCGCACCACGCTCGACGACATCCCCGCCGATGTCCTGGAGCGGGCCCGGCACCTGGTGCTCGACGCCGTCGGGCTGGCGTTCGCCTCCACCTCCCACCCGTTCTCCGGGGTCGCGCTGCGGGCGCTCACCGCGTTCGGCGGGGCCGGCGAGCAGCCGGTGCTCGGCCTGGCGGAGCGGCTCCCGGCCCGGGACGCCGCGGTGCTCAACGGCGTGCTGATCCACGGCATGGACTTCGACGACACGCACATCCCGGCGGTCACCCACGTCTCGGCCGCCGCGCTGCCCGCGGCCCTGGCCGCGGCGATCGCCGCCGGCGCCGACACCCGGGAGCTGCTGCTGGCCTACGTGCTCGGTGTCGAGGTGTCGGCGCGGGTCGGGATCGGCGGGGCGGGCGGGTTCCACGACGTCGGCTTCCATCCGACCGCCGTCGCCGGGGCCTTCGGGGCCGCCGTCGCGGCGGGCAGGGTCTCCGGGCTGGACGCCGCCGGGATCACCACCGCCCAGGGCGTGGTCGGCTCGATGAGCGCCGGGCTGCTGGAGTTCCTGGCCGACGGCTCCTGGACCAAGCGGCTGCACCCGGGCTGGGCGGCGATGTCCGGGCTGACCGCCGCCGGGTTCGCGAAGGCGGGCTGGAGCGGGCCACCCGCCGTCTACGAGGGCCGGTTCGGCCTCTACAACACCCACCTGGCCGGGCGGGACACCCGGCCCGAGGCGATCGGCGACGGCCTGGGCGAGACCTGGGAGCTGATGCGGACAGCCGTCAAGCCGTACCCGATCTGCCACTTCAACCACGCCTTCGCCGACGCCGCGCTCACCCTGCGGCCGGAGATCGGCGACACCGCCGTCGCCGCGATCCGGTGCGCGATCCATCCGGTGCCCGGCAAGGTGGTCTGCGAGCCACCGGCGGCGAAGTGGGCCCCGCGCGACGAGTACGACGCGAAGTTCAGCCTCCCCTACGTCGTCGCCACCGCGCTGCTGCGCGGCCGGTTCACCCTCGCCGAGCTGTCCGACGAGGCGCTCGCCGACCGGGCGGTGCTCGACCTGGCGCAGAAGGTGCAGGTCTGCGACGACCCGGACAGCGCCTTCCCGGCCGCCTACTCCGGCGCGATCGAGATCGAGCTGGCCGACGGCCGGGTGCTCCGGCACCGCGAGCAGGTCAACCGCGGTCACGAGGAACGACCGCTGGGCAACGACGAAATCGTCGCCAAGTTCCGCGGGACGATCGGCCGGGCCGCACCGGACGCCGTCGCCGACCGGGTGCAGGAGGCCGTGCTGGGACTCGGCGACGCGACCCCGGCCGCCGACTTCGCCGAGGCGTGCCGTGGCTGACCGCCCGGTGCGGCGCGGCCGGTCCGCGCCGCCCAGGTCTACGCCGACCGGGGGCAGCACCGTGTCCTGCCCGGAAACGAGTCGTTCCGGGCCGGTTACGACGACCTCGCCCGGGACCGGTTCGTGGTGGGCTCGCCGGAGGACTGCCTCGCGGCGCTGCTGCCGTGGCGCGACGAGCTCGGGTGGCACCCGTCCTGCGCTCCTCCCCCGCCGTCCGGCCCCCCGCGGCCGGCTGATCCTCCGACCGGAAGGACTCCCCCATGGACTTCGGCGTCTTCATCCCCATCGGCAACAACGGCTGGCTGATCTCCGAGAACAGCCCGCAGTACATGCCGAGCTTCGACCTCAACAAGCGGGTCGTGCAGGAGGCGGAGCTGCAGGGCTTCGCCTTCGCGCTCTCGATGATCAAGCTGCGCGGCTTCGGCGGGAAGACCGAGTTCTGGGACCACAACCTGGAGTCGTTCACCCTGATGGCCGGGCTCGCCGCGGTCACCGAACGGATCAAGCTCTACGCCTCCACCGCGGTGCTCACGCTGCCCCCGGCGCTGGTCGCCCGGATGGCGACCACGATCGACTCGATCGCACCGGGCCGGTTCGGCATCAACATCGTCTCCGGCTGGGCCAAGGGCGAGTACGAGCAGATGGGCCTGTGGCCGGGCGACGACTACTTCGGCTACCGCTACGACTACTCCACCGAGTACGTGCGGGTGCTGCGCGACCTGTTCGAGAAGGGCCGCTGCGACCTACAGGGCGAGCACTTCACGATGAACGACTGCGTGCTGTCCCCGCGGCCGTCCGGGCACGTGGACATCGTCTGCGCCGGGCAGTCCGAGCGGGGGATGCGGATGGTCGCCGAGTACGGCGACTACAACTTCGTGCTCTCCCCCGGCGTCAACGACCCGGAGGTCTACCGGGAGTCCACCCAGCGGCTCGCGAAGGCCGCCGAGGCGACCGGGCGGGACGTGGGATCGCTGCCGCTGTTCATGGCGATCATGGCCGAGACCGACGAGGAGGCGCAGGCCAAGTGGGCCTCCTACAACGCGGGCGCGGACGCCGCCGCGCTCGGCTACATGTCCGACGAGGGCAGCAAGGACGCCACCGCGGACGACTCCGGCACCGCCCGGACGATCAACCTCCCGGAGGGCGCGGTCAACTTCAACATGGCCACCCTGGTCGGCAGCTACGAGACCGTCGCCCGGCAGATCGACCAGGTCGCCACGATGCCCGGGGTGAAGGGGATGATGTTCACCTTCGACGACTTCGAGCAGGGCGTGCACGACTTCGGCACCCGGGTGAAGCCGCTGCTGGGCTGACCCGTCGGGGTCGCCCGGGGTTTCAGTCGCGCCAGCGGCGCTCGTAGCGTTCCTGGGCCGCCGCCCGGTCGGCCGCGCCGGCGGCGGCCCGGACGGCCGCGGCGTGTCCCACCGGGTAGCCGGCCTTGGCCACCCGGTGCTCGGCCGACTCGTACATGTAGGCGACCGAGTAGAAGTAGCCGAGCAGCGCCCCGGCCAGCACCGACAGCGCCTTGACGTAGGGCGGGCCGGGGATCAGCAGGTACAGCGCGACCCCGATCGGCAGCAGCTGCACGGTGACCCGGGCGAGATGGCGCAGCTGCCAGCTCGGCGCGCTCACGTCGTGCAGCACCCAGCTGCGGTGCCGGGCCGGGAGCGCCGCGCCGTAGGCGTAGAGCAGCCAGCGCAGCGGATCGGGCCGGATCGGCTCGTCCACGGTTGGACCCCCAATTCTTGGTGCCCCAACAATGTACGATGCGGGATGTGGCGAGCGCATCCCCGGGTGACCAGGACGACCTTCTCCGGCTGGACCGGCAGGTCTGCTTCGCGCTCGCGGTCGCGGCGCGGAACGTGATCGCGTTGTACCGGCCGCTGCTCGAGCCGATGGGCCTGACCCATCCGCAGTACCTGGTGCTGCTGGCGCTGTGGGAGCGCTCGCCGCGCTCGGTCGGCGAGCTGGCCGAGGAGCTCGCCCTCGATCCGGGCACGCTGTCGCCGCTGCTCAAGCGGCTGGAGGCGGCCGGGCTGGTGGACCGGCGCCGGGTCCCCGGCAACGAGCGGACCCTCGCGGTGACGCTCACCGCGGACGGCCGTGCGCTGCGCGCCCGCGCCGAGGCGATCCCGCCCGCGATCGTCGAGCGGCTCGGCATGCCGCTGTCCGAGCTGGAGGACCTGCGCGCCGTGCTCGACCGGGTGATCCGGGCCTCCCGGCGCCGGGAGCCCTAGCCGAACGACGCGACCGGATCGCCGAGGGCGCCGTCGTCGGGCACCACGCCGAGCCCGGGACCGGTCGGCACCCGGATGCGACCGGCCTCGACCCGGACCGGGTTCGCCGTGTCGTAGTGGACCTTCGTGAAGGGTTCGGCGATCCACACGCCGTCGAGCAGGCGGGGATGCACGGTGGCGGCCACGTGCACGCAGGCCGCGGCGATGATGTCCCCGCCCCAGGAGTCGTCGCAGGTGTGCGGCAGCGAGCGCGCCTCACAGACGTCGCGGACGGCCGCCGTCGCACCCAGCCCACCCAGCCGGGTCACCTTGAGGCCGAACCCGTCGCAGATCCCGAGCGAGATCGCCCGCAGCACCTCGCCGAGGTCCTCGGCGCTCTCGTCCAGATGGACCGGGTGGTCCAGCTGGGCCCGGATCGCGGCGACCTCCTCCATGGAGTGGCAGGGCTGCTCGAACACGAACGGGATGTCGGCGCACGCCCGGTCGATCCGCAGCACCTCGCGGGTGAGCAGTGACCGGTTGGCGTCGACCACCAGCCGCGTGCAGCCGGTCGCCTCCCACACCTTCCGGATCGTCTCGATGTCGGCCTCCACCGGCCGGCCCCCGACCTTCACCTGCAACCGGGGATAACCCTCGGCGATCTTCTCCGCGGCGATCCGGGCGGTCTCGTCGGGCTCGTCGAGGGTCAGCGAGTGGTACGAGTCGACCTGATCGGTCGTCGCACCGCCGAGCAGGTCGCACACCCGGAGACCGTGGGCCTTGCCGAGCAGGTCGTGCACCGCGATGTCGATCGCGGCCTTCGCGTAGTCGTGGCCGCCGAGCAGACCGTGCAGCGCGCGCCGGACCACTGCGGGCCCGGTCACGGTCCGGCCGACCAGCCCCGGGGCCATCCGGGTCAGGGCTGCGCGGGCACCGGGGGCGTGCGCCGCGGCGTGGGTCGGGCCGATCGGGCACGTCTCGCCCCATCCGGACAGCCCGGTGTCCGACACGATCTGCACGACCGTCGAGTCCAGGTCGGCGTGGGCGCCGTCGGACATCCGGTAGACGCCGCCGACCGGCGGCAGGTCGACCTGGTAGAGGTGGATCTCGGCGATACGCACGGCGCTCCTCGCACGGTTCGTGGGGCGGAATGGTGGCGGCGCGGTCAGGTCGCCCGACCGCCGTGGGCGAGGAGCACGGCCGCGGCGTCGCGGGAGGTCTGCGGGGCGGTGAGGTCGGCGCCGACGGAGTAGAGCACGGTGGCCCCCTCGTGCAGGCTGAGCAGCTGCGCCGCGAGCGTGCCGGGATCGTCGTGGCCGGCGTCGGTGGCGAGATCGTGCAGGTGCCCGCGCAGCCAGGCCTTGTGCTCGCGGGTGACCTGGCGTGCCGGGTGCTCGGGATCGGCGATCTCGCCGGAGGCGTTGACGAAGGCACAACCGCGCTTCCCGTACCGGGTCATCCACGCGGACATCGCGTCGAACGTGCCCAGGATCGGTGGAGTCCGCGGGTGCTCGACCGCCCAGTCCGCCATCCACCGGCGATAGGCCTGGTCGCGACGGTGCAGGTAGAGCGCGATCAGGTTGTCCTTGGACCGGAACCGGTCGTAGATCGTCTTCTTGGTGACCTCGGCGGCCGCCGCGATGGTGTCGACCCCGACCGCGTGGATCCCGCGCTCGTAGAACAGCTCCGAGGCGACGTCGAGCACCCGTTGCGCCGCAGGCGTGAGCCGCGACGTAAACAGATCTGTATAGTCCGACGTATCCATACCGGTCAGTATACTCACGGAGGTTGTCGCGACGGTGACGCTCGAGGCTCGATCGCCATCGGTGGGCGCGGCGGTGCTCCCGGCCGGGTTCGTGGTCATGTGGAGTTCGGGGTACATCGGCGCCCGCCTGACCGGCGACGTCGCCCCGGTCGCGACGGTGATGCTGCGGCGATTCGCGGTGGTGGCCCTCGGACTGGGCATGCTCCTGTGGCTGCTGCGGCGGTTCCCTCGACGTCGTGACGGCCCCGGGCCCGGCGGCCGGCCGCTGCCGGGCGGGCGGGAGGTCGCGGCGCACGCGGTGATCGGGGTGCTCGGGCAGGTGATCTACATCTGGGCCAACGTCGGCGCCGTCGTCGCCGGGGTCGGTGCGGGCACCGCGGCGCTGGTCGCGGCGCTGCAGCCGATCGCCGCCGGCGCGGCCGCCGGCGTCGTGCTGGGCGAGCGGGTGAGCCCTCGCCAATGGCTGGGGCTCATGGTCGGGCTGGTCGGCGTCGCGATCGTGGTGGGAGGCGATCTGACCTCCGCCGATCCCGCACCGGGGTGGGCCTACCCGCTGCCCCTGCTGGGCATGGTCGGCCTGGTGGCGGCGAGCCTGGTCGAGCGCACCACCAGCGCGGCCCGGACACCGATGCCCGAGGCCCTGGCCGTGCAGACCACCGTGAGCGCCGCCGTGTTCGCCGTCGCCGCACTCTCCACCGGCGGCGCCATGCCACCGCCCGACGAACTGGAGGCGTTCGCCGTCGCGGTGGCCTGGTTCGTCGTCCTGTCCACCATCGGCGGCTACGGGTTCTACTGGCTGACCCTGCGCCGGCACGGGCTCACCCGGCTCAGCAGCATGTTCTACCTCGTCCCGCCGACCACGATGCTCTGGGCGTGGCTGATGTTCGGCGATCCCGTCGGCCTGCGCGCGGTCGCCGGCCTGGGCCTCTGCGCGCTGGCCGTCGCCCTCGTCCATCTCGGACCTCGACCGGGCCCGGCCTGAACACGCCGGGCACCGGGTACGGCGTCACGTGCGGGGCAGGCCGACCGTGTACGCCGTCATCGACAGCGAACCGTAGGCGTAGCCGTCCACCAGCACCTCGGGCCGTTCGCCACGGTCCGCCGACGCCACCCCGGCCAGGTACAGCGCCGGGATGAAGTGGTCCGGCGTCGGGACGGCGAGCCGGTAGTCGCCGTGCGCGTCCAGCGTCGCGAACTCCGCGGGCCGGTCGAGCATCAGCTCCTGCGCCGCCTCGTCGAACCGGCGGGCCCAGTCGAACCCGGTGTCCGGCCGCGCCCGGTCGACGCCGCCGAGGTTGTGCACGACGTTGCCGCTGGCCACGATCAGCACCCCGGTCCCGCGGAGCCGGGCCAGCTTCGCGCCGAGCTCCAGGTGGTAGCCGAGCGGCTCGTTCGCGTTGATCGCGAGCTGGACCACCGGGATGGACGCGTCCGGGAACGCGTGCACCAGCACCGACCAGGTCCCGTGGTCGATGCCCCAGCTGTCGGCGTCCGCCCCGACCCAGGTGGGCCGCACGATCTCGGCGATCTCGTCGTACAGCTCCGGCGCGCCGGGCGCCGGGTACTGCACCGCGAACAGCTCGGGCGGGAAGCCGAAGAAGTCGTGGATGGTGCGCGGGCGCGGCATCGCCGTGACCGCGGTGGCCTGGATGTACCAGTGCGCGGAGACCACCAGGATCGCCCGCGGCCGCGGCACCGCCGCGCCGAAGGCCCGCCAGGCGTCGGTGTAGCGGTTGGTCGCCAGTGCGTTCATCGGGCTGCCGTGCCCGAAGAACGCGGCCGGCATCAGGTCCTGGGTCACCGACCGAGTCTACGGCGCGCCGCCGGGCCGCTCATCAGTTCTGTGGAGCGCCGTTAACGGGCCCCGTGCGGAGCACGACGAACCGGCCGAACCCGGCACCAGCCGGTGACTCCCCGCTCACGTTCCGTGGAGGAACACGTGTCCAAGGCCGGAATCTTCGGCACCGTCCTGCTCGTCGCCGGCGTCGTCTACGCGTGCTCCGGTCCCGGGGACACCGGGACGGACACCGAGATCGGCGACGGGATCGACACGGCGTCGGCGAACCGGGCGGCGACGGCCCCGGCGGTACCCGCGGCGACCGCTCCGGAGGCCGGTGCGGTTTCCGGTGCAGCCGGCGGCGCAGCCGGCACGTCGCGGACCGGCTTCGGCGTCGACCCGGACACCGTCGTCGTCACCTCGGTGACCGACGGCGACACCTTCCGGGTCGGCGAGCGCCGGATCCGGGTGATCGGCATCGACTCCTGCGAGGCGGGCACCACCGGCGGTGACGCCGCGACCGCCGCCGCACGCAGGCTGCTCGGCACCGGGACGGTGACGCTGACCCGCGAGCCGGGCGTGGATCTCGACCGGTTCGGCCGCGAGGTCCGCTACGTCGCGACGTCCGCCGGTGACTTCGGCCGGCTGATGGTCCCGGCCGACCACACCGGGGTCTACCGGGGCGGCAACAACGCCTCCGCGTCCTACCTGGGTGGGCTGACCGGGCTCGACCGCGGGCGCAGCTGCGGCACCTCCACCGCCGGGACCACCACCGGGACCGCTCCCGCGACCGGCACAGCACGCTCCGCCCCTGCCCCGGCGGCCACCCGGGCGCCCGCGACGACGGCGCCGCTGCAGTCGACGCCGCGCACCGCGCAGACCCGGCGCACCGCGGCGCCGCAGCCCGCGGTGCAGGCGCCGCCGCCCGCACCGTCCGGCGGTGGCGGGGTGTACTACAAGAACTGCTCCGCGGCGCGGGCCGCCGGTGCCGCCCCGATCCTGCGCGGCCAGCCGGGTTACCGCGGGCCGCTGGACCGCGACGGCGACGGTGTCGCCTGCGAGTGAGCCCGGCCGCTACCGTCGGCGCTGTGCTGATGACCGCCGACGCCGCCGTCCTGCTCCTGGTCGATCTCCAGCAGCGGCTGGCCCCCGCGATCCACCGGGGCGACCGGGTGATCGACCGCACCGCCCGGCTCGCCGAGGCCGCGTCCCTGCTCGGGGTGCCGGTGCTGGCCACCGAGCAGGTGCCGGACAAGCTCGGCCCGACCGTCGAGCGGCTGGCCGGCTACCCGCACCTGGTCACCCACAAGTCGTCGTTCGGCGCGGAACCGGGCGGGCTGGTGCCGCCCGGCCGCTCGGAGGTGGTGGTGACCGGGATGGAGGCGCACGTGTGCGTCCTGCAGACCACGCTGCGGCTGCTCGCCGACGGGCACCGGGTGCTGTTCGTCGCCGACGCCGTCGGCTCCCGCGACCCGGACGACCGGTCCGCCGCGCTCGACCGCGCGCGGGCCGCCGGCGCCGAGATCGTCACCTCGGAGATGGTGCTGTTCGAGTGGCTGCGCGACGCGACCCATCCGCGGTTCCGCGAGGTGCAGAAGCTCCTGAAGTGACGGCGGGCCCGGACCCCCGGTCCGGGCCCGCCGCGGGAGGTCAACCGCGCAGGCTCCCCAGCCGCGCGGCCGCCTCGGCCCGGAACCGCTCGACGTTGCCGAGCTTCACGTCCTCGTAGCCGCGCACCAGCCCGGCGGTCTCCGCGACCGCGACCACGCCGTCCACCGTGCCCGGCCGCAGCGCGTCCAGCGCGGTGCGCACCAGCGCCTGGTACTCGCCGACCAGCTCCCGCTCGACCCGGCGGACCCCCGCGTAGCCGAACACGTCCAGCGCGGTCCCGCGCAGCCGCCGCGCGGCGCGCAGCGCCCGGAACGCCGGGCCGGCCACCCGGCCGTCGAGCCGGATCTTGCGGTCCATCCCGAGCGCGCGCAGCACCGGCGGGTGCAGCATCACCGTCACCCGGGCGTCGGCGCCGTACGCGTCCTCCCGGCGGGCGACCTCGACCGGGTCCAGGTGCAGCCGGGCGACCTCGTACTCGTCCTTGTAGGCCATCAGGGTGTGCAGGCCGCGGGCGTAGGCGCGGGCGATCCGGGCACCGGCGGCCTCGCCCGCGCGGGCGGTCGCGATCGCGGCGACCCGGCGGACCTCCTCGGCGTAGCGGGCCGCGTACCCGGCGTCCTGGTAGCCGGTGAGATCGGCGATCCGGGTCGCCAGCTCGGCCTCGAGGTCCGCACCCGCGGCGACCGACGCGGCCAGTGCCGCCGAGGCCGCGTCGACGCTCACCGTGGCCCGCTGCGGCCCGGCCAGCGCGGCGCACACCGCCGCGGCGTCGATCGCGGCGGCGCGGCCCCAGCGGAACGCGGTGAGGGTCCGCTCGACGGCGGCGCCGTTCACCCGGATCGCCGCCTCGAGGGCCTGCTCGGACACCGGCAGCACGCCGTGCTGGTAGGCGGCGCCGAGCAGCAGCATGTTGGCCGGGAGGTGGTCGTCGAACAGCGCCTCGGAGATCGTCTGGGCGTCCACGGTCAGCAGGTCGCGGGTGCTGCGGGCGATCCTGTCGACGGCGTCGTCGGTGGAGCCGGGCAGCACGACCCGGCCGGTGACCATGGCCGCGGTCGGCACCAGCGAGGTGTTGACGACGGCGACGGTGTGCCCGGGCCGGGCGACCGCCAGGTTGGCGTCGGTGGCGGCGCCGACCAGGTCCATCCCGATCAGCACGTCGGCGGTACCCCGGGAGGCGCGCAGGATCCCGTCCACCGGCTCCTTGGAGATCCGGACGTCGGACACGACCGGCCCGCCCTTCTGGGCGAGGCCGACCTGCTCCAGCCCGGCCGCGCACAGCCCGTCCAGGTGCGCGGCCATCTGCAGCACCGCCGAGGCGGTGACGACGCCGGTGCCGCCGATCCCGGGCATCCGGATCAGCGTGGAGTCGGCGCCGACCCGCGGCTCGGGATCGGTCAGGGTGACCGGCAGCGCCGGGATCTCCCGCCGGCGCGGGGTCCCCGGCTCCACCATCAGGAACGACGGGCAGTCGCCCTTCAGGCAGGACAGGTCGGAGTTGCAGGACGGCTGGTGGATCCGGGTCTTGCGGCCGAACTCGGTGTCCACCGGCAGCACCGACAGGCAGGTCGACTTGTCACCGCAGTCGCCGCAGCCCTCGCACACCCGCTCGTTGATCACGACCTTCTCGGCCGGGGTCGGGAGCTTCCCGCGCTTGCGCAGCCTGCGCTCCTCGGCGGCGCACCGGTCGTCGTGGATGAGGACGGTCACGCCGTCGACCGCGGCCAGCTCGGCCTCGGCGGCGGGCAGCTCGTCGCGGTGCCGCAGCGAGGCGATCGGGTCCAGGGCGATCCCGCGGTAGCGCTTCGGCTCGTCGGTGGTGACGACGATCCGCCGCACCCCCTCCAGCGCGAGCGACCGGGTGATCTCGGGGACGCCCATCCGTCCCTCGGCGCGCTGCCCGCCGGTCATGGCGACGGCGTCGTTGTAGAGCAGCTTGTAGGTCATCGTGACGCCGGACGCGACCGCCGCCCGGATCGCCAGCGACCCGGAGTGGTGGAAGGTGCCGTCCCCGAGGTTCTGCACGAGGGTGCGGTCGTCGGTGAACGGCGCCAGCCCGAACCACTGGGCGCCCTCGCCGCCCATCTGGGTCAGGCCGATCTGCCTGCCCCGGTGGCCGCCGTCCAGCGCGATCATCGCGTGGCAGCCGATGCCGACGCCGACCAGCGTGTCGTCGGAGGTCCGGGTGGAGGTGTTGTGCGGGCAGCCGGAGCAGAAGTACGGCGTGCGGGCGCCCAGGTCACCGGCCTTCGCCAGGCCCAGCTCGATCCGGGACGGCCGCGGCGGCGCGAGCGCGTCGAGGTGGGCGCGGGCGGCCACGGGCAGCTCCGCGCCGGCGGCGGTGAGCCGGGCGGCGACGGCGCGGGCGACGTCCTCGGCGGAGAGCTGGCCGCGGGCGGTGAGCAGCGGCCGCTGCCGGTCGTCGCGCCGGCCGGTGATCACCGGCTGCTGCGCGCGGCCGTAGAGGGCGTCGCGCAGGTGCCCCTCCAGGAACGGGACCTTGTCCTCGACGACGAGCACCTCCGCCAGGCCGTCGGTCAGCGCGGCGAGATCGTCGCGGTCGATCGGGAACGGCATCGCGAGCCGGATCAGCCGGATCCCGAGCGCGTCGAGGTCGCCCTCGCCGAGCCCGAGATCGTCGAGCGCCCGCAGGACGGTGGCGTAGCCGGTGCCGGAGGCGAGCACGCCCAGCCGGGGACGGCGGGCGTCGAAGGTGATGCGGTTCAGCCCGGTCTCGCGGGCGTACTGGCGGGCCAGGTCGAGACGCCGGGTGAGCAGGTCGTGCTCGGCGTCCACGGCGGCCGGGCCGACCAGCGCGCCGGCCTGCGCGCGGTCGGTGGCCGGCGGGTGCGGGATGCCGAGCAGCTCCGGGCGCAGCGCGCCGAGATCGACGGTGGACGACGCGTCGGCGACGTCGGCGATGATCTTCAGGCCGGTCCAGAGGCCGGTGGCCCGGGAGAGCGCGACGGCGTGCAGCCCGAACTCGACGACCTCGGACACCGAGCCGGGTGCGAGCAGCGGCATGGCGAGACTCTGCGCGATCGGCTCGCAGGAGCTGGGGACGGTGGACGACTTGCAGGACGGGTCGTCGCCGATGATCGCGACCGCGCCGCCGAGCCGGGCGGTGCCGGCGAGGTTGCCGTGCCGGATCGCGTCCGCGGCCCGGTCCAGGCCGGGGTTCTTGCCGTACCAGTAGCCGACGACGCCGTCGTGCCTGCGTCCCGGGACGGCGTCGAGCAGCTGGGTGCCGGCGACGGCGGTGGCGGCGAGCTCCTCGTTGAGGCCGGGCCGGAACACGATCCGGGCCGGGTCGAGGTGGCGGGCGGCGCGGCCGAGTTCGGCGTCCAGGGTGCCCAGCGGCGAGCCCTGGTACCCGGAGACGAACGAGGCGGTGTCCAGTCCGCGGGCGGCGTCCAGCCGGGCCTGCTCCAGGGTGAGCCGGACGAGAGCCTGGATCCCGGTCATCGGGGCACGGCCGCGGTCGGAGACGTACTTGTCGTCGAGCACGGTGGTGGTGGCGGTGCGGGCGTCGCTCGGGCCGTTCATGGACGCGGCTCCTCGGTGAGTCGGGTGCGGCTGCGAACAGGACAACGTGACCGCGGCCACCCGCGCAACGTCCGGCGGCGAACTCGGCCCGCAGACGCAACGGATACGCTCCGGACGACCGATCTGCGACGTTCCGTTGCGTGGGGGCAGCATGCAGGAGCTCGACGACATCGACCATTCGCTGCTCCGGCTGCTGCACGAGGACGGCCGCCGGACCTTCGCCGACATGGCCGCGACGGTCGGTCTGTCCACGGCCGCGGTGAAGCGCCGGGTGGACCGGATGCGCGAGTCCGGGGTGATCACCGGGTTCACCGTGCAGGTGGACCACAAGAAGCTCGGCTGGGCGGTCGAGGCGTTCAGCGAGATCCGCTACGCGGGGACGGCAAGCATCTCCGACATTGTCGAGTCGGCGGCCCGCCAGCCGGAGGTGCAGGCCGTCTACACCCTCGCCGGGGACCTGGACGCGCTCGTGCAGGTCCGGGTGCGCGATCTCGCGCACCTGCAGGAGGTGATCGACCGGATCCGGCGGAGCGGGACCGTCACCGGCACCCGGACGCTGATGGTGCTGGGTCGCTGGACCCGCGGCTGAGCCCGCCGGGCCGGGCCGGTCAGCCGGGCCGGTCAGCCGGGCCGGTCAGCTGGGCCGGTCAGCCGGGCCGGTCAGCCGGGCCGGTCAGCCGGGCCGGTCAGCCGGGCCGGTCAGCCGATCCGCACGGTGGCGGCGCGCGGTCCGGCGGCGACGACGATCCAGGCCCAGGTGACGAACAGGACGCTGATCGCGAGCACCGTGACCACCAGGCCCGGCCCGATGTCGGCACCGGCCGCCGTCTGCCGGGACCAGACCGCCCACAGCCCGGACAGTGCGCCGATCCCGCAGGCCGTCGCGGCGGTCCAGGCGAGCGGCCAGTACCGGGTGAACAGGGCGAGCGCCGAGGCGATCAGCCCGGCCACGACGACGATCGTGAACAGCCGCGGCAACGGTCCCATGTCGACGTGCCCGGTGAGGATCTGCCAGCCGTCCGCGCGGACCGACCACGGCATCAGCAGCGACGCGGACACCGCCGCCAGCGCCGCACCCACGACGACCGCCGCCGGGCCCGGGTCGATCCAGCGCTCGACCCGCCAGGCGATCCGGGTCAGCTCGTCGGACAGCTCCGGTGCCGCCACGGTGCGGGAGGTGCGCCGCTCGCTCATCCGGTCCTCTCCTGTACACCGCGGGACTGTCGTGCGAACCGTTGTGGGGGGAAGCGTACCCACCCGCCCGGGGATCCCGGGGGGCGCGCGTCTCCCCCGCCGGTCGTGGGGTGCGAGGCGGAGGGCTCGCGTGGACATGGACGTGTCGCTTCCGGGGCTCGTGGGCCGGGTCGGGCCTGCCCGGCTTCGGACTCCCCGGGGTTCGGACTCGCCCGGGTTCCCGGGGTTCCCCGGGTCCCGCCTGACCGGGTTCTGTCCGCCACCGGTTTCGTCCGCCCCGGTCGGTCGGGCCGGGTTTCGTCCGGCCGGCACGTTCTGTCCTCCCCTGCCGCGCCGCCGGACGCCGCGTCCCGGATGTTCCCTCAGGCAGCCCGGGTGCTGCAGCGGCACGCGGCACCCTGCTGGCAGCCGCACCCGCAGGTGGCCGGGCAGCCGCAGGCCGATCTCGGCGCAGCCGCGGCCGCCGGCTCGGACGCCGCGCAACAGCCACCGCTGTGGCAGGTCAGCTCGGGAACCGCCGGGACGGCGGGCTCGGGCGGGTCCGGAAGCGCGATCCCCAGCGAGGCCAGCAGTGGGGTGACGACATCCGGCACGTCGCCGATCGGGCGCACCCTGCCGAGCCGGGTCACCCGTTCCGCGCTCGCGGCGTAGCGGCGGCACTCGTCGCACCCCGACAGGTGTGCGTCGGCGTCCGTCCGCTCCGCCGGGGTGGCCTCGTCGTCCAGGGACGCGGACACCACGTCGCGGCACTGCTGACAGTCCATACCCTCACTGTCGTCCACGGGGCCCGTTCGGTTCCATCCGGCCCCGATCCGGTTCGGATCCGCGACGTGTTCCGCGCTACGTCGCGAAGATCTGCGACTCGTCGGCGAACGCCTTGAACTCGAGGTTGTTCCCGGCCGGGTCGGTCAGGAACATGGTCCACTGTTCCCCCGGCTCGCCCGCGAAACGCTGGTACGGCTCGATGACGAACCGGGTGCCCGCCGCCCGCAGGCGCTCCGCGAGCTCGTGGAAGGCCGGGACCGGGAGCACGAGGCCGAAGTGCGGCACCGGGACGTCGTGCCCGTCGACCGGGTTGTGGGCCGGCGGTGTCGTGCGCGGTGCGACGTGTGTGACGACCTGGTGGCCGTGGAAGTTCCAGTCGACCCAGCTCTCCGACGAGCGGCCTTCGGGCAGCCCCAGCACGTCGCCGTAGAACCGGCGGGCCGCGGCCAGGTCGTCCACCGGGACGGCCAGGTGGAAGCACGGACGGACATCGGTACTCATCAGGGGCCTCTCCGGGTGGAAGGATCCGGAGGTACCTCAGGGTTGTCCGGGCCAGCCCCGACGACCCTCAAGCACCTCTCGCGGGCGATGCTGAACGCAGAAATGCCCCGGACCGAAGTCCGGGGCATCCCCACAAAAAAAGTTGAATGTCGGCAGCGACCTACTCTCC
>NZ_BAAAJK010000008.1:177475-190034 GCF_039526905.1 Pseudonocardia kongjuensis | reverse complement strand
GGTGACGGTCCTCCACCGTCCGCCCGGTCGCAGTGGTCGGCGCCGGCGCACGAGCTTGATCGCCTGGGCGGCGTGCGGGAAGAACTCCCCGTCCAGGTCGGGGCATGGTTGCAGGCTGACCACGCTGATGGTGCGGGTCTCGACCCGGCCGTGGCCGCGAGCCTGCTCCCGGGCGGCGACCCCGATGTCGGTCCAGGGCAGCGACCGGATTCGCGCGAGCAGTCGCGGCTGGTTGGCCTTGATCGTCATCAGGTAGTGCCCGCCGCGGGCGTGCAGGTAGTCGGCGTGGCCGCGGTGGGTGTGCAGCGCGTCGGCGGTGACCAGCACGCCGGACAGGTCGAGCTCGTCGAGCAGTGTGGTGAACGCGGCGATCTCGCTGCTCTGGTGCTCGACCTGGGTCTGTCCGAGCACGGCGCCGCTGTGCTGGTCGAGCACCGACACCAGATGCGGCAGGTAGATCCCGCCGTCTGCTGCGGTGCGGACGTGGGCGCCGCGCAGGGTCTTGCCGTCCAGGGCGAGCACACGACGCTGTTCTCGACGCGGGGTTGGTCCCCGCCGGTGTCGGTTGGGCCTCGAGCTGGGCGAGCGCCCAGGAGCGCAACGCCGCCTCCAGGGCCGTGGGGTCGACCTTCTGCAGGACGCGCCGCAACGTCGACTCGTGGGGCACCACCGCGCCTACGCCGAGCGCGGCCAGCACAGCGTGCCCGGCGTCGTGGGCGTACTCGGCCACTGCGGCGAACGACCGCGCTCCCGACAACACGGCGCAGGCCCCGAGCAGCAACACCGCGAGCACGCCATGGCGCACACCTCGCGCCTGGCGCGGATCCGGGACCTGCGACAGAGCTTCTACCAGCGACAACACCACGACCGGAGCTAGATGATCGGCGGCCGCGGCGGTGATCACCTCATCGAGGTCGACCTCCGCCTGGTCCAGGGCAGCAACGATCGGCGACACTGACAACGCGGGCACGGGCTTCCTGACGTGATCAAGGACTTAGACACCCTCATGATCACGCCGGGCCCGTGCCCGCCCTCACGTCTACACCCGCGTGTCGCCGCAGGTCAGCAGCCACTCATCGCGACTTTGCCGGAGCCCTGGGCCGAGAGGTAGGAGTCGCGGGTTCGGGCCGCGGACCAAGCGCACTGGACGAGGATGTCGGTCAGCCACACGTCTCCTTTGGTGGTCTTGCCGGAGCCGCGTTTGCCGCCGGTGATGTTGTTGCCCGGCGCGAGGCCGGCCCAGGAGGCCAGGTGCGCGGCGGTGGGGAAGCGGGACATGTCGACGCCGATCTCGGCGATGATGGTTTCGGCGGCCCGTTTCCCGACCCCGGTGATGGTGTCGAGCCGGTCACGGGCCCGGCCGAAAGGGAGGCCGACCTGTTCGCCGGAGCTGCTGGCGAACAGGGTGTCCACGCGGTCGTCGAGCCGGGCGATCGTGGCTTCCAGCTGTGCGGTGTGCTCGAGCGCGAGCCCGATCAACAGCGCGTGGTGGTCGCTGAACCGGCCTCGCAACGCCTGGCGCAGTGCGGGGATCTTGCGACGCAGCGTGCCCTTGGCCATCTCGGCCAACACGTGCGGATCCCGTTCACCGGCCACGAGCGCGGCGAGCATGGCCCGCCCGGAGACTCCGAGGACGTCGGAGGCCACCGAGTCGAGCTTGATCCCGGCGTCTTCGAGGGTCTTCTGGATGCGCTGGCATTCGCTGGTGTGAGCCTGGATCATCCGCTTGCGATACCGGGTCAGATCCCGCAGCTCGCGGACCTGTCTGGGTGGGACGAAGCTGCCGCGCAGCAGCCCGTGCTCGAGCAACTCGGCCAGCCACTCGGCGTCGAGCACGTCGGACTTGCGGCCGGGCAGGATCTTCACATGGTGGGCGTTGACCAGCATCAACTCCCAGCCCGTGGCCTCGGTGTGGTTTTCGAGCAGGTACCAGACCGGTTTCCAGTACGACCCGGTCGCCTCCATCACCACCGCGGTCACCCCCTGCTCGGTGAACCAGTCGATCATCGCCTCCAACGAGGCGGTGAACGTGGTGAAGGTGCGGGTCTGCTTGACCCGCCCAGCACCGCCGGGTTTCGACGTTCGGACGCAGGCCACGACCTCGTCCTTGCCGATATCGATCCCCGCGCACCGCTCGACCAGCGTGTCCATCCGTGGCCTCCTCGCCCCGATCCCGGACAGGGTGGGGCCGGCAGGGCCAACCGATCAACGACGCTGTGAAGCGTGCACAGAGCAACAATTCGAGGTGCCGGGAAGGCCCCTGGCATCAGTCTCTGACACAGGCTCTCGCGCACCAAGCAAGAACGAGCTCAGCCGACCCCGCACCGATTCTCATCCTTCAAGGCGGCAAGCGATAGCGGCCATGGGGTCTCTGACGGACGAGGAGGGCAACGGCCCCACAGTCGAGCAGGTGTGCGGGTACAACGCCATCGCTACCGAGCCGAGGACGGTGGAACGGTTGAGCCGTGCGGCTCGCCCGAGGGTGACGGCATATTGCGGGATGAACCGGACGTAACGGCACGTAGATCGCACACGAGCACGGGCGCACGGGACCCAGGGAGGCCAAGGTGACCATCCACGTGCGCAGGAATCGATGGACCACGATCGCTACGAAGATCGGTGGTGCTAGCGACTTACGACTCTACTGGTTGGTTGAGACAGGCAGGAGATGCTCGTGGCGTCGAATCGGTTTGGTCCCTTGGTGGGGCAGATTCACGAAGAGGAATAGCGCATACATGTTTCTATCGACTATCCAGATAAAGTCACCGGTTGACACGAAGGCAGTATCGTCTTTCCGGAGTCAGGACATCTCGCAGTTTCCGGGATTTTGACAGGAGCAGTCATGAGTGACGATCTAAGGCATGAAGGCAGCTTCGGTGACCTCAGGGCGAAGCTAGATGAAATAGGGGCAGGCCCCGTTCGGCGGCTTGTGTTTCCAACTGAAGCGTTGAAGCCAAAGAAGAAGATTCGGCGAATCTGTGGCAAGAGAGCGTGTTTGGTTTGGTACAAGACCGGCCCCGGTCGATGGAAGTGGGACATCTACCCAAAATAGTCCTTAGTTCTCGACTGTCCGAGGTGCCCGCATCACGCCTTCTCAACCATCACCGGCTATGCCCGAGATCGCTGCCGATAATCAGGCCGGCCAGATCCAGGCTATGACGGCTCTTCCGGAAACGGAGTGCAGGTGAGGGTGTGGCCGGGCCCGGGACTGGGGTCGTGTCGCTGCGGTGAGGCGGGCCCCGAGAAGTTGATGATGCAGGTTCCTACGCCAGCACCGTCAAGCGTCCCGGGGACCCGATGCCGCAGCCTACGTCGCCGCCTGCCCAGATCGTGGCCGACACGATCATCCGGACCGTCGAGCTGGGGGTGCGGATCACCGACGCCGCCCTGGACGGCGACACCACCGTGCTGTGGTGCGAGCTGCTCACCGACGGGCCCGGGGTGTGTCCGGGCTGCGGGCTGGTCGGGGTCTACCGCGACACCGTGGAGCGCCGCGTCACCGACGTCCCGGTCGTGGGGCATCCGCTGCAGCTGCGGGTCCGGGTGCCGCGCTACCGGTGTGTCCACGACGGCTGCGTCCGCGAGGTCTTCGCCCACGACAGCCGCCGGCTGGCCCGCCCGGGGTGGACGACCACTCGACGCTGCGCGGCCTACGTGCTGGGGCGCCTGGCGGTGGACAAGGCCACCGTGTCCGCGGTCGCCCGCGAGCTAGGCCGGTCGTGGGACACCGTGAACAGCATCGCCGTCACCGCCACCGAGCAGTTGCTGCTCACCGCCGGTCCGGCCCGTCTCGACGGGGTGCGGGTGATCGGGGTCGACGAGCACAAGTGGGCTCACGTGTTCGGCGCCGACGGCGACGGGTTCGTCACCGTGATCACCGATCTCACCGCCGTCGTCGCAGGTCACGGTCCGGCACGGCTGCTCGACCTGGTGGCGGGCCGCTCAGCGGCGGCGATGACGACCTGGCTCGACGCCCGCGACCAGGCGTTCCGCGACGGCGTCCGGATCGTGGCGATGGACGGGTTCGGCGGCTACAAGAACGCCGCCACCACCGCACTGCCGGACGCGGTCACGGTGATGGACCCCTTCCATGTGGTCGCGCTGGCCGGGCACAAGCTCGACCTGTGCCGCCAGCGGGTCCAGCAGGACACCCTCGGCCACCGCGGCCGCACCGGTGACCCGCTCTATCGAGAGCGCCGCACCCTACGGACCCGGCTCGGGCTGCTCACCGACAAGCAGAGAACCAGGCTCGAGGCGGTGTTCGCCGGCGACCAGCACGTCGCGGTCGAGGTCACCTGGTGGGCGTATCAGCAGATCATCGCCGCCTACGCCACCACCGACCGCAGGCGCGGCAAGACCGAGCTCGCCTCGGTGATCGACCGGCTCCGCGGAGAGCTCCCGGCCGGGCTCGCCGAGCTCGCGACCCTCGGCCGGACGCTGCACCGGCGCCGCGAGGACGTGCTGGCCTACTTCGACCACCGCGCCTCGAACGGCCCGACCGAGGCCATCAACGGCCGCCTCGAAGCCCTCCGCCGCAACGCCCTCGGCTTCCGCAACCTGATCAACTACCGCATCAGATCGCTGCTGCACTGCGGAGCCCTTGCACTCTAGATCCGGAAGAGCCGCTATGACTCACTGGCAATCCAATGATTGGTCCGTGGGCTCGATGCGTTGAGCTACGGACAACAGCACCCACGTCACGGGGATAGTGAGGTCGACTTCCTCTCCGTCAAGACCGCAGGCTGATCAGCTGATCGGTAGGCCGCGGACGAGCCTCGCTGCATGGCACAGCCATCGTGCTCGTTGCTCTGTCGTCGAGCCGGAGATCGGTCCGGCCAGCATCCGCCGCACCTCGGCTCCGCTGAGGTAGCCACCGACGCAGCGTCGCCAGATCAGGTCGAGGGGATCGCCGAACACCTCGGCCTCACGTGCAGGATCTGTGTCGCCGGTGTTGAGGACGACGAGTCTGCGCAGCGTCAGCAGAGGTGCCGGCTCCCCGGCCGCGTCGTCGAGGCGATACACCACTCCGGGCACCAGTACCCGGTCCATCCAGCCGGCCATGATCGCGGGCGGTTTCCCCCACCAGTTCGGGTGCACCACTATCAGGGTGTGGGCCTCGCATAGCTCAAGGCGGTGTTGCGCGGTCAGCTCATCGGCGCCGGCGCTCAACGCGGCCGTGCCCTCGGAGCGCGTGGTGTCGAGCCCCTCGACGCGCTGCACCGGGTCGAAACCCTCCTGGTGCAGATCGTGCACGACCACGTCATGACGCACCTCGCGCAACGCGTCGGCCGCGGCCTCGGCGAGGGCGTGTGAGAAGCTCCCAGGCCGCGGGTGAGCCAGGATGACCAGTGACCGGCGCACGCAGTGAAGCCTACGGGCAGGCCACAGGCGCTCCGCCCCGGAGGCCAGGCCATCGCGGTCGGCGTCCAAGACGAGCCTCGCCTTCAGCTGGTGCGGCGCGGCGGCCGCCGCGCCGAGGTAGTCGCGTCGTCCCACCCTGGACCGGGAACGGGACGGTGCGCGACAGATGTCGGCCGAGGAGGATGTCTTGTCAGCGACAGTTGTCTCGGCGACAGGCGCGGGCACTGAGCCGCTCGGATGTGCCCTGATCGGGTTAGGGTGATCCCAGAATCCGAGGAAAGCTCGAGGCACGTGGCTGGAGATGCCGGACCGACCCGGTGTGCGGAACCCCCGCCCCGAGCTCGCGCCCGTCGCCGTTTCCTCTCCGGGCGTGTGCCGGGGCGTGTTCTTGCGCTGCTGATCGTCGTCGAGGTGTCGGCGCTCCTGCTCCTTGCCGCTGATCTGTTCTGGGGCATCTCCCCCACCGGTGATCGGGCGTTGTGGGGCACCGCGGCGGGGATCGCGGCGGCCGCGGCCGCCCATACCGAGCTGTCGCTGCGTGTGGAGCGGTTGCGGCGGCGGATCGCCGAGACCAGGCACGTCGACACGTCCTCGGTGTGGACGTTCGCGGCGGCGCTGGCGCTGCCGCCGCTGTTGGCCGTAGCGACGGTGGTGGCGATCTACGGCCACCTGTTCCTGCGGGTGTTTCGTCCGGCCGGGACGCCGCTGTACCGGCAGGTCTACTCGACCTCGACCGTGGTCGTGGCGGTGTATGCGGTGGCGGCGGTGCGGGCGCTGTTCGGCAGCGGCACCGACTACGGCTCAGTGCCCGGTGTGGTGGCGTTGGCGTGCTCGTTGACGGTCTACACGGTGCTCAACATCCTGCTCGTGGTCGCGGCGATCCGGCTGTCCCGGCCGGGCTCGCGGTTCTGGGCGATTGTGGCCGGCGGGGAGAGCGCGCTGGAGCTGGCGACGTTGTGCCTGGGTGGGCTGGTGGCTGCGGTGATCCTGCCGTTGAGCTGGCTGCTGCTGATCCTGCTGTTGCCGCTGTTGGTCCTGCTGGAGCAGACGACGTTGATCCGGGTCCTGGAGAAGCAGGCGAGCACCGACACCAAGACCGGGCTGCTCAACGCCGCCGCGTGGCGTGAACGCGCCCGCGAGCTCCTTGAGACCTGCCTCGGGCGGCGGACCACCGCCGGGGTGTTGATCCTGGATTTAGATCACTTCAAGGAGGTCAACGACCAACACGGCCACCTCGCGGGTGACGCGGTGCTGGAGGAGATGGCGGGGCTGCTGACCGCGGAGATGCGCGACGGGGACGTCGTGGGACGGTTCGGCGGCGAGGAGTTCGTCGCTGCCGTGAGCACGATGAAGACCGACCAGGGTGGCGGGGTCGCGGCAGTGCACGAGCTGGGCGAGCGGATCCGCCAGCGCGTCGAAGCGATGTCGGTGGAGGTAGCGTCGCCGCGGGAGCCCACCGTGATCACCGAGCTGAGCGTGTCGGTCGGGGCCGCGGTCTCCCCCGGTGCGGGTATGGGGGTCGATGCTCTGCTGGCGGCTGCGGACGAGGCCCTGTACGCGGCGAAGCGGGCGGGGCGCAACCGGGTGCGGGTCCGGACCACGCCGGTCTCGTCGACGCCGCCGCCTGGTGCGGATCAGTGAACGCGGTGGGCACGGCGTCAGGTCGGTTGCGGTGTGCGGGCTGAGGGGTGGTGAACTGGGCGGGTGCGCGCTGAGCAGCCGCCGGGGCGGTCCCGGCAGGCCTACCCGGGTGTGGTCTCGCAGTTCGCCGACACCCTGGAGTCCGGGCCGGTGCGCAGGGCCTACTGGCAGGTTCTCGCGACATTCGGCCGGTGGACGGCGCGGGAGGGCGTCGATCCGCTGTTCGCGCCACCGGCTGCGGTGACAGCGTTCCTCGCCCACCGAGCCGGGGCCGGTCGGGCTGGGCAGGATCGGACCGCTCTCGAGGCCTTCTTCGGTTTCGTCGTCGCGCAGGGTCTGCGCCCTGCCTCTCCGGTGGTGGCGGTCGAGGACGGTTCGAGTGCGGGCGCGCCGCCGGCGCTCGACGAGCTGCTGTGGGTGATCGACGCCGCCGAGGCACAGGACCCCACCACCCATACCGTCGTTCTCGCCCTGGTCGCGGGCGGGTTCGGACTCGACGAGCTGCTCAGCGTGGATGTCGAGCACTTGGAGCGCAGCCACGGAGTCGCCCTGGTGCGTTTGCCCCGGCGGTGGGGCCGGCGTTCGGTGATCCCGCTGACCGACCGGGTCGAGGCCGCGGTGCTCGGGTGCGTCGCGGGGCGTAGCACCGGGGCGCTGCTGGTCGACCCGGACGGGTCTCGCCTGACCCGATCCGCAGCGACCCGGATCGTCTCCGACGTCGCTGGGAGGGCCGGAGTGGACGGATCACTCACACCTTCAGACCTGGAGCGCAGCTTCGTGGAGCTCGCCGTGGCCGCCGGAGTCACCGGTGGAGCACTGCGCAGCGCCCTGGGCGATGTCGAACACCGCCTGGACCAGCACCGCCAGCACGCCGTCTTCGCGGTGGAGCACCATCTCGCGGTGCGGCGCGCGGAGCTCGATGACCGGTGACCGGTGACCGGGGCGAGCATCTGGCGCTGTCGGCAGGACTGCGTTTGGTCGATCCGCGGGTGGTGTGCTGTATTCGTGTGGTCAAGGTCCGTCAGGACGGTCGCCCGGCCTCATCGGGTGCGGAGGCGCAGCACGTGTCGGAACCGGCGCACGACCGCGTGAGCCAGCGAGCCCGCGGCGAGGTCAGGTGGTGGGGTGTGGCGCTGCCCCGCGCGGGACAGCTGATCGTGGCCGACCCCCGGCTTCCATCGGCCCAGGTCCTGGCTGTGCTCTCCGACGTGCGCGATGGCGCGAGAGTGCGGCGCGCCTGGTCACGCTACGTCGGCCCGATGGCGGGGGCGGCTGGGGCGCTGCTGGTGGGCGTTGCGCTGGCCACGGCCTCGGATCGCACGAGGGCTGCAGCATTGGTGCTGGTCGCGTTGGTGTTCCTGTATTGGGCGTGCCGAACCAGCAGCCAGCTCCGGGCGCTGAACGCCCGTGGTCGGGATCGACTGGTGTTCGCCGTACGCGCGGCCGGGAACGAGCAGACCTGGGAGCTGGTGGATCACCTGGAGAACGTCGCAGGCCACGGCGCCAGTCACCGTTCCTCGGTGCGGGATCTGCTCTGGCACATGGTGCACCTTCCTCCCCACGACGACGGCGCGATCGCAGCACTGCTCGACCAGGCCCGATCGGGACAGCTGCGCAGCGGTGGTGACCTGCGCGAGGCCATCTTCTCCCTTCGCACGCGGGCGCAGCTGTCGTCGCAGAGCCCACGGTGCAGCGGCGCCCAACTCGCCCCGCTGTTCCGCTACGAGGCACGCGAGTAGAGGTTCGCGCGCTGGGCGCTCGCTCCGGGTGCGCTGTGCTCATGTGGGCTGCGGGTGCTCGTCGCCGCACACGGGTCGTGCCCAGAATTGCTGTTGCAGCCGGGGTTCGCGTCGCAGCACGGAGGCGATCTGCAGCTGGAACCGGGCCTCGCGGCTGAGCTCGCCCGCGGCGGGCGCTGCGTCGTCGAGGACACGGAACTCTCCTGCTGCTTGTCCCTGATCAGGTGTCTGCAACGCCCAGCTCAGCCAGCCGGCTTCGGCCAGCGCTGCTCGCCGCTGCGGCGAGGACCGAGGTCCGTGAGCCTCGGCGAAGTCGACGCTGGCGTCGAGCACCGCGATCGGAACGGTGCTCAGCAGCGTCCGGGTGACGTCCCAGATGACCACCAGGCGCGCGTAGAGCGCTTCCTGGGCCCCGTGCAGCGGTGAGGGAGGAGCGACTGCGGTCCTGCGTCCCCACTCCGGTACCGCGGCGACCAGGCGTCGTTCCCACCAGCCCAATCGCAGGTAGAGGAGGGTGTGCTCGAGGGCGCGGACGAGGGGGCGCGCGGGCCCTGCGAGCCGGGTGCCGATCAGCCCCAGCCCGAGCAGGGTGAGCGCAATGAACAGCACGGCGTCGGCGGCGAGGACCGTGCCGGGGGCGGCCCAGCCCGGGGGCAGCTGCAGCGCTGCGAGCACGGCGAGTGCCGCGAGGGCCAGTGCGGCGAGTACCGCGGCGGCCCGCAGGGTCGCGCGCAGGCAGCGGCTGGTGATGTAGCGCAGCAGTCGCCGGCCCACGACGATCAGGAGCGCGGCGCCGACCGTAGGCCACAGCACGCTGATGAAGGCCAGGATCGTCAGCTCCGGGCGCCCCGGTGCGCCGGCGCGCGAGAGCGGCTCCAACGCCCCGCCCGAGATCAGCAGGAGCTGCAGGATCACGATGCTGCCCGCGGCGGCGACCGGGGAGACCGCGCGCAGCCGCCGCGACACCGCGGTCACCGTGGTGAACAGCCCGGACCCGGCCAGACCCACCGCGATGAGGATCAGCGCAGCGTGGTGTTCACGCGCCACCGGCGGCGGCGTGGGCAGCGCGGTCAGCAGCGACGCTGCGCCGGCGAAGAAGGCAGCGACGCTGATCCCCACCGCGGGCCTGGTGCGGTTGCGCACCCCGAGCAGGGCGGCGGTGAGCAGCGCGGTAGCGGAGACGGAGCTGAGCAGCAGGTGGTGCATCGCGGCGGGAATCAGGTGAAGGCCGAGGCGAACTGGCGCGCGGCCGCGCGTACTTCACCGGTGGCCATCCACCGGTGCGAGCGGCGGCCGGGCCCGTTCCCGAGCAGGGCTGCGCCGAGCGCATCAGCCTCGGCCTCATCGCGGGCACCGTAGGTGGGATCGGTCCCCATCCATGCCGCCATCCGCTGCTGGGAGGTTGTGAGGCTGGTGGTCAGGCTGGGCCGGTACACCGGTGCCTTCGCCCGATGGCCGAACAACAGATGTCCCAGCTCGTGAGCGAGGTTGTGACGACGGGACAGATCACTCGCGGCGCCGGCGTAGAACACGTGCGCCGATCCCTCGTTCACCAGGCACAGCCCGCACATCTCCCGGGCCGCGGCGCCGAGGTCGACGGGGTAGAGGTGAATGGTCAGGCCCCGGGCCGCGCCGAGCCGCGCGGCGAAGTCTTCCAGGTCGACCTCCCCGGGCGGGGGCCGTAGCGCTTCGAGCTCCAGCGTTGCCCGCGCGCGCTCGACCAGCTGTGCCCAACTCGTGGTCGGTTCGGCGGGTCCGCCGCCGCGCCCTCGCACCGTCACGTCCTCCTCCCGAGTTGCTCGTGGTAGGGATACCGCATTCCCGCCTCCCCGGCGGTCCTTTCGCGGTGTGTCGGAGGCTCAGTCGGTGCTCGACCGGGTGTGATTTCATCTCCCGGTCCTGGCCGCGGTGGCGGCGGCTTCGGTGGTCACGGTGGTCGTGGCGATCCTGACGACGCCTCTGCCGGCGGCCTTGGCGGCCTGCAGCTCGTCGTCGGCCCGGGTGAGCAGGCTGTCCACTGTGTCTCCGCTGCCGGGCCAGGCGGCAGCTCCCACGCAGGCGGTGAGGGTCGGGGCAGCCGAGTGCTCCACGGCCAGGGCCGCGGAGAGGTCCAGCTCCTGGATCGCGGTGGTGATGCGGTCGGCCAGGGTGCGCAGGTCGGTCGGGTCGGCGGCCGAGGCGGCGATCACGAACTCCTCGCCGTCCATCCGGCCGACCAGATCCCCGTCCCGGACCACCGCGGACAGCCGTCGGACCACCTCGTCGAGGACGTGGTCGCCGCCTTGCACCCCGCACTCCTCGTTGATGCGGCGGAAGTCGTCGAGATCGACGGCCAGGATCCCGAACGGTGTGCCGCGCCGCCGGGCCCGCTGCAGCTCACCGGCGGCCCCGCGATGCCACGCGCCCGGCGAGAGCAATCCTCCTTCGTCATCGCCCATCCCGACCGTGGAGACCAGGACGACCTTGGTCAGTAGCCACAGTGTGGGGATCAGCAGCACAGCCAGCCACGGTGATGGGGAGACCAGCAGGAACGCCAGGGTCGCACCGATGCACAGCTGGGAGATCTCGAACCCGTGCTGGCGCAGATCGGTGAACATCGCCCGCGCGGCGAGAGGACTCGCCACGGAGGCCACGATGCCTGCGACGAGTCCCGCCTGGACCGCGGTGTAGACGACGATGGTGGCCAACACCGCGACGATCGGCACCACGCTCGCAGCCCCCTGGGTCAGATCCAGCCCGAGCAGCTGCGCGGTGTGTCCGGCGGCGGTGCCGGCCAGAGTCACGGTCGCGGCGGTGAACACCGTCCGGAACACCGGTCCCCGCTCCCGGGGTAGCCGAGGCCGGTCGATGCGCAGGATCCGGTAGCCATAGATCGCGGCCACCACCCCGGCCACCAGCACCGGGGGGAACAGCAGCGCAGCGGTGACCGTGTAGACCGAGTTGGTCACCAGGTGCCCGGTGTCGCTGCTGCGCTCCCTCCTGATCGTGGCCCGCCGGTAGCCCCGCTCGGCCGACAACGCCGCTTCGTGCTGGACCAGGCAGACCGCCACCAGCAGCGCCGCGAGGCCGAGCTGGTGGGCGGTCACCTCGGCCGGCGCCGCGACCACGGCGGCGACGGTGAGCGCCTCGACCAGCAGGATGTAGGTCAAGGCCGGCCGCGGGAGGGCGAGCAGGGGGAATCGCGCGCTGCGGAGCGCGGCGGCTGTGCTCGTCCCGGTCATCGACACCTCCTCCTGGTCGGGCTGCGCGGTGGGGTGCGGGCGTGCTACCGCGGTTGTCGGCCGTGCGTGGGGGTAGCGGTCCCGGGCTCGGCCGCCAGGACCGCCTCAGCGAAGGTGACCGAGATCAGCAGGAAGTCCTCGAGGGTGCCGCTGACCTGGCTGCCGTGCCCGCCACCGAACCGGTAGACCGCGGGCGGGCGGCCGAGTGCGGTCAGCTTCTCGGCGTAGGCGTCGATCTGCTGGATCGGGATCCGGAAGTCGTTCTCCCCGGCGATGATCGCGACGGGAGCCCGAACATGGTCGGCGACCGCGAGCGGCGAGGCCGCGGTATAGCGCTCGGGCACCTCGTCGGGGCTGCCCCCGAACAGGGCGCGTGCCATGGCCCGCAACGGTTCCTGGCCCAGCTCGTACGACATGGCGTGATCGGTGACCGGCACCACCGCGACGCCGCCGCGCCAGCGCTGCGGCTGTAGCCCCAACGCCAGCAGTGTCAGGTAGCCGCCCCACGACGAGCCCGCGAGCACGCACTCGGCCGGGTCGGCCAGACCGGTGCCGACGGCCCAGTCGTGGACGGCGGCGAGGTCTTCGAGCTCGGTG
>NZ_BAAAJK010000008.1:0-177371 GCF_039526905.1 Pseudonocardia kongjuensis | reverse complement strand
CCGAGGGTTGTAGACGTCGGCGTCGTCGAGATCGGGGCCGGGGTGGAGCCAGAACACGGTACGACCCGGCTCGGCGGGGGCCTCGGTGGGGCGCAGCACCAGAACCGGGATCGAGCCGCCCGGACCCTCGACCCACTGCACGGTTGCGGGGTAGCCGTCCGGGGGCGCCTGCTCCGGCGCGAACAGCGGCGACGACCCGGACCCGGGGTGCCAGCGGTAGGCCTGCGGAGCCTTCTGCGACGAGGTCCAGATGTAGTCCACGCCTCCGTCGGTGCCCGCCCCGATCGCCAGGACGCTGCCGTCGTCGGGCCCGATCTGAGTGAGCTCACCGTCGGTGACGCGGAAGCGGTGCAGTGTCGTGTGCCCGTGATGGACATGGCGCAGCGCGAGGTGCTCGGTGTCGAGCCAGATCCCGTCGATCTGTCCGGGCAGATCGATGTCGAGCTCGTGCTGGGCACCGGTGTCGGTGTCCCAGACCAGGAGCTGGTCACGGCCGTGGCGCTCGTGCCGGACGAGCAGTCGAGGGTCACCGTCCTGCGGGGCGAAGCCGATGGGGGTGAGCATCTTCCCCTCGTCGCGGACCTCGGCCAGTGAATCGCCGGAGTTGACGTCGAGGACGCGGATCCCCGGCGTGCTCGCGTCCCCGTGTTCGGAGTGGCGGATCGCCACCCGGGTCGCGTTCTGCGACAGCGGGCCGGTCATCCCGTCCTGCTCGTGCCGGTAGATCGCCTCCGCGGGCTGCCCCTCGTACTGGCGCCAGATCGCGATGCCCTCGCGCACGGCGAGCGCGAACACCGCCACCGGGCCGTGCGGCCCGTGCCCGAGAGCCAGGCCGCTGGCGACGCCATCACCGGCCTCGGGCGCGACATCTTCTGCTGGGCCGCCGGCGAACGGTTGACGCACCCAGCGACCGAACTCGTTGCCCTCGTCGTCACGGAACCACCACAGCCACTCTCCGTCAGCGCTGAGCTCACCGAGCTCGGTGCCGGAGTCACGCTGGGTGGCCTGGGTGAAGGTGTCGGCGGCCCGGTCGAGCAGCCACAGTTCGTGGGTGCCGGACCGGTTGCTGCCCAGCACAGCACGGTCGGGTCGTCGGGCGGCCGAGCGCGGGAGGTCCACGCGAAGCCCGTTGACCCGGGCCCGCCAGCGCTGCTCACGCGCGTCGTCGACGAACAGCCGGGCCGGCACCGTGAAGCTCAGCCCCGGCCTCGCGGCCTCCGCCGCACCTACCGCCGCGTCCATCCAGGTCTCCTCCTGGGTCGTCGTGCCCGTCACGTCGCCGTGCGACCCCGATCAGCAACACGATCCTGCAGTGATCCCGCCAGACCTCGAGCGCAGAGCCGACCCCCCGCGCGCACGGTGCTCGCCGTCAGGCCTTCCTGTGGGTGCGCTTGCGCTTGGCCGGTATCGCCGGCTCGTCCTCGGCAGGGCGTAGGCCTTCCACCGAGCGGGCGTGCTCGAGTGCCGCTTCGACAGCGGCCAGACCTGCCGGCGACAGGTCGGTGGCGCGCAGAGCAAGCTGCGTGACCCCCGCAGCGTCCAGGGTGCGCAGGGTATCGAGCTCCCGGCCGACCTCGCGGTACCGCTCCTCGCTGAGGAAGTAGTCCGCCCCCACCCCGAACAGAGCACCGAGAGACTGCAGGTGCCGCATCGTCGGATTGGTCTTGCGCCCTTCCCGCAGCTCCCAGATGTAGCCCTGCGAGATTCGGCGGCCCGCCTGGTCGGGTTCAGGGAGCTCGGCGACCATCCGCTCGATCGCAGCTGCAGCCCCGGGATTGGAGTACGGCCGTCCCGTCGTGGGGTCCTTCACCGCATCGAAGAGGAGTGCCAGCTTCTCTGCGAGGGTGCTGACCCGGTCGCCGCCGGCTACATCGTCACGCTCCGTCATCTTTGGCGCAGGCGCAGCATACGACGTGCGGGTGCGCAATCGATCGATCCAACCTGCTCCCCCTTTCCACAGCAGCCGAGCCTATCTGGTGACTCGGCAACCACCAAGGGTTGAATCCAGCCTGCCGCCTAGAGCGTGAAGTACCGCGATGCGGATGCGCCCTGCGTGATGGCCGAACCGCTTGCCCCAGGTCATCCGGCATCACTATCTACTGGGCGAGCATCGTCCTTGCGGCCCGCTCCCGCTACACCTTCCCTCGAGCTACCCCTCGCACCTTCGGCTCACGCGAGGAGACAGCTTGACAAATGTCTTCGTTGTGAGCCTAAGATCCGTCGCAGGTACTCGGTGAGCATCGGCTGGCACCGAGGCGCTCGGGAGAGGTAGGCATGAAGATGACGCATGGTGATCGCCCACCGCGTGCCGCAGGTGCCGGGATTGCACGCCTGGGTCACGCGTGATGTCGTCGGTTGCAACGCCGAATCCGGGCGCCCACACCCGACGCGACGCGTCGGGCTGTGTGCCGGTTCGGGTCCGGTTCAGTGAGGATCCAGTGGACGGACACAGCGGTGCCAGCAGACCTCCAACACAGCTGTGCAGCTGGCGGGGATGGTTCTGATGCCGATCAGGTCGCGCCCTGCCCCGGGGGCTGGTGCGCCGTGGCGCACCGCGCCCGGGCTCGGTGCTGCTTCACAGCGCGAGCCAGACACCGACCGGTCAGGGGCCGAGCCTGCCCCACCGGTCGAGCCGCCGCGGTCGCGGACTGTTTTGGCCGGGCGTCCTGTGGCCTCTGCGCACGCTGTTACGAGCGCGCTTCTGACCCATCGTCTGGGCCGCGCCACCGAGCTCCCTGAGCGGCGGGATGGGCTGGGCGCGGCGGAGTCTCACACGGCGATGCCCGAGGTGCCCACTCCGGATCGGACCGGCCGGCGCCCGGACCACGACACCGACGAGACCGAGCCCGAGATCGCAGCACCACAGGTACGGCTCGATGCCGAGATGCCGCGCGCGGCCACGACCGAACCGGCGCGCCGCGATGGTCGCCCCGGCTCCCGGGGCACGGTGACGCGCCCCCTGCCGCGGGAGTCGTTCGCCCGATCGGTTCGCTCCCTGGAGCCGATCTCGGATCTGGAGGCGGCGGCGTTCGCGGGCCGGTTCGCGGCGGATTTCCAGTCCTTCGACCAGGACCAGCCCACTCGTCGGGCGGAGGTGTTGCGGCCTCTGCTCGCTGACCCTCAGGCATGCACCTGGGGGTGGTCGGGCGAGGGGCGGCAGCGCGCCGACTCGCCACAGCCGAATCGGATCTACCGGCGTTCGGATGTTGTGGTGTTCGTCGAGGTCGTTGTGCGTGTCACGCCGTATGCGCGCGCCTGCCTCGCGTCTGACCAGCCGGCGCCGGACCCGGTCGAGGCGGCTGAGCCGCCTGGGTGGGTGGGCCCATCAAGTGCTCCCCCGCCCGCGGATCCGCGGTGGGTGGCCGGGGGCTCGAGCTGGGTCCGGATGACCGTGCCGATCACCCGCGATCCCGCCGACGGTCGCCTGGTCGTCGATCCCCACCTGGTCCCCGATCCGTCCGCCTGACCTTCGCGAGGTAGCCGCTCATGACGTCGACGAATCACACCCGGCCCGAGGCCGTCAATCACACGCCGTGGACCCCGGACAGCGCCAGTCTCGCCTGGATATCGACGTCCGCACCGTCAGCGGGCCATGGCTCCCGTACCGACGAGCCGCGGGAGGTGCCACCTGCGACGACCCGCCCGGCCGCGGCGCCGGCTCCTGAGTCGGCTCCGGTCTCCGCTGCTCCCGGGGAGCGCCCGCGCCAGGACACGGCAGCGCCCGACCGCGGGCCCGCACCGAGCTCACCGGCCCCGCCACCGACGCCGGCCGGGCCGCCTGCGGGCCCGGTACAGAACGAGCGTTCCGAGCGGGCGGTAGCACCGTCGCCCGGGGCGGGAGCCGCGGCGCCGTTTGTGAATGCGGTGCGGGCGCGGGCCACGGCTCCGCGGCAGGGTTGGCGGGCGGCCGTCTACGGCATGACCGGTGGTCGCTGGAACCCCGGGCTGTCGTCTGCGGAGCAGCGGCTGATCGAGCAGCAGCGCAAGATCCGTACACCGATGGACGGCCCGCATTCGGTGGTGATCAGTTCTATGAAGGGCGGGGTCGGCAAGACCACAGTCTCGGCGTTGCTGGGGTTGTTCCTGGCCGAGGGCCGCGGCGAGCGGGTGGTGGCCGTGGATGCCAACCCGGACGCGGGCACGCTGGGTGACCGTCTCGTTGGTGAGACCGAGGCCGCGCAGCTCACGGTACGTAAGCTGCTCAAGAACCTCGATCAGGTCCGCTCGTTCTCGGACCTGTCGCGGTATGTGCATCTGGTCGATCGGCTGCAGGTGGTGACCTCCGAGCAGGAGCCGGAGGAATCCGAGGCGTTCTCGCAGCGCGACTACGAGGCCGTGCTGGACGTGTTGTCCCGGTTCGCGCAGGTGTTGCTGACCGACTCGGGAACGGGGATCACGCACTCGGCGATGCAGGGCGGGTTGTCGCGCTGTGACTCGCTGGTGATCGTCGGGTCGTTGACCCAGGATGCGGCAAATCGGGCGTCGCGAACGCTGGACTGGCTGGCCGCGCGGCGCTGGCGCCCTCTCGCTGAGAACGCGGTGGTGGTGCTGTCGCAGGACCGCAGTAGCTCGTTCATCGACGAGCACCGGATCCTGGAGCACTTCCAGTCCCGCTGCCGCGCGGTGCTGACGTTGCCCGCGGACCCGCACCTGCAGGCCGGGGGTCAGATCGACCGCGATGCGCTCAGGCCGGCGACCCGGGACGCGGCGATGGAGATCGCCGCGACCGTGGCCGAGGGCTTCTACGGCTGCCCGACCTCGCTGGGCCGCCCGGCGGGTGAACGGCGTAGCGGCGTGGCCTGGTAATGCGCTCCAGGTTCTGGTCGCGGTTCGGGCCCTCGCTGACGCTGTCGGCGTCGCTGATGGCCTCAGCGCTGTCCCCGGCCGCGCCGGTCGACGAGAACGTCGTGTGTGGGTGGCGGGTCACGGCGGTGCACGTGCTCGCCGAACTCACCGGCGATACCTCGCAGCGGGCCGAGCGCCTGCGCAGCGCGCTGCTCGACGTCGGCGCGAACGAGCCCGGGTTCGTGCCGCAGTCCTGCTACGAGACCGGCAGCGGCGCGGGATCGGGTGACCAGGGCGGTTCGGGCTCTGGGGATCAGGGCGGGGGCGGGGCCGGCGCGGGTGACGGTGGTTCCGGCTCCACCGGCTCGGATTCTGGTTCCGACGCTGGTGATGCCGGTGACGGCGGCTCGTCGAGCCCGGGGTCGGGTGCTGGTGTGGGTTCGGTGTCGGGTGGGGACGACAGCCTCGCCACGGCCGGGGACACCTTCGGCTGGGCCGAACCCGACGTGGTCGACAACTTCGACGACGGCCTGGGCGACTGGAACATCTACGACGGGCCCGGCCACGCCGGCAACGGCATCCGGTCCCCAGATGCTGCCTCGGTCTCCGACGGGATCCTGACCATCAACGGCACCGCGGATGGCACCACGGCCGGGATGGCGTGGAGCCAGCACTCCCAGCAGTACGGCCGCTGGGAGGTACAGATGCGCGCTCCGGTCGGGGATCCCGCCTACAACGCGTTGGCGCTGCTGTGGCCGACCGCGGAGAACTTCCCGGTCGGCGGGGAGGTCGACTTCGCCGAGATCATGGACTCCAGCAGGGAAAAGGTCGAGCTGTTCCTGCACTACGGCGAAGACAATTCCCAGGTCCACGGCGAGGTCGAGGTCGACGCCACGCAGTGGCAGAACTACGCGGTGGAATGGACACCGGAGGGGATCACCGCGTTCCTCAACGGTGAGGAGTGGTGGAAGACCACGGACACCTCGATCCTGCCGCCCGGGCCGATGCACCTGTGCCTGCAGCTGGACTGGTTCCCCGACAACGGTGGCGGCGGCACCGGCGAAGTGTCCTACGCCTGGGTCAAGCAGTGGTCGCTCGGTGCGGGCGAGAGCCCGTCGACCGATTCCGAGGCCAGTGAGGGATCCACGGACGCCGATTCGAGCACCACGATCACCGACGAGACCAATCGAGCGGGTTGATCGATGACCGGATTCCGCGCAGACGAGCACTTTCCCGCTGTTTCGCGTGAGCACCCCCGATCACACGGAGAATCGTATGTCCCGCTCACCCCGGCCCTCCTGGGCCGATCATCGTCCCCGCCGCTCTCCTGGGCCGGTGGTGCGGCGCTCGGCGGTGGCCGTGCTGACCGCCGGCGCCCTGCTCGGTGGGACCGCGCTCGCGCTCAGCCCGCTGCCAGCCGAGTTGGGTCTGGTCACCGAGTCCTGCAACCACGGCAAGGCGCTGCGCCAGCTCGACGCCGCCCGCGACACCCGATCCCAGACCCGGGCGCTGCTCACCGACCTCACCCTCAGCTCGGATCCGACCGCCCAGGATTTGGCCCGCGAGATCGCCGGCCTGGGGTTCACCCCGGCGACCCAACCGACCGGGTGGCGGCAGAAGGCCGTCGACGTCTCCGATCAGCTCAATGCCCTGGAAAGTGACGACCCGCAGGTCCGGGAGGTGGCTGCACGGCTCGCGCGGGCCGGGTTCGGCCCGACCCCGGCCGACCTGCTGCCCAAGGAGCCCCCGCCACCGGAGCCCGGCCCGCTGGGTGGGATCGGGCAGTCCCTCGACGGTGCCGCCGAGAGCGCAGTCGGGGCTGTCGAGTCCGCGGGCGAGGCCGTCGCCGACGCCGCCACACCCCCCGCGGCCACGGAGAGCACAGGCTCGGGTAGCGGGCCGGCGGCGGCGAACCCGAACCGGCAGGCCGAGCCCCCGCTCCCGCCGACCTGCATCGACCAGACCGAGGCCACCGCTGCACCAGCGGCCCCCGCTGCCGCGCCGCGCCAGCCCGACACCACTCCTGGAGCGCCGGCCGCGCAGCCGGAGCCGACCTCGCAGCAAGACGAGGAGGTGACCAGTAGCGAGCCGCCTGCCGACCAGCCCGACGCCGACTCTCCCGACAGCGACAGCGACAGCGGTGCGGGTTCGGGTGCGGGCTCGCCGGACTCGAGTTCACTCGACGACGCCGACGGCCCCGGGGCGCCGGGCGATGACACCAGATCAGCTGGCCCGCAGGAGACCACAGCCACCGACCCCGATAGTGCCGACGAGACGGAGCGCGTCTCAGACACCGGTGGTCGCGAGGAGGCAGACGGATCTGCGTCCGGCGCGCCTGGATCGGCGGACAACAGTCCCGACAACAACTCTGCCGCGGACTCGGGTAGCTCGTCCTCGTCGGGGTCGGGCAGCACGGGCGGTGGCTCCGGGAGCGGGTCGGTCGAGGATCTGGAGACGGCGCGGGTCGCGCTCGAGCTGGTCGGTGAGCTGATGCAGGCGTTGGGTGCGAGCTCCGACACCGACGCGGGGCAGATTCAGCAGTCGGTGCTGCAGGTCCTCGACCGCGACCAGCTCGAGAAGCTCGGCGCCGACCCCGCCGACCTGGACAAGCTCGACCAGCTCGGGGCGGCCGGGTCCGACAACACCGACACCGACACTGGCGCGGGGAGCAGTGGCTCGCCGAGCAGCGACACCGACCGCTCCGGCTCCGGCGGGTCCGGGGACGTGGCCGATTCCGGCGGGTCGACATCGGGCGACGATGCCGGCGCCGGGTCGGGTGGCACCGGGTCGCGCGAGAGCGAGCCGGGGGAAAGCCGCTCCGGCGACAGCGAGTCCGGTACGCAGCCCACGACTGAGACTGAGACTGGGTCGGGCGGCGGCTCGGGCGAGGGCTGGGAGTCCGGTGCCCAGCGGTTGGCCGAGCAGGTGTCCGAGGCCGCTGACACCGACCCGCTGGCCGAGCAGTTGGCCGACACGCTCAACACCGCCGGGATCGGCACCGACACCAGCACCGGCACCGGTGGCGGATCCGACGGCGGGTCCACCGGGTCCGACGGGGCTGACCGATCGCCTGGCGAGGCCTCGACTTCCGGCGACGACCGGGACCGGGAATCCGGCTCTGCGAGCGACGAGACTCCCGAGGTCGGCGAGCGCTCGCAGGCCGGCGAGCAGATCCGGCGGCCCTCCGACCGACAGACCGACACCAGCGGATCGGGCGACGCTGACCGGGGCGGGGGACAGCAGCCACCGACTGATCAGGAGGGCTCCGATCCCGAGGAGCGGCCCGCCGGGCCGGACACCGGGCAGGGCGGGGACGGTGAGCAGCCCCGTGATCCCGAAAACACCCAGGCAGCTCCGGGCGCCGCTCCCGCCGGCGGTACCGACGCCGCGACCTGGGACAGGCTCGCCGAGTGCGAGTCCGGGGGCGACTGGAGCATCAACACGGGCAATGGCTACTCCGGTGGGCTGCAGTTCGCGCCGAGCACATGGCAGGCCTTCGGTGGGGAGGGTGCAGCGCACGAGGCGAGCCGTGAGGAGCAGATCGCGGTCGCCGAGCGGGTGCAGGAGGGTCAGGGCTGGGGAGCCTGGCCGGCGTGCTCTTCGCGGTTGGGGTTGCGCTGAGTCATGGCGATGCGCAGGTGGCACACGGTGTCGGTGGCCGCGGTGGTGACCGCGGCCCTGGCGATCGTGTTGTGGTCCTCCGGCGCCCCGTATGGGGACCGGGTGGTGGGGCTCGGGTCGGCCGTGCCGTGGGGGTCGGCCGACCCGAGGTTCCCGACCGCACTCCCACCGCCTCCTGTGGCGGGTCGGGGGCAGGCGGGCCCGCTCGTCGGTGGGCTCGCGGCGAGCGCGGTCGGGGTGCTGGTGGTCGACGGCGGCCGCCACCAGTGCTCCGCCGCGGTCGTCGCCTCTTCATCGCGCCGTCTGGTGGCCACCGCGGCGCATTGTGTGTGGCTCGACGGTGGCTGGCGCGTGGACGGCGCGGTGTTCATTCCGGGCTATGCCGCCGGTGAGGAGCCGTACGGCCGCTGGGCGGTCGATACCGCCTATGTCCCGCCGGCCTGGACCGAGGCGAACTCCCCCATCTCCGATGTGGCGGCCGATACCGATTTCGCGTTCGTGTCCCTGTTGCCCCGCGACGGGGTGCTGCCTGAGCAGGTTCTCGGTGCCCAGGGGATCCGCTTCATCAGTCCCTCCACTGACACGGGTGCTGGTGTCGGTGAGGTGGCGGCGCTGGGCTATCCGGCGTTGGGCAGCTACGACGGCCAATCGCTGCGTGCCTGCCTCGGGGCTGTGGAGCTGGAGCGGTTCGCTCGTGCCTCCGCACCCGTTCCGGGCGAGGTGTTGGCTCTGGACTGCGACATGACTGAGGGCGCTTCCGGCGGCCCGTGGCTCGCCGGGCCTGGGGCGGCTGACGGGCGCGGCCAGGTCATCGGGGTGGTCTCGGGTGGGGATGCCACCCACCTGGTCTCTCCGCGCTTCGGCCCGGACGCCCAGCAGGTCTACGAAGCCGCTGACTCCGCCTCTCAGATCACCACCCCACCGGACCCGGCCGCGACCGATCCGACGACTGCCCAGATCGCCCCACGAGGAGGCAGCAGCCGATGACCACCGCCGAACAGAACTGGGCCGGGCCGCCCCGCGCGCCTCGCTCGCCGGTCGAGCTGAACCATGTGCTCGGGGCGGCGGCGCGCTCGCGCGCCCCTGGACTGGGTTTGGTCGACAACGAGGCGATCGTCGACGCGGCTTCCGCGGCCGCGGCCGCGGGCGGGCCCGGCCCCGACCCGTGCGATGTCGCGGCGGAGCTGGGTGCGGCCGCCGACACCGGCCAGGACCGGGTGCGCACCGAGTTCCCCGACACCCGCCCGGTGTCCTGGGCGGCGTTCGGGGCGCTGATTCCGGTCTTGGCCGGATCGGGTGGTGCCGGTGCGTCGTGTGTCGCGGCGGCGATCACCGATGCCCTGCAGCTCGACCGGAGGTGCGCGCTGCTGGTCGACGCCGACGACCCGGCCCGCTCCGGGCTGGCCTGCGCGGTCGATCGGGACGGGCCCTGGATGCGTCGGGTGAACGAGCAGGTGTCGGTCCGCTACAGCTGGCGCGACTATGCCCTGGTTGCCCGGGTGGAGACCGGGCTGCCCACCATCACCCCGGGGATGGTGCCGGTCCCTCCGGACTGGCTCCCGGATCCGGCCCCGGATCCGCTGCATGCCACCGTGGTCGACCTCGGTCACGGCGGCTGGCGTGCCGCCGCCACCCCGGTCTATGGGGCCGGGGGTTGGCTGCGCCGCGGCTTGCCGGCGCAGCGGCCGATCCTCGTGGTGCGCGCGACGCGGCCGTCGCTGCGCCAGGCCGAGCAGCTCCTGGCCCGCCTGGAGCCGTGGGTGCAGCGCGGCGTGGCTACCCCGGTCTACCAGCTGGTCGTCAACGGGGCTCGGAAGTGGCCGGCCGGGGTGGCCGGTGCCGCCGGACCGAGGGTCGCTGCGTTGGTCGACGAGGCCCTGTTCGTCCCGCACGAACGCAGCTGGGAGATCGCCGGGGTCACTGACGAGCCCAGCCCGACCCGTGCCGTCGACGCCCTGCGGCCGCTACTGGCCTCCTGGGGGCTGATCACCTCCCCACGGCGCCGCTGACCAGGCGCTGATCCGCCCCTGACCTCTCCCCCACCACCTGTTCACCCCCACCGCCCGCGGAGGCATGTCATGTCGGTCCCCCACCTGCTCGGCGATGCGCTGGGCACCCAGTTCAGCCAGATTCATCTGCTGCACACGCTGGCCATCCCCAACCCCGGTGCCGAGGCCCCACCCGGGTCCGGCGCGATCGAGCAGGTCGTGGGCTACGTCCGTTGGATCGCCGGTGTGTCGATCCTCGGGCTGTTCTTCGGCGGGATCATCGCCGCCACCGCGGGTCGGCTCTGGGACCACCACGGTTCCGGCCGTCTCGGTGCCCGCATGATCGTGGGAAGCCTCGCGCTCGCCCTGTTGTTCGGGCTCGGTTACACCCTGGTCTCGCAGTTCGCTGCCTCCACCGCGTGATGGGGCGCCTGATGAACACCGCTCGTCCTCGTCTCGGCCGGGCCGCGGGTGCTGCTCAGGGTGGCCGGCGGCGCGCGCTGGTGGTTCTCGCCGGTGCTGCGGTGCTGGTACTGGCGCTGCTGGTCGGGGTGGTTGTGTCGCTGACCAGCCTGCTCACCGGTGACGGTGCCGCGCCTTCCGGGCCGGGCTCCGCAGTTCCGGACGGTCCGAGCGTGGGCAGTGGCCCGCAGGCCGAGGCGGCGTTGGCGCGCGAGCAGATGCTGGAGCTGCCGATCGAGGCGGTCTCGCCGCGCCCGCTGAGCACCCGCACCGCGGGCCCGCCGATCACGCTGCCCGAGCCGTCGCAGGTCGTGGGCACCCTCGTGGCGACCGGGTTCGACGACAGTGAGCAGGGTGCGCTCGCGCAGCTGGCCGAGCTGACCCGGACCGGGCTGGCCGGCGGGGACCCGCAGACCTGGGCCCGCGCCTACGGCTCACTGGCTGAACCCGATGCGGCGGCCCCGGAGCAGACCCGCGTGCACCGTGATCTGGTCGACCTGCGCCGCGGCGCGAACATGGCCGCGACCGGCCCGCTGCGCGAGGGCATGACGATGTCGTGGACACCGACCAGCGCGATGGTCAAGGGCAGCACCGACGACGGCACCTACACCGTGGCGTGTGTGCTCGGGGAGTTCGTCGCTGACAACCAGGGCCGGGTGGTCAACGCCGGGTGGGGCAACTGCCTGCCGATGCGCCGGGTCGCCGATCAGTGGCGGATCGCGTCGGGCCCGACCGCGGCGCCGGCGCCCTCGGCGTGGCCGGGGAGCGACGAAGCCGTGGCGGCCGGGTGGCGGGAGATCGCACGATGACCCCGGGAGCCGTGGTTCCGGCCCAGCCCCCGCCCGACGACAACGGCGGGGGCGGGGGTGGCCCGGGGATCGGGGACTACCTGTCCGACCCGATCGGTGCGGCGGCGCAGTCGGCGTTCGGCTCGGCGATGCAGGCGGTGTGGGACGCGGCGATCTGGCTGCTCAAGGGCGGCTTCGACCTCGCCGACAATCTGTCCCAGGTCAGCCCGAGCACGATCACCGGCAACACCGCCGACGACCCCGCAGCGGTCGGCGGCTCCCCAGCCTCACCGCAGGGCACCGAGGCCGCGGTGGATCTGGGCTCGTTGTGGTCGGCGATGGTCTGGCTGGCCGCGCTGATCGCGCTGGGCCTGTTCTTCTACCAGCTCTCGGCGGTGGCGCTGCGCGGCGGGCGCGGCATGCTGCGCGCGGTCACCGGCCCGGTCCAGTTCGGGATCGCGCTGGCCCTCACCACCGGCGCGGTCGGGATCTTGCTGACCGGCGCGGACGGGCTGACTCAGCTGTTCCTGGGCATGCTCGGTGAGCAGGGCAGTTTCACCGCGATCATGGACAACGCGGCCGTCGCGGACCGGTTCGGGCAGAACCCGAACCTCGGCGACGACATCGACGACGGCGTCCGCTCGATGATACTGGGCATCGCCGCGTTGTTCGGGGTCATCCCGGCCGCGGTCGGATTCGCCCTGCAGATGATCTTCCGGGCGGCCGCGATCATGGTCTTGATCGCCACGGTGCCGATCGCGGCGGCGTGCCTGGTCGCCGATGTGACCGCGTCGATGTTCTGGCGCACGGTGCGCTGGATCCTGGCGGCGGTGCTGCTCAAGCCCGCGCTCGCGCTGGTGGTGTTGATCGGTGTGCACATCATGGCCCGCACCGAGGGCGTCGCCGGGCTGCTGGCCGGGACTGCGGTGCTACTGGTGTCGCTGTTCTGCCCATTCGTGCTCTACCGGCTGCTGGCCTTCGTCGACCCGGGCACGCACGCCGGGATGGCGGTGCGCTCGCTGGGTGCACGCAGCTCGTCCGGGCAGCCGGGTGCTGATGGCGGGTCGAGCGAGGCGATGAACATCGCCCGGCAGAGCGAGCAGGCCTACCAGCTCGGCAGCGGCGGCCGCAGCGGCCGGGCTGGCGGTGGTGGCGGAGGTGAACTCGGCGGCAGCACCGCCAGCCCCGCCGCTGCTGGCCGGGCGGGTGCCGGCGGCACCTCGAGTGGTGGTGTCGCGGCCGGGACAGCCGGTGGCAGTGGCGGGTCCGCGGCCGGTGGTACAGCCGCTGGGGCTGGGGCCGCTGGTGGTGTCGCGGCCGCCGCGGTGGTCGGCGGCTTCCTGGCGACGAAGGCCGCAGGGCAGGCTGCAGGCCAACACATCTCGTCACAGATGGCCCAGGCCGGGATCGGCCACCCCGGCCCGGCCCCGGCGGCCGAGGCCGGCAGACACCAGATCGGCGCGTCCGCCGGGGGCGCCTTCGCCGGGGCGACGGCCACCTCGGACTGGTCAGGACAAGCACCCACCAGCGACGCCGGCCCCGTCGAAGGCGGCGACAGCACCAGCGGCAGCGGAGATACCGGTGGCGCTGGTGGTGGTGCTGAGCCGCCGCCGGTGGACTCCGGCCCACCCGAGGCCGGCCGCCCCGACAGCCCGGGGACCGCCAACGCCGACGGCGGCCCGGCGCAGACCCCGCCGGAACCGGAACGGCCCGCCCCAGCCGACCAGCAGCGAGAGGACCCGACCTGATGAGCGCCGAGACCACCGCACGCAGCCCGCGGGTGTATCGGGGCCTCAACCACTCCGAAGGGATCGGCTGGATCGCCGGGTTGACCCCGGTCCAGGCGTTCCTGCTGATCGCGGTCTGCGCGCCGGCGCTGCTGGCGATGTCGCGCAACCAGTGGACACAGACCCTCGGGTGGGGCGCGTTCGCCGCGATCGTCGCCGTGCTGATCCTCGTCCCGATCCACGGCCGCCCCGCCTTCCGCTGGCTGGGCGACCTGGTCATGTTCCAGACAGGAGTACTGATGCGCTGGTCTCCCTGGCAGTCTCGCGCCGCGGCCGGCCTGGCCGGTGACGCAGGCGAACCCGATCTACCCGGGGTGCTGGCGCGCCTGGAGTTCCCCGACGGTCCGGAGTTCCACGGGTCCCGGATCTGCCTGATCCACGACACTGCCGAAGGGCGCTGGGGCGCCACCGCGAAGCTGACCCATTCCGGGGTCGGGATGCTCTCGGACGACGAGTGCGAGCGCTTGGCCTCCCGGCTGGGGTCGCTGCTGGTCGGGCTCGGGCACCGGGAGGTCGTCGACCGGGTCTCGCTGCTGGTGCGCACCGTCCCCGATGACGGCACCGAGTACACGGTGTGGCGTGACCGCCACCAGCGTCCCGACGCCCCAGCCCTGGCCCGCCAGGTCACCGCCGAGATCGACCGCGACGTCGCCTCGGTCTCGGTGCGCACGGAACTGTTCGTGACCGTCTCGGGCACCGAGGAGGCGCTGCGCCGCCCCGCTAAGGCCGCCGGCGGCGGCATCACCGGGCGCGCGTATGCCCTCTACCGGGTCCTCGAGGGTGTCGCCGACGGGCTGCGCGGGCTCGGCGTGCAGTCGGTGACCTGGCTGTCCTCAACAGGAGTGGCCGAGGCGATCAAGACCGGGTTCAACCCCGCCGCCGCGGCCGGGCTGTCGTTTCGGCATCTGACCAGCCCGGACCCCGACGGCACCGTCGGGCTGCCGATCTCCCAGGCCGGGCCCGCCCTCGCCCCGACCCCGGCGGCGCGGGCCTATCACCACGACGGGTTCTCCTCGGTCGCCTACGCCGTGCAGCCCCCGGAGTCGGGCACGATCTTCGGGTCGCTGGGCCCGCTGCTCGCGGTGCGCACCGCCGGGGAACGGCGCACCCTGCAGATCCACTACGAGATCCTCTCGGCCGCCGCCGGCGCCCGGGTCGTGAAGTCCGACCGGTTCCGCAACAACGTCCTGGTCGACGCCAAGGCCCAGCGAGGGTTCAACACCACCGAGATCGACTCCCGGCGCCAGCGTGGCGCCCGCGAGCAGGAAGCCGCCGTCGCCGCCGGGCACGCGGTGGTCCGGTTCACCGTCGCCTCGGCGATCACCGTGTCTGCCGACTGGAACGTCGAAGACCACGCCGCCCGCCTGGAGAACGACGCCTCGGGCCGGTTCCGGCTGCTGCGCCTTGAGCTCGCTCAGGACTCGGCGTTCGTCGCCGCCGCGCTTCCGGTCGGGATCGGGCTGCCGAGGGAGAAGAGGGCCTTCGACTCATGAGCATCTTCGGCAACCGACGCCGCCGTCGTCTGGACCCGCGTAGCACCGGTGAGCTGCTGTCCCAGTTCACCGACCTCGACGGCATCCCGACCAGCACCCCCGCCCCTGAGGGGGACCACACCGACGAACCCACCCGCGTGCCTGGGCGTCGCGAGCGGGTCAATCAGGCCACCGCGCCGCGCCAAGGTCCGCGCGAGCCCGGCCGCGGCTGGGCCGCGGTCGACGCCGCCCGCCGCGCCCCGGTCTACAAGGCCACCACCGCCGAGGTCGGTGGCCTGTTCCCGCTGCTGGCCTCCAACGGTGTCCCGGCGATCGGCGCCCGGCTGGGCTACGACACCCAGTCCGGGGGCGCGTTCTACGTCCATCCCACCGAGTGGGTGCTGCGCGGGATGGTCACCAACCCCAACCTGGTCGTGTTCGGCGAACCCGGGCGCGGCAAGTCGAGCACCGTGGTGGCGCTGATGCTGCGGATGATGCTGTTCGGCGTCCGTTCCCTGATCAGCGGTGACGTCAAGGGCGAGTACACGCCCCTGCTCCGGTCGCTCGGGATCACCCCGATCGCGCTCGGGCGCGGCAGCCATCACCGGCTCAACGCCCTCGACCTCGGTCCGCTGCGGGGCCGCTGGCACACCTGGAGCGCCGAGCGCCAGAACGAGGAGCTGACCGGGATCCTGGCTCGCTGGACGCGGCTGCTCACCGCGCTGGCCGAGGCCCAGGGCTATGCCCCGACCGTCACCGACGAGCTGGTCGTCTCCACGGTCCTGCGGCGCCTCGTGGGCGCCGCCGACGGCTACACCCAGCTGCGACCGATCACCATCCCGCAGGTCGTCGCGCAGCTCGCCGACCCCGCCGACGACCTCTGGACCCAGACCCGGTTCGCCTCGCACCGCCAGTTCGTCGACCACACCCGCCAGATCACCGACGCCTTGTCCAACCTGGTCGTCGGTCCCCTCAGTGGCCTGTTCGACGAGCCCACGAACTTTGACCTCGACTGGGACGCGCCGGTCCAGTCGATGGACCTGTCGCTGCTGCGCAGCCGCGGGGACCAGGCGATCGCGGTCGCCTTGACCTGCCTCGGCTCGTGGTCGTCGATGATCACCGACCTCCAAGACGACGGCGACGTCCGGATCGTGGTGCGCGACGAGGTTTGGCGCCAGATGCGCCTGGGGCTGCGCGCGGTGCAGGCCGTGGACTCCGACCTGCGCCTGTCCCGGGCTGAACGCAAGATCCAGCTCCTGGTGATGCACAAGCCCTCCGACCTGCTCTCGGTCGGTGCCGCCGGCTCCCAGGAGGTCTCGATCGCCAAGGACCTCCTCGCCCTGTGCAGCACGAGGATTCTGCTGGGCCAGTCCACCCGGGTCGGTGACGAGCTCGCCGAGGAACTCGGCCTGTCCGACCGCGAGCAGGCCGTGATCACCGGGTGGGCGATGGAAGGCCCGGGCCGGGCGCTGTGGAAGCTGGAGAACACCCCCGGGATGAAGATCCAGACCGTGCTCTCGTCGACCGAACGGTCGATCTTCGACACCAACTCCGGGCTCCGCGACACACCCACCGACCGCCAACCCACCGGGGGTGGGCCTGCCGATCGTCGCCGGCGCCTGACCGCGGTCCCCGCCACCCCGCCCACGCACCTCGACCACAGCGAGGACAGTGACGACAGTGACGGCAGCGCTGAGGCCGCCCATGCGGTAGCCGATGCGGTGGCGCCGGAGCGGCGCAACGGCGCGGCCGTGCACCGGTGAGCTGAGCCGTGGACCAGAACAAGGGCGCCATCGTCACCGCCGCCGCGGCCGCGGTGATGACGTTCCTGGCCGCGGTGCTGAGCATGGGCATCGCGATGTTCACCGTCGCCGACGGCGCCCTGCCCGGCGGTGGGTGCGACGGCGACGGTGGCCTCGGCGGCGGATCGCAGTCGATCGGGGGCACCGACTGGAACGCCGAACAGACCGAGAACGCCGCCACGATCGTCCACCGCGTCGTCGAACGCAGCCTGCCCCGCCGGGCCGCGGTGATCGCGATCTCGACGGTGATCGTCGAGGCCGAGCTGGTCAACGTCGGCTACGGCGACCGTGACTCCCTCGGCCTCTACCAGCAACGCCCCTCCCAGGGCTGGGGCACACCGGAGCAGGTCCTCAACCCCGTCGCGGCCACCGACACCTTCCTCGACCGGCTCGTGGAGCTCCCCGGCTGGGCCGGCATGCCACCCGGTGATGCCGCCCAGGCCGTGCAGCGCTCGGCTTTTCCCGACCGATACGGCCCCCAGGAGGGGCCGGCCGCAGCGTTGGTGGACCGGTTCTGGGTCGGCCCGGACAACCCCGTCCCCGCCCCGACCGGCGGGCCAGACGTACAGCTGGCCTCGTCGGTGTACGCCTGCCCCGACCAGGGCGGCGCTGGTGTCCCGCTGGCCCCGTCCGACATCGACCCCCGCCAGGTCCCGCCCGGGTTCACCCCACCCGCCGACCCGGCGCGCCGCGCCGCTGTCACCTACGCGTTGGCCCAGCTCGGCAAGCCCTACATCTGGGGCGCCAAGGGCCCGCACGGGTTCGACTGCTCCGGGCTGATGCTCGCCGCCTGGGCCGCCGCCGGCGTCGCGATCCCAGCCGGGACGGTCAACCAGAAAAACGCCGGCAGCCCGGCCTCGGTCGCCTCGATCGCCCCCGGTGATCTGGTGTTCATCCCCGGCTCGCTCGGCTCCCCTACCAACCCGCGCCACGTCGGCATGTATGTCGGGCACGGCCTGGTCGTCAACGCCTACGACTCCTCTACCGGCGTGATCCTGCAGCCGCTGGCGGAGTGGGCCGACGAGATCACCCACATCCGCCACATCGCCGGACCCGCCGCTCAGCCCACCCCGGACGCCACCCTCGCCGAGGCCGCGCCATGACCAGCACAGACGACACCAGCGGATCCGGCCCGGATCTCTACACCCGGCTCGGCATCGCCCCGACCGCGACCGCCGAGCAGATCCGCCGCGCCTATCGGCGCCGGGTGCTGGAGCTGCACCCCGACCGCAACCCCGACCCTGCCGCCGGCGACCGATTCCACGCAGTGGCCGTGGCGTACACGGTTCTCGGCCACCCGGGCCGGCGCGCCGACTACGACACCACCCGCGCAGCACCCCCGGCCCCCGGTCCCGCTGTGCCCGACCCGCCCGGTCCCGCGAGGACACCTGACGAGTCCGGTTCCGACCACACACCCAGCGGTGATCCCGTCGCCTACACCGACTACGCACCGACCAGCGGCTACGCACCACCACCGCCGCCCGGCGCGCCCGGACGAGTCGAGCCACCGCGCGACACCACCCGCGCCGCGCGGCCGGGTGCACCGTTGCCGGCCGGGTGGCCGGTCGGGCACCTCGACCACCGCCGCCTGGCCGGGCGGGTGCTGCTCGGGGTGTGGCGCCTCGCGCCGCTGCCGACCCGGCGGCTCGCCGCCGCGGCGGTCGTGGCGGCCGCGATCGCGGGCGCCGCGCTGGCAGTGGCCGCCCGCGACCAGATGCCGGTCGAGGCGGTCGTGATCGGCTCGCTGGCCGCGCTGGCCCTGGGGTGCTGGACCGTCCGCGCCCTGACCCTCGCCGTCCTGCACGTCCGCCGCCGCGCCGAGCAGGCACGCTGATGGGGTTCCTCGCCCGCCGCAGCACCCCACCACCTGCCCCCGCGACGCCGGGACCACCCTCCCCGGCCCGGGCGTCGCCGGCGGCGCGGATCCGATGGCACCACACCGACCAGGTCGGGTGGAACAGGCTGCCCGCCGCCGCCCGCGACGTTCTGACTCTCGCCGGTTACACCACCGGCGACGCGCTCGCGGCCGGCACCTGGGCACCGGCCACCCGCCGCGACCCCACCGGCCGGTACTGGCTCGACACCGACGCCTGGTGGATCGACTCGACCACGCTGCTCACCGTGCGCGCCCGCGAGGCCCTCACCCCGGGTGGAACCTCCCGCGCCGGACGCCCCCAGCTGCGCCGGACCGGAGGTGGTGGCCGCGTGAAGGTCACCACCCACCCCCTGACCGGGCCCGCGCCGACCGGGCAACGCTGGAGCCGCCCGGCCGAACAGGGCCACAGCGGCGCCGCCCCGCCGGGTGTGCGGGTCACCGATCAGGTCATCGACGTTCTGCCGCGCGCGGTGCGGGCCGAGCTCGCCACGCCCACCGGGCAGATCGCGATCCGTCACTACCCGCCCCACGGCGGCTACCACGACCAGGTCCTGGCCTACCGGCGACTCTCCCCCACCGAGCTGCTCGCCGTGGCCGCGGTTCGGGAGGCCACCGCCTACCCCGATCCGGACGCCGCGATCGATGCCGCGGACTGGCACGTCACCACCTACCGGCCCCTTGTCGGGCCAGCCACGCACACGGAGCTTCGCATGTGACCCGCGTCGAACCGCCGACCTCGATTCATCTGCCCTCTCTTGGAGATCACCTTGGGTATCAACCGGCGTTCGTTCCTCGCCCGCGCCCGCCAGGCTGGGCTCGGTGTCGCCCTGACCGGGTCGCTGCAGGGCCTCGTGGGCGCTCCGGCATCCGCGGCGCAGCCCCCTGCGGGTTTCACCGGCTACGGGCCGCTGGTCGACGATCCGACCGGCAGGCTCGCCCTGCCCGAGGGCTTCTCCTACCGGGTGGTCACCGAGGCCGGGAAGACCCGGCTGTACTCCACGGACCTATCCCCTGGGATCCACGACGGCGCTGCCGCCTTCCGAGCCCCCGACGGCAACCTGCTCGTCGTCCTCAACCACGAGGTCCGCGACGGCCCCAGCGACGATGGCGCCGTGCCCCACCTGCCCGGCTACACCTGGCGCGACGACGCCGGTGGGGGCTGCACCGTCGTCAAGACCACCCCCGACGGCGAGCTCATCTGGGAGACCGTCGCCCTCGCCGGGACCTCCACCAACTGCGCCGGCGGCGTCACACCCTGGGGAACCTGGCTGGCCTGCGAGGAAACTGAGGACGACGGACACGGCTACGTCTTCGAGGTCGACCCGGTCGATCTCGAAGCCAACCGGGACCCGCAGCCGATCACCGCACTCGGCCGCTTCCCCCACGAAGCCTGCTGCATCGACCCCGACACCCTGGACATCTATCTGACCGAGGACGCCACCGACCCCTTCGGCACCGTCTACCGCTGGACCCCGCCCGCCACGTTCCGCGGCGCCAGCGGCGCCCTCAAGCAGCTCGACGCCGGCGCCGGTGAGCTCGCCGCGATGGCCTGCACCGACACCGACGGGACGCTCGTGGACGACCTCGATCAGGCCGACGAGCCCGGCACCGCCTACACCGTCGGATGGGTCCCGGTCACCAACCGCGCAGCCGAGAACGGGGTGCTGCGCTCCCTCGACGGCATCACCCGCGCGGCGAAGCTCGAGGGCGCCTGGTGGGCCGACGATGGCGCCTACCTGGTCAGCAGCTACGCCGACTCGCATCGCGGGCAGATCTGGCACTACAGCCCGGCCGAGGCGACGCTGACCCTGACCACCGTGTTCGCCGTCGACGCCGACGGCGAGACCGTCGAGGCCCCGGACAACATCGTCGCTGCCCCCTACGGCGGGCTGATCGTGTCCACCGACGGCGACGGCGACAACCACCTCGCCGGCATCACCTCGGCCGGGACCGCCTATCCCCTCGCGCGCAACCAGATGGGCTCGGAGTTCACCGGCCCGACGTTCTCCCCCGACGGCCGCGTGCTGTTCGCCGGGATCCAGAAGCCCGGGGTGCTGTTCGCGATCACTGGGCCCTGGCAAGGGCCGGGAGCGGCCGGCCGCACTGACCAGCGATCGGCCGCCGGCACGTCGGATCGCCGAGGGGACCGGTTCGTCACGTCGTGGCGGTGTCTCTCAGTCCCCCGCCCGTGAAGGAGTTGTTGGGTGATGACCCGTTCCCGTACTGATCGTTCCTGGGCCGAGGAGGTGGCTCTGCCGGCGACGGCGCTCGGCCTGGCTGTCGGCGCGGTCGTAGTGCTGGAGCTGGCCTCGGTGGCGACCGGGGTGCTTTCCGGCGCCGGACGATTGCTGCTGGTCGGCTTCGATGATCTGGCCGAGTTGCTCCGGTCGTGGCTCGGTGCCCCGTTGTCCGCCGATAGTGCGGTCGGGCACCTGACTGAGCATTCGGCGCTGTTCGTGACCTGTGTGGTCGTCGCGGTGCTGGGGCTTGTCGGGCTCGCTGTGGTTGCTCGGGTGTGGTGGGCCAAGCGCTGGGCTCCTGCTCCGCCTGGGCATGCCAGTTGGGAGCAGATCAGCGCTGAGTTCTCGGAGGCTGCGGTGCGCCGCAGCGCAGCGCGTACGCGGCCGTCGATGAGCAGCGCAGAGCTGCGTGGCGCCACCGCCACCGAGCTGGGCTTCCCGCTCTACCACTACCGCAACAGACCGCTATACGGGGCTTTCGTGAACCTGACCGGCACGCTGGCTCCGACCCAGTCCGGGAAATCCCGCAAGGACCTGGTGCACAAGGTCCTCGATGCACCTGGGGCGATGCTGTGCTCGACGACCAAGCTCGATCTGGTCGAGTTCGCGGCGCTGTCGCGGTCGCGCCGGTCGCTGGCCGGGCCCGTGATCGTCTACGACGCCACCGGTCGGCTGCGCTGGCCCGCCCCGCTGCGCTGGTCGCTGATCGACGGCTGCCAAGACCAGCAAGAGGCCAGCCGCCGCGCCTACACCCTGGTCGAGGCTGCCGCCCTGCGTGTCGAGGCCGGTGGAGGGGGCGGCGCCGGCAACGACCGCGTGTTCCGCGAGCGCGCCGTCGTCGTGCTCACCGCCTACCTCGTCGCCGCCGCGGTCTCCGACTCGTCGGTCGACACGATCCGTGCGTGGGCCACCGAGCCCCCCGAACCCGGCGCTCCGAGCGCGCCGCCGTCTCAGGCGGGTGGTCGCGTAGCAGCGCCCCCACCTAGGCCGGCGCGGCGGCTGCCGGCTGACCCCCGTCCGATCGAGATCCTGCGAGAGGCGGGCCGCGCGGAGATGGCGGCCAACCTGCGTGCGGAGATGGATCTGGACCCCCGGACCGCGTCAGCGGTATGGATGTCAGTGCGCCGGGTCGTGGGCGCCTGGACCGATCCGCGAGTGCGGGACCTGCTGAGCCCGGCCCGCGGGCGTGGCCTGGATGTGCGCCGGTTCATCGGCCAGGGCGGCTCGCTGTTTCTGATCGCCGACCAGCAGCAAGCCGCGGAAGCCGTGCCTGTGCTGACCGCGCTGGCCGAGCACTTCCTGCGCACCGCGCAGGACATGGCCATGGACTACCCGGCTCGACGGGCCGACCCGCCGGTCACCGTGGTGTTCGACGAGCTGGCTAACGGAACCCCGGTTCCGCGTCTGGCCGAAGTCATCTCCGACGCCGCAGGCCGAGGAGTCGTGATCCACTGGGCCGCTCAGTCCCTCGCCCAACTCGAACGCCTCTTCGGGTCCGTCGGCGAGCGCGAGGTCCGCGACAACACCACCACCCTCACTGCGTGGGGCGGGATCAAGGACGACCGCACCCTGCAGTGGCTGTCGGATATCTGCGGTACCTACGAGCGCACTCGACGTCAGAGCCAGGCCGACGGGTTGCTCGGCCGGGAACGCCACAGCTACAGCACCGAAACCGTCCCGGTGATGCGCCCCGGGCAGATTCGAGAGCTGCCCGCCGGGCAGGTGCTGGCGCTCCACCGCGGCGTTCGCTGTTTCGTCGCCGCCGCCGTCGACGTCACCAAGCGTCCTGATAGCGCCCAGATCGACGTCGACGTCGCCACGTTGCGGGACGGCACCGCGATCCCGATCGACGACCGCGGCTACCGCACCGGGTCCCCGCACAGCGAGCGAAGGACCTAAACCATGGTCATCCGCCAGCAACAGCCCACGGCGGGTCGAGGACGCCCTCACCCGATCGTGGGGCGGGCGTGCAGTGCCGCGCTACTGGCCACCGCCGTGTTCTGCGCACCCTTCATCCACCCCTCGCCCGGATCCCCCGCGGCGATCGAGCGCACCGCGGGCTGGACGGTCCCCGCCGTACCGAGTCAAGACGACGATTCCCCCTCCGACAGCGCACCAGCCCCGAACCCGCTGGTTCTCGACGGCGGCAGGCAGGTCGACGACGTGCAGAGCTGGGAGCGGCAACGACGTCCCGAGCTGTTGGAGGCATTCCAGGAACACGTCTACGGCCAGAGCCTGCCCCCACCAGAGGAAGTGACCTTCGACGATGGTGGGGGCAGCGGCAGGTCCGCGAAGACGGTCACCATCAACGTGACCGGCCCTGCCGGCTCGGCGAGCTTCACCCTGCGACTGTTCGTGCCCGACACCGGTACCCCGAAGGGCACCTTCCTGCTGATCGATCACCGAGGCTCGGTCAGCGACGATGCAGGCTCGTCGTCGGGCTATGCGCCGACGGCGAAGATCCTCGAGGCCGGCTACGCCTTGGCTGCCCTCAACGCCGAAGAGGTCGCGCCCGACGACGCAGGAAGCTATCGCGATGGCGTGATCAACGCCTTCTACCCAGCTGACCAGGACCTGCCCTCCGACGCCGGGCGCACGATCAGCGCCTGGGCCTGGGGCGCCAGCAGGGCCATGGACTACCTCGAGACCGACCCCGACATCGACCCCAGCAAGGTCGCAGTCATCGGTCACTCACGCGGCGGCAAGGCCGCCTTCTGGGCCGGCGCCCAGGACACCCGCTTCCCCGTCGTCATCTCCAACAACTCCGGCTCCACCGGCGCCAAACTGGCCAGACGCGACGACAGCGGCGAGTCCATCTCCGCGATCACCGACCAGTTCCCCCACTGGTTCCCCGACACCTACCGCCGCTACGCAGGCAACGCCGAGTCACTCCCGGTCGAGCAGAACCAGCTTCTTGCCTTGATCGCGCCCGGGCGAGTCGTGGTCGGCAGCGCTACCGACGACGGCAACGCCGACCCTCAAGGCGAGTTCCTGTCCTACCTCGGCGCAGCACCGGTCTACGAGCTGTATGGCCTCGGCGACACCGGACTGACATCACAGAGCTGGCCGCCAGCTGAGGACCGGGGATTCCGAGGACCGGGGATGAGCTACCACCTCCGATCAGGCAGCCACGGCCTCGAGGACACCGACTGGGACATCTACCTCAATGGCGACCTCTTCGAGAGGTAGCTCTGACGCGCTGTCGGCGCCGAGTGGCCAGCATCTGGATCGGGGCCTGCCCATGACAGGGGATGTGCCACAGCGGGTCGGTTTCGAGCGTGTCGTACCCGGCCTTCTGTGCGGCTGCTTCATCGAGCTGTTCGGGATCGGCTTGTGCGATCGCGTCGATGGAGCTGCGGCACCGGGCGATTTGCGGGTCCGGCGGCCCGTGCTGCCGGGGAGGACTATCGCTCCGCTGGGCCGTCGGCGTGGTCGTCGCCGGCTGCGGCGGTGTGCTCGATCTCGAGGGCCTGGCTGTGCGCGACCAGTGCGTCGTAGTCGAGGGCCGCGCCGCGTAGCAGGGTCTCGGTCAGGCGTTCGGCCTCGCGGTCGGACAGGTGGGCATTGTCGAACAGCGCGCGCTGGTAGACGAGGGAGCCGAGCAGGTCGAGGATCTGGTCGCGGTCGGTGTCGGGGCGCAGGTGGCCGCGGCTGATGGCGCGGTCGAGCATGGCCCCGACTGCGGCACGGGGCGGATCGAACACGATTCGCATGTACTGCGCGCGCAGATCGGGGTCGGCGGCGCAGTCGGCGTAGAGCGCGCCGAGCACGTCGGGTCGGATGGTGCGGAACTCGGCCAGGAAGATCAGTAATCCTTCGCCGAAGTCGCACAGCGTGCAGCCGGTGTCCGGCGATTCGGGGACGTCGAGCCGTGCGGCGATCGCGGCCAGGACCAGCCGGGGCTTACCGGCCCAGCGGCGGTAGATCGCCGGGCGGGTGGTGCCGGCCCGGCGTGCGACCTCCTCGACCGACAGGCCCGCGTAGCCGCTGGTGTCGAGCACCGTCATGGTCGCTCCGAGTACCGCGGCATCGATCTGCGGGTCGCGGGGACGCCCACCCGGCCGTGCACGCGTGGTCACTTGCTCACTGGACACGACGCCACCCTACCGCTACGTTACAGCTCCGATCGTAACGAAACTGCGAGGAGGACATCATGCGTACCGAGAGGCCGACACGGCTGGCGATCCTCGTCGGGAGCACCCGGCGCGGACGGTTCGCGAGCACGGTCGCGAGCTGGGTCGCCGCGCGGGCCGGGGAACGCGGCGACGTGCAGGTCGACATGATCGACCTGGTCGAGGCCGGGCTCCCCGACGTGCTGCCCGACGACGACTGGGAGCTCCCCGAGGAGGTGCTCAGCCTGGGGCCCTGGCTCGACACCGCCGACGCGTTCCTGGTGATCACCCCGGAGTACAACCACAGCTTCCCGGCACCGCTCAAGACGGCCATCGACTGGTTCCACGCGGAGTGGGCAGCCAAGCCGGTGGCCTTCGTGTCCTACGGCGGCATTGGCGGCGGCCTGCGCGCGGTGGAGCAGCTACGGCAGGTGTTCGCCGAGCTGCACGCGACCACGATCCGGGACGTGGTCAGCTTCCACGACTACCCCGACCGGTTCGGCCCGGACGGCGTGCCCCTCGACCCGAGAGCCGGCAAGGCGCTGGCCGCGCAGCTCGACCAGCTGAGCTGGTGGTCCGACGCGCTGCGCACGCACCGCGACCGCGTCCCGTACGCGACCGGCTCGTGAGCGGGGGCGAGGACCGATGACGGACCCGACGACCACCGACACCGACTCCGCGACCATGCCGCCGCCCCGGGCCGGGCCCCGCGCCTGGGTCGGACTGGCGGTGCTGATGCTGCCGCTGCTGCTGATCGCACTCGACAACAGCGTGCTCGCCCTGGCCGCCCCCGCGCTCAGCGCCGACCTGGCCGCCAGCGCCACCCAGCAGCTGTGGATCCTCGACATCTACCCGCTACTCATCGCCGGGTTCCTGATCACCATGGGCACCCTGGGCGACCGCATCGGGCGCCGCCGGCTGCTGCTGATCGGCGCGGCCGCGTTCGCGCTCGCCTCGCTGGCCGCAGCCTACGCACCCACCGCCGAAGCGCTCATCGCCGGCCGAGCGCTGCTGGGCCTCGCCGGGGCGACGCTGATGCCCTCCACCCTGGGCCTGATCCGCACGCTGTTCCCGGATCCGGTGCAGCGCACCTCCGCGATCGCGATCTGGATGGCCGCCTTCATCGTCGGCGGCGCCGCCGGCCCACTGATCGGCGGGCTGCTGCTGGAGCACTTCTGGTGGGGCTCGGTGTTTCTGATCGGCGTGCCGGTGATGGCGGTACTGCTGCTGCTGGGCCCGTGGCTGCTGCCCGAGGCCCGCGACCCCGACCCGGGCCGGATCGACCTGGCCAGCGTGGCCCTGTCGCTGGCCGCGATGCTGCCGCTGGTCTACGGCCTCAAACAGCTAGCCTCCGGCGGCTCGCTGCCGGTCGCGGTGGCCGCGATCGCCCTCGGGGCGGGCGCGGGGATCGCCTTCGTCCGGCGGCAACGCCGACTGCGCCACCCGCTGCTCGACCTCGCCCTGTTCACGGTCTCGGCCGTCACTGCGGCGCTGATGGTGCTGCTGCTGACCCAGATCGTGATGACCGGGACGTTCTTCCTGTTCCCGCAGTACCTGCAGTCGGTCCTCGGCCAGTCCGCGCTGCACGCGGCGCTGTGGATGGTGCCGCTGATCGGCGCGTCGCTGGTGGCATCCCTGCTCGCCCCGCGGCTGGCCGGACGGCTCGGGCGCGCACAGGTGGTCACCGCGGGCTCCCTGGTCGCCGCGCTCGGCGTGACCCTGCTCGCCGCAGCCGCAGCGACCTCTCTGTTCGGACTGCTGGTCGCCGGCTCGGTACTGCTGGCATTCGGAGCCACCCCGATCGGGGTGGTGGCGACCGACCTAGTCCTCGGCCACGCCCCACCCGAACGCGCCGGAACCGCCGGATCGCTATCTGAGACCAGCAGCGAGCTCGGCGCCGGACTCGGCATCGCGCTGCTGGGCAGCATCGTCGCCGGCCTCTACCGGGCCGGCGTCACCGACACCCTGCCCGCAGACCTGCCCCCGCAAGCCGCCGACGCCGCCCGGGACACCGTCGCCGGCGCCGCGGCCGCGGCCGAACACTTCCCGCCGGGCCTGGCCGATGCCCTGCTCGAACCCACCCGAGCCGCGTTCAGCACGGGCTTGGTCGTCGCATGGCTCGCCGGCGCCGCCGTCATGACCGGCGTCGCCGTCCTCGCTGCCACCAGGCTCCAGCGCTCCACCCGACCGGTTCGCACCGACACCGGAAACCAACGACAGGACGAGGAGCAACGATGCTGAAGCAGATCCGCACCGACCTCTGGCAGACCCGGCCCTACTCGCCGATGCCCGGCATGACCACCCACGCCTACCTGTGGACCGGAGCACCGGACGGGAACGTGCTCTTCTACTCCACCGGCACCGAGGACGACTTCGACGACCTCGACACGCTCGGCGGGATCGCCCACCAGTACCTCACCCACGAGGACGAGGCCGGCACGGTGCTGCCGCGCATCGCGGAGCACTTCGGCGCCCGGCTGCACGCACCCGCCCGGGAGCGTGACGCCATCGCCCGCTTCGCCACACCGCACGAGCTGTTCGAACAGCGGCACGTCGACGAGCGCGGCGTCGAGGTGATCCCCACCCCGGGCCACACCCCCGGCAGCACCAGCTTCCTGGTGCCCGGCGCCGGCGGCGAGAGCTACCTGTTCGCCGGAGACACCGTGCACCGTCCGGAGGACGGGGACTGGACCGCCGGCTACATCCCCGGGGTGAGCGACGCCGACGAACTCGTCGCGAGCCTACGGCTACTCGGCACCTTCGAACCCGACCTGGTGATCTACGCCGCCGGAGCCCACCCGGTCGACGCCGAGGGCTGGGCGGCAGGCGCGGAGACCGCCGTCGCCACCGTCCCCGGGGCCTTCAACAGGACATAGGTGAAGGCCCCGGTCGAGGGCCCCCTACCGCGGCGCACGGCGCACGGCGCACTCACGCGTCTCCGCATCGAACTCCCGAGGCGCAGGCACTAGTTCAGTCTCCTTGCTAGATCACAGCCTCTCCACCGCCCAGGACGACTCAACCGTCCGTCGTGCCATCGCCAGCCCCCTTGCCGACCGCCGCGAAGAGAACGACATGCCACTCGCCTGGATCGCTGAGCAGGTCCAGTCAGTACCGGCAGGGCTCGAGCCGCGGTGCACCTTGCGGGGAGAGATCAGATAATCCGATCATTCATGTTATGACAGTTTTGGCGGCAAGCATGGGTACCCCGCGCGTCGTTGGTCCCAACTTCAGGGCCGGTTGATCTACCACGGCGGACGCCGAAGTGACTGCGTAAATGCGGCGGGCTGCTGCTGGTGCGCGGTCCGCAGCAGTGCGATACCTGGCGCCAGCAGGGTTTACAACTGGGCTCATCGGCGAAGCTTGTCGGCTCCAAGCCGCTGGCCGCCGAGGACACAGCGGGCCGTTGACAGGCTGTACCTCCTTGTGGCGTGCCCGGTCCTCGCCGTGCGCGGAGCGACATCCAGCCTCCGTAGGCCCATCCAACCGAGACAGCGGGTTCGACGCCCCTCGTGCCACCGATCGGAGATGTATGCGGATACACGGCGCGGCTGCACAGGGATCGCTGCCCGGTGGCGGCGCCCCGCGAAAAGGCAACGCGGAATGGCGGACACCGGCGAGGCTCCGTTCGGGATAAACGCCGTTTACGTTGCCGGAGCGGTCCTGGGCCCGATGACGGTGCCTGTCGGTCAGTCATCGTGAGCGGTGGGGAAGGTAGTGCCGCCGAGTCCCGGACGCGCAACCGGTTGCGACACCTGCCTGCTTAACGCCTGGTAGGTGCCAGTACCAGCGCCTCGTGCAGGACGGCCGCCCCCCGTGCCCGGAAAGCACTGGTTGATCCGGCAGCGCAGCAGGACCGCCGCCAGTGAACGACGCCAACTCCAGGGCCCGGTCGCCCACCCGAGGGCTGTACCCAGTCGATTCGACGTTCAGCCCACCGAGCCCTCATCCAGCTTCGCTCGTGCTGATGCCTGCGACACGGGTCGCGTCCGTCGACGTGGTGGATGGAGATAGCCACCGCGCCACGACGCTGTCAGCGCCTGTGAAGACCTCAGCCCTCACCGATGGCCCCAGCCAAAGGTTCTCGAAGCCGTGGCCTGGTCAAGTCCGCTGGCGTGGTGTGTGACGACTACCGCGTGATCTTCTAGTTCTGTCAGGCGCTGAGCGCCGGGATCGTGTCTGTTGAGGTCACCTCCTCGCTGCTGGAGCCGGTGCCGGGGACTGCGGTGACGCGGGAGCGGGCGAGGACCTCGAGGCCGAGGTAGCGGCGTCCCTCGGCCCATTCGTCGTGTTGCTCGGCCAGCACGGCGCCGACGAGACGGATCAGCGAGTTGCGGTCCGGGAAGATGCCGACGACGTCGGTGCGACGCCGGATCTCGCGGTTGAGTCGCTCGGAGGGGTTGTTCGACCAGATCTGTCGCCAGACCTCTTTCGGGAAGCTGGTGAAGGCCAGGACGTCGGCGCGGGCGGTGTCGAGGTGCTCGGACACCGTCGGGAGTTTCTCCGCCACGCCGTCGAGGACCCGGTCGAACTGGGCGTGAACGCTGGTGGCGTCGGGCTGGTCGTAGACCGAGTGCAGCAGCGCCCGCACCCACGGCCAGCTGGACTTGGGGGTAGCGGCCATCAGGTTCGCCGCGTAGTGCGTCCTGCAGCGCTGCCAGGCAGCGCCGGGCAGGGTGGCGCCGATCGCGTGGACGAGCCCGGCATGAGCGTCGCTGGTGACCAGCCGGACCCCGGACAGGCCGCGGGCGGTCAGGTCGCGAAAGAACCCGAGCCAGCCGGCTCCATCCTCGGCGGAGGTGACCTGCAGGCCGAGGATCTCCCGGTGCCCGTCAGCGTTGACGCCGGTGGCCAGCAGAGCGTGCACGTTGACCACCCGCCCGCCCTCACGCACCTTCAAGACCAGGGCGTCGGCGGCGATGAAGGTGTAGGGGCCCTGGTCGAGCGGGCGGGTCCGGAATTGCTCGACCTGGCCGTCGAGGTCTCGGGCCATCTCCGAGACTTGCGACTTCGACAGTCTGGTGATCCCGAGGGACTCGACGAGCTTCTCCATCCGCCGCGTCGACACCCCGAGCAGATAGCAGGTCGCGACCACCGTCGTGAGTGCCCGCTCCGCCCGGCGGCGACGTTCCAGCAACCAGTCGGGGAAGTAGGAACCGTTGCGCAGCTTCGGGATCGCTACGTCGATGGTGCCCGCGCGGGTGTCGAAGTCACGGTGTCGGTAGCCGTTGCGGATGTTCGTGCGGGCCTCGCTGCGCTCGCCCCACGCTGCCCCGCACACTGCGTCGGCATCGGCGGACATGAGTGTGTTGATGAACGTGGTGAGCATCTGGCGCAGCAGATCGGGACTCGCCTGGGACAGCTGCTCGTGCAGGAACTCGGAGGGGTCGATACTGGAGGGTGCGGTCATCGCGTGGAACTCCTGAAGCACTGTGGAAGGTCTCCAGAAGATCACGCGGTGGCCGCCCCACACCTCGACGCCACGGCCCTGACCAGGACCGGGTCGCACACCACCTTGGTCAGTGTAAGAGTGATCTTGGCTCGTCGGGCTCGCTCTACCACTTTGTGCCGTTCGTGGCCTGGTCCCCTTGTGCGGCCGGACGAGCCAGCTGGACCGACCGGCGTGGCTTGATAGGAGCGTGGCACGGTCCCCACTGAGCTATGCCCGCCGGCCGGTCCTGTCGCCCCGACCTCGAAGACAGGGAGACCGACTCATGGTGGTTCTCGGGATCGACGCACACAAGCGCAGCCACACCGTTGTCGTCGTCAACGACGTTGGCCGCAAGCTCGGTGAACGCACGCTCGGCACGACCACGACCGACCACCTGGCTTTGCTGACCTGGGCAGAGACGTTCGGCGCCGAACGACTGTGGGCCGTCGAGGACTGCCGTCACCTCTCCCGTCGACTCGAACACGACCTGCTTGGCGCCGCCGAACGCATCGTCCGAGTGCCGCCCAAGATGATGGCCCAGGTCCGCGACAGCGCTCGCAGCTACGGCAAGTCCGACCCGATCGACGCCCTCGCCGTCGCCCGGGCTGCTCTGCGCGAGCCAGACCTGCCCACCGCGCAGCTCGACGGCCCTGCTCGGGAAGTACGGCTGCTCGCCGGCCATCGAGACGACCTCGTCGCAGAGCGGACCAGGATCATCAACCGCCTGCGCTGGCACCTGCACGAGCTCGACCCCGGCTGGGAGCCCGCGGCTCGCAGCCTCTGGCGGCCTAAGAACCTCGCCGCGATCACCGAGCGACTCGCCGGCCTCGACGGGCTCGTCCCTCGGCTTGCGCGCACCCACGTCGATCGCTGCCGCGAGCTGACCAGCCAGATCCGCGACCTCGACCGCGAACTCGAGGTCCTGGTCACCCGGCTCGCCCCGACCCTCGTCGCGCTCTGCGGGTGCGCCACACTCACCGCAGCGAAGATCATCGGGGAGACGGCCGGTGTCGATCGGTTCCGCTCACGGCACGCCTTCGCCCGCCACAACGGGACTGCGCCCGTCCCGGTCTGGTCGAGCAATCGCCATCGCTTCCGGCTCTCGCGCACCGGCAACCGGCAGCTCAACGCCGCGCTCCACCGCATCGCCATCACCCAGGCCCACTACCACCCGCAGGCCAGAGAGCTGCTGCAGCGACGCCGAGCCGGCGGCGACACCAAGACCGAGTCCATCCGAGTGCTCAAGCGAAGATTGTCCGACGTCGTCTACCGCGCTCTACTCGCCGACCTCGACCGCAGCTCTCGGCCGCAACACGTCGCCGAGAGCGCCGCTTGACATAGGAGCAAGTGGACGCCACTCGTGGCCTGTGTTCAAGGCGGCGCCTCATTGACACGACCGAGCGGGCGAGCCGATCGATGACCGCCCAATGATGGGATAAACGGCGTTTACCCCGTCCTGGCGCCATTTCCCTCGCAGACTGAGCGGAAGAGGACGGGAACCCCTGAGCACCGCGCACAGCACCACCGATCCCACGACGTGCTACGTGCTCCATATCCTGGGGAAGCCCAAGCCTGACTGGCGTGAGACTCCTCCTGTAAACGGCGTTTGCTCTTGAGACAGCGACTTCGTCGGCCCCACCTGAGTCGCGTGGGCGCGACGAGTCGCGAGGTCCGGACCGACGAAACGGCCTGTGGAGGGGTAAACGGCGTTTACCCCTCCACAGGCCGATGCCCGCCGGGTGCCGCTCCTAAGCCTCGGGCGCTGTGGACGAGCCATCATCGTGTTCGGCGGGACTCGCGAGGTAAGAAGGTTCAGCCAGCAGCTTGATCAGCTCGGCCCGCTCGGTCTCGGTGAACACTTCCCGGATGGAGGCCGCGGCGCGGGCTGGGCTCGACACTGCAATGCTCCGACGACGTCGCGGCGGTTCGATGCCGCGAGCAGGGGCATTGGTGGTGGGCTTGCGGTACGGCGGACCGGCAGCTGCAATCGCGTACTGCTCCGCCTCGGACAGCCCACCGAGCTGCCGGGCCTGTTCGACCTTGAGACTTCCAGCCTCGAGGGCCTCTCGCAGTGGCTCGATCAGTCCGAGCAGCGCAAGGCGCTGACTTACGTACATCGGAGTCCGGCCGATGCGCGCGGCGAGCGCGCGTTGTGGGATCCCGGACTCGCTCAGCAGTCGCTGCATCGCCTCAGCCTCATACAGCGGTCCGAGCGCTTTGCGGTGGCTGTTCTCCACCAGCATGACCTCGTACATCGAAGCCACTCGGTCGTCGTTGACCAATGCCGGGATGTGCGGCAGCCCGGCGACCGTAGCCGCCCGTAGCCGCCGGTTCCCGATGAGCGCCACCCAGCGCGCGGCGTCGAGAGCGCCGGCCTGATCCGGGTAGCGCTCGAGGAAGGCGCTCGCCGAGCAGACCACGATCGGCTGCAGCACCCCGTGCCCGCGGATCGTACTAACGAGCTCGTAGAACTCGGCGTCTTCTTCGTCTCCCGCCGCACGCTGGTTGAGCGGATTGCTGACGATGTCGGGCACGGGCAGCATCGAGGTATCGGGCCCTGGTTCGGGCGAGCTGTCCGGCGCGGGGGCAGGCACGGAAGCCACCGCAGGCTCTCGAAGCGACCTCAGGGATTCCGTCGGAGGGGTGTAGTCGTTGGGGACTTCCTCACGAGCCAGCTCTGCCAGGTTCACACGCTTCCCCACTGGCTCAGTCCTCGTTGCCCGCGTAAACGCCGTTTACGTCGTTGGAGTGCCGAGGCCCGTTTCCCCCGGTGCCGAGCACCTCGAGCGCCAGGCGGAAGAAGTCCTGGCGGGCTTCAAGGGCGACTCGGTTCTTGGCGTACTGCACCACAGTGACCCCTTCGGCGGAGGCGCGGGTGTGTAGCTTGTAGTGGCGGATCACGGTGTTGAAGACCGGCCAGCCGCGCGCGGCGACATACTCACGGGTCTGGTCGAGATCGCCTCTGCCATCGCGGGGGTCCCAGTTGTTGAGTAGCACCCGCCACGGCACTCCGGCCGGCTCGACGACTCGCTGGATCGATCGGGTCGCTGGGGAGAACGACATCGGCTCCGGTTCCAGCGGGACGATGACGTCGTCGGCCTGGGTCAGGACGGTCTGCAGGATCGACTCGTCTTCCAGCGTCCCAGGGGTGTCGACGAAGATGTGTGAGTACTGCTGGATCTCGCGCAGCTTGCTCAGCAGGTTGGGGTTGTCGTGGCACTGCTCGAAGTCGAACGGCAGCGCGTCACCCACGCGCTGGGCCCACTCGAGCATCGATGCCTGTGGGTCCGTCGACACCCCCAGGACCGGTGAGGACTCCGCGGTCCCTCCGAGGGTGTCGGCCACGACCGCGGCGAGATTGACAGTGACGGTGGTCTTTCCGACCCCGCCCTTCTGATTGGCGATGACATGCACGCGCGCCATGGAGAATCCCTCCGTCTGCTTCCCACCCGGGCAGGTGGTACTTCGGATCGGAGTTATCGTCGCAGATCAGGCGATCACGGTCGCACAACGACCTCCCTCGGCGTGCCGCAACCCGTGCGCCGGTCGGCGGTAAACGGCGTTTACTGCGACCAAGGGCGCCGCGAGCCACTCCGCCATAGACCCGCAACACCCGCTCCAGTAATCGAACATATGTTCGTGCTATGACCTGGACGGGGCGGAGTCCGTGCGTGATCGCCTCACCGTGGGCCGGCCCCGAAGCACGTCAGAATCGGCAGGGCCAGGCCAGCACCTGTCCTAGGATGACACCCGGAACCTGCACCAGCAGACAGCCATGGCGACCAGCGGTACTTGGGAGGTCAGCGATGATTCGTGGTCGGTTTGGCGACACGCACGTCGCCCCAGCACCGCTCTTTAACGTCAGCGACCCCCTGGCCACTCCGCCATCCGACGCGCACGAGGTGCAGTTTCGGATGCCGCTGTCGCTGTCGGCGCTGCTCGACGGCATGGCCACAGCAGGCTTGGACCAGGACGTCGCGGCGTGGGGGGCGGCCTACACGCAGCTGGTGCAGGAGCAGGTTCTGCGTCGGGTGCAGGAGGCGTGTGGCTACGCGGCTGATCCCGCGAGCCCGGATGTCGGTCGGCCGGCGCGTCTGGAGTTGGCGGCCGTGGTGGAGGCTGCGGTGCCGGGGATCGACGCGGCGCGGTGGCACTGTCACGTCTACATCGGGTCGACAGCGTGCGTGCTGGCCACAGGGGAGCGGTTCCCTGTCTATGTGCCGAAGATCCAGCGGGGTGTGTTCGGCCTTGCTGACGGGTTCCACACCCGGGACGTGCGAGAGCTCGCGGAGCGCGAGTTCGGCGTGACATGGGGTCGTCCTCGGCCGAGCGCCAAGCTGGACGAGATCGTGGATCCGCCGTGGCACGAGCACATCAGTCCTTCGACCGTCCGTGGTGTGTGTCCCGGGCCGTGGGACGTCCAGGGTGTGCGGGTTGTGGCCGACGAGGAGAGCCTGCGTGTTGCTGCGGAGCAGGAGGTGTTTCTGCGCGCGGAGCTGGAGCGGCGGGAGACCGAGCCCGAGCCGTCGCCGCCGACGCTGATGGAGCAGTACGCCGAGTTGCTCGGTGATGCGGCGGTTTCACCGCGGTCTCGCTGACCGGAGCCCGTCCGCGCGGCAACCGCCGCCGTTCCACCGTGTCGGGAGGTATCGTCCGGGCAGACTGCCGCGGGTTCTGAGACACCCCCGTGGGGGAGCCCCGCGCTCTTGTGCGGAGGCTCCTGGCTTCTCGCCGGGCCGCCTGCGGGGCGGCGGGACTATTCGTCGTAGCCGTAGTCGGTGTCGTAGGGGTCGTAGTCCGCGCCGTGCTCCTGGACCTGTTCGTGGATCTGCTCGGCCTGGCCACTCTGGTGCTGGTGGCGTTCGTTCTCGATGGCGAGCTGGTCGCGGTGGGCCCGTTCGGCATAGCCACTATCGAGGTCGCGGTCCTGGTGGGGCTGGTCGTTCTGGACACGGGCCCGCTGGTGCAGCTCTCGGAGCTGCGACTCACGGGTCACACGGCGTAGATCATCGACTGCGTCGCGTGCCGCGCCCGGGTCGCGCTCGCCGCTGTGGCCAGCACCGTTGTCCACGGAGGGTTCCTCCTGGGCGGCCTCGGGTGTCGCGCTCGCGCGCGGCTCCTGCACGTCCGGTTCGACCGCAGGAGAGTCGACGCGGTGCCCGAGGTCCGGGGCCGGCCCCGACTCCGAGTCCGCGCCCGGCCCCTCATGCTCGGCACTCGACTGCGTGGCGGCTGGGCTGCTCCCGGGCTCTGCGGCCCCGGCGGGTTCCGGGACGTCGGTGGGCAAGGTGAGTTGTTCCCCTGTTGCGGGGGCCGGGGTGTCGCGCCAGGCGGGGAGCTGGCGTCGTTCCAGTTCCCCGGCCGCGGCCTGGTCGGCCTCGCGCAGCGGGGCAACCTCGTCCCACCACTGCTGCCGGGCCTCGTACTCCTCGGCCATGTCCGCCGCTTGGGCGGTGTAGGCCTGGGCGAGGGCGCGGTAGCGGTCGGCGGCCTCGATCAGCTCGTCGCGGTCGGGACCGTCGGCTGTGGCGTCTGCTTCGGCTGCGGTGAGCACGGCGTCGTCGTTGATCTCGGTGGCCAGCCGCTGGGTGGCGGCCAGGTCCTCACCGACGGCGCGGGGCCCGTACTCATCGGCGTGGTACAGCGCGAGCGCCCAGGCTTCGCGGGCCTGGTAGAGCTCGCTGTCGGTCTTGTGCTGCCAGGCCAGCGCGGTCGGGTCGGGGTCGAGGGCTTCGGTGGCTTCGCGCCACAGCGCGTAGGCGAAGGGCTGCTGGGTCGGCGGCGCCTGCCCGAGCGAGGACTGGTGCTCGGGGATACCTCGGTACTCCCGGTACGCCGCGACCACTCCGGCGCGGTGCTCCCATGCGTGGCGGGCCTCGGTGTCGTCCTGGTCAGGGACGTCCGGGAGCCGGTCGAGCGCCCACTGCGGCGGCTCGAGAGCGATCTCGGTTCCGAGCGCGCTCTGCCGGTCGGCGGCCAGTTCCCCGAGCTGGTGGAGGTAGTCGCGGACAGGGCCGGGGGCCAGGGTGTCGGCAACCGCGGTCCAGCCGTGTTCCGGCTCGACAGTTCCGTTCTCCGGTGCGCGGGCGGTGGTGAGCTCACCGACGCGCCAGTGCAGAACCTTCGCGATGGACTCGGCGTCGTCGAACCCGCGGCATTGCACGGCCTCGGTGAGCAGCGCGCGCGGGTCGTGTCCGTCGAGTTCAGCACCGTAGACGGCGGCCAGCATGCGTCCGTAGGCGTCCTCGTCCTGCAGGCGTTCCATCTGCTCGTCGGTGAGCAGCTCTGTGAGGATGTCGGCGTTGCGGCCGCCGGAGGCCCGCATGCTGACCTGGTTGATCAGGGCACCCAGAGTCTCGAACGAGGCAGTGTCGTGCTCGGCGATCTCGCGCACGGTCAGCGCCGCTTCCGCGACGTCGCTGCGGGCGAGGATGTCGGTGAGCCGCTGGACGGGGGTGTCCTCGATGCGCCGCTGGTCGTGCCCGTCCGGGGCCTGCTCGGTGACCATGTAGAGCAGGTTGTTCTCCCGCCCGCGGCTGATCGGCACATACACCGACTCACGGGTCGCGTCACGGTCGAGCAACCCTCGCCCGACATCGACGGTCACGCCTTGGGCCGCATAGGCGGTGACGGCGTAGCCGAGGATGACGTGCTTCTCGACGTACTCGGGGGTCAGATGCGCGACCGCGCCGCGCTGGTCTCGCGCGAGGATCGCGCCGTCGCGGCTGAGGCCGATGACGGTGTAGCGCTCCTTGTTCAGGACCTCGCCAACGGTGCCGTCCGGAGCGGGATCCACGCGCAGTCGCCGGTCGTTGCGGGTCGCCTGGATCAGGTCCCCGACCCCTATCTTGTTCTCGACACCCCCGCGGCTCACTGTCGCCAGAACGTCGGGGGATACGCGTCCGAGGTCGACGAGGGTCTCGTGAACCTGCCTCGACATCTCCGCTGCTGTCCGGTTGGTGCCGACGATGAGCAGAGCGTCCTTGCCGTCGAGCATGTCGGCCATGTGCCCGCGCACGGCGTGCTCGCTCATCTCCTCCACCGTGCCCGTGCGCAGCCGCCCCCGGTCGGCGTACGCGGCGACCGCTGCAACGTCGCCTACGCGCAGCTGCAGCGACGCCTCGGCCTCCCAGGCGTGGCGGAACCGGTGCACCGTGTCCAGCTCGAGAACGCCGGCCTGGGCGGCGAGGTGAGCGAACATGCCACCTGCGCCGACCGGCTGGAGCTGATGGTGATCGCCGACCAGCAACACCTTGGCCCCGGCCGCGGCTGCGGCGTCACTGATCTCGACCAGCTCGGCGGTGCTACTCATGCCTGCCTCGTCAACGACCACCAGGTCCCCGGCGCACAGCCGATCACGAACCTCACCGGTGCTCGGGTCGGGCAGGAACCGCTGCCGCCACTGCGCGGTGTTCATCCCCTCCAGGCCGAGCTCGGCCAGGTTCCGCGCGGCCATCTCCGCGGTCGCCAAGCCCAGCACCCGCCCACCGTGCTCACCCGCCCACACAGCCGACAGAGCCCCAACGGTGTGCGACTTCCCGGTGCCCGCCGGCCCGACCAGTACATCCACAGTCCGCCCGGACCCCAGCACCCCAGCAACCACCGCAGCCTGATCAGCAGACAGCTTCTCAGCGCCGAGCACCTCACCGAGTTCGACGAGCCGGCTGGCCGGAAGCGGGGTGAGGCCGTCGGTGCGGCTGTAGCCCAGCAGCCGCTCCTCAGCGGTCACCGCCGCGGTGGTCGCGTAGCGCTCGTCGATGTGGGCGCGGAACATCGACCGGCCATCGCCGCCGGCGCCGAGGCGACGCAGCTCGTCCGGCACCGGCACCGGGTCGGACGCAGAAACCTGCACGATCCCGAACTGACCGTGCTCGGCCAGCACCGCCTCGGTCAGGGTGGCCATGAACGCCGGACGGGCGGCCGCCGCCACCCCGAGCGCGGCCGCGTGGTCACCGAGGTGGTCATCGATGGCCGCGGTCAGGTTCCCGACCGTCCACGACGCATACCGGCTCTGGACATCAGCCACTCCAGCCTCGATAGCGATGGCCACTGCCCCCGCCAACGTGGCCGCACCCTCACCGACAGCCGTGTTCTGACCGGACACCGCCCGCCCGGCCCCGATGACCGCCAGGACCTCCAGCGCCGCCTCGCGACCGTCGGTGACCAGTTCCTGGCCACCACGCGCGGACACCGGATGGGTACCGTTGGTCGCCGCGGCCATCACCACCTCGTCGACCGCGTCCAGTGCGGCCGCGAGCCTATCCACCCGCCCCGGCTGACCGGTCGTCCACGCCAGCACCGCGGCCGGACCGGCCAGCCCGCGCTTCGGCTCACGGGTCCCCTTGACCGCCTGCTCCACCAACGCCCGCCGCGCCCGCGGCCCCGGGGCCCGCCCGTGCCGAGCCGTGTAGGCCTCCACCAGCTCCGCAACCGCCGGGCGGACACGCTCCAAGGTGCGGGTGCTCGCCTGCGCCAACAGCTCCGGGTCGAACCCGGCGATCTCCCGCGCCAACCCGTCAGGCCGCAGCTGGAACAGCACCCCCATCCGCTCGGTCAGCAGCTGCTGATAGGCCCGCGTGTAGGCCGCCGACAGCGCCTCCTTCACCGGCCGGAACGCCTGCCCATCCAGCGCGAGCACCCGCCCATCCGCGGTCGCGGCACGGTTGAGCACCCCGGCGTGCGAGTGCAGCTGCGGCTCACCGTCACGGTTGGTGTGGTGCCCGTAGACCACGGCGGCCAGGCCCGTGGCCGCCTCCCACTGACCCACTGTCCGCCCCGACGGGCCCCGGCCCTCGTGCCGGCCAGAGCGGACATACGCCACGTCGGACTGCACCGACGACAGCGCGATCCGCACCGCCTCGTCGTGCGCCCAGCGGACCGTCTCCGCGCCGTCATTGTCCCCGGCCGCGAGCAACGCCGTGTAGTACATCGACACCGACTTCACCGGCGAGAACGTCACGTCGTAGTAGGCCGTCGGAGTCCGGGTGTTGCGGTTCGCCGCCGTCTCGATCTCGAAGCGCCGCTCCGCCGATGCGGTCGGTTCTTCCTTGAGTGCGTCGGCCACGATCTGGGCTGCTGTGCGGAACTTCCGCGGCTTCGAACCGAGGTAGACCGGCGTCTTCTCGGTCGACCCCGCGAGCACGTGCTCGGGGTAACGCAGCTGCCCGAACACCGCCCGAACGTCATCTGCGGTAGCCGTAGCGCCGGCCTCGAACGGCAGCCCGAGCCCCTCGAACCCGGCACCGAACCAGACGCCGTCGGGCTCGCCGCGCTCGGCCGCAGAGGTCAGGTACTCGGCCGCGCCGGGGATGCGCTGCACGCCGTCGCCGCCGTTCTCGATATCCTGTTCCGAACCGTGCTCGTGGCCCTGTTCGGGGCGCGAATCGCACCCGTGGAGCAGGTACTCGACAGACCCGGGCGCCATCGCAGTGACCCGCACGACGCCCATGGCGAGCAGGCTACGCGACCGGCACCGCATCCGGCAAGATCATTTGATGCATAGGTGTGAGGCGTTGGAAGAAGGCAGGAAGAGATGTAAGATCAGGACACAGCAACATGATCGACAAGCGGGGTTTCGGAACGGACCGAGTCAGACCAGGGTGAGGCCGAGTCGGAACGCTGAGAGAGACGTATGTGGAACGACGTCAAAGTGAGAGTGGCGGCGCCACTGAGATGAGAGTGCGGGCGCCAGCAAAATGAGAGCGGCTACGGCGCCGGCGGGGCAGGGTCTGCGGCGAGGCTGTAGTGGGCGTCCTCGGTGAGTTCGAGGTAGCTGCCCCCGGTGTGGCGGCGGACGAGTCCGCGTTGTTGCAGGGCGACGACCGCGGCCGGGTCGTAGGCCAGGTGCCTCTCGGTGATGCTGCGTGGGTCGTGCGCGATGGCATACAGCAGACGAGCGATCTCGACGTCCAGGGACGGTTCGGGGTTATGGAGCCGGTGCAGCGCGGCGCGTTGGGTGTCGGTGAGGTGCCGGTCGCGGGCGCGCAGCCCCCGGACCGGGGGCGGGCTCGTCGCTGCCGGGTCGTGATCGATACGCAGTCCGGTGTCGGCGAGCTGGGCCTCGAGGGCGGCCAGCGCGTCCCCGATCCGGGCGAGGGGCCAGCCCAGGGCGTCGGCCAGACCGGCGGAGCTGACCGCGGCCGGGGCGCGGCCGGGTGGGCAGGTCACGGTGGCCAGGGCGGCCGCGAGGACGGCGACGTCCGCTGGCTCGGCGTGGGCGAGCTGGTGCCGCCGTTGAGCGTTTCGGGTGGGTGCTCGGAACAGTTCGGTGGGGTGCAGGTCGAGGACCTGGCAGAGCCGTTCGAGCAGGCCGAGGGTGACGGTGTCGTGGTCGTTGTCGGTCCACAGGCGTGCCGGGCCGGTGACCGCGCCGGCGCCGACGCGGTCGGCGAGCTCGGTGTGGGTCATCCCGGCCGCGACGCGGCGCTGCTCGACCAGCGCCCAGTCGATGACCAAGCGGCGGGCCGGCCGCCGGGGCCGGTCGGTCACGAGCCGCTCCGCGAAGGCTGGTGCAGGTCGGTCACCGTCGCATTCCGGAACGACGCAGCCGGCAGCACGACCCCGGCGTGGGTCGCGCCGGTGTGGCCGAGCCGGGCCAGGGCACGGTCATCGAGCGGTGCACCATCGGGCCGGGTGAACAGCCGCCCCGAACCCGCCTCGGCGTCGGTGGTCGACGGCCCGGACGTGTCGCCGGGCGGCAGGAACGACGGCCGGGCCAGGACAGCCCGGACCAGGCCGGCCGCGCGTGCGGGAACGCGGTAGCTGAGCATGCTGCTCAACCGCACATGCAGGCCGCGGCGGTGCTCGGTGAGGTCCCCTGGACGTAGCCGGCACAGCCGGCTCGCCGGTAGCCCGGTGGCGCGGGTGAGCACCACGGCGGCGGCCGTGGTCGGGTCGCAGAGACCACGCAGCCGGGCCACGGTCGACGGGTCGAGGCGCGGCTCGAGACGCACGGTCGCCGCACCCCAGGTCCGGCACGAGCGCGGGCGCACGTCTAGGAACAGGCCCTCGGCGAGCAGCCCGGCCTGCGCGGCCCGTACCCGGGTCAGGACCTCGGCGGTGCTGGTCGCGTCGATCGTGAGCTGCTGCAGCACCGCATCGGCAAGCTCGGCACGACTGATGTCGCTGAGCAGGCTCAACCGCAGCCCCTCGGCGCGCGTGCGGGCCTGCGCGAACGTGCCGCGATAGACGGCGTCGACCCGGGCGAACGCGGCCGCGGACAGCACGCGGCGGGCGGTGGCCCGAAACTGCGGGAACTCCACATCGGGCACCGCCGGGAAGCCGTCGTGGTCGTCGCGCTGGCCGGCGACGGCGGCGGCCGGTGCCAGCGCGGCCAGCCCGGCCCGCCACGGCCGCACCAGCGGGGCACGGCCACCGCTGGCCGCGGCCAGGGCGGCGCGCTGCCCATCAGCGGCGGCGGATCCGGCGTCGACCAGCCACAACCGGGTGCCGGCGGCAGCGGCCAGGAGGGCCAGGTCGCCCCAGCAGGCGGCGGGGAGCCGGTCGGCGCGCAGCACGACCAGGTCCGTGATGGGTTCGGCCGCGAGCCAGCACCCGGCCAGTTCCCAGGAGCGGTAGCTGGGGCGTTGCACCGGCCGCGCGGTCGGGAGCTTGCCCAGCGCGACCAGCAGGGCTGCGCCCAGCTGCGGCCGCGAGCCGGTGCCGGGGTGCGGCAGGCACACCACCACACCCCGCTGGAGGGCGTGGCATGCCATGACCGCGGTCAGGCAGGCCGGGGAGTCGTCGGGGTCGGTGAGCACCGTGACCACCGGCCCGACCATGCCGGGCACCACACGCCCAGCCGCTACAGCGTGGTCGGCGCTGGTGCCGGTCGGTGTGGTGGTCACGAGGCGCTGCTGGTGGCCGGTCGGGGGCGGACGCCGCCGTGGAGGGCGAACGCGTTGCGCGCGATCTGCTCGTCGAGCTGCTCGGCGCCGGTGTCCTGGCACAGCTCGAGCGCGGTCGCGGTGAACGCGGCCCAGTCCCGCAGATTGCCGTGGGCGAAGTGGTCGTCGACGAACAGCAGTAGTTCGGCGTCGACCCCGTCATAGATCCGGTGGTAGCGCGGCAGTAGCGCGCACACCTGCGTGCCCGACAGCGGCGTGCAGACCACCCGGCGATAGATCCGCGAGCGCAGCATCGGTTCGCGGGCCAGGACCTGCCAGGCGCCGTCCCCGCCGACCAGCAGCAGCCCGAACCGGGTCAGCCGGTGATCGTGCAGGTAGCGCAGGAACTCGATGCACTCCCTGTTGAGCTGCTGGGCTTCATCGACTACCACCAGTCGTTCCCGCCCGTCCCGGCCACGGTGATCGGCCAGCTGCTCGAGCAGCTCGGCCGAGAGCGCGAACCGGTCCCGGCGTCCCGGCGCGACACCGCACAGCTCGGCGAACAGGGTCGCGGCCACCAACCTCATCGTCGGCCGGCTGGGAAACGACACCCAGCAGGCGTCCGCCCGGTCGGTGCGCCGGGCCAGGGCCTGTTCCACGGCGAAGGTCTTGCCCAGCCCGGCCTGCCCGTGCACCGCGCCCATCGCGCGGGTGGCCACCAGATCGGCCACCGCCTGATCGACCAGCGCGAGCGCTTCGGTCGGCAGCGTGGCCGCGCCGTCGAGGTCCAAGAAGTGGCGCACACTCACCGGTGCTCCTCGGGGTCATCGCCGCCGGCCCCCGCCGGGTCAGCGGGCTCGTCGGTGGGCTGGGGCGGGTTCCAGTAGTCGAAGTCGCGGTGCAGGTTGAGCAGGTCGGTGCGGGCCAGCCGCTGCAGGTCCCGGTCGCGGGCGTCGATGTCGCGCTCGCCGACGTCGCGGCGCCGGTCGGTGCGGGCCTGCTCCGCGCTGATCACGGTGACCTCCTCCGGCTCACCCGGGGCGGTGATCGGCGCCAGCCGTGACCGCGCCCGGCGGCTGGTGCGGCGCTGGCGGCGCCCGAGCTCGGCGGCATCAGCACGGCGCCGGGCCAACACCGCCTCGCGCTGCTCGGGCGAGAGCGCGCCCTGCGGATACGCGGTGCACAACCAGGTGTCACCGCGGAAGATCTCAATCTGGCGGTGGTCGTGCGGGGTGTAGCGAACCTGCACCCGCTCACCGACCCGGCCGTTGAGCTCCCCGGCGATAAAGGTGAGCCCGGCGAAGTGCACCCCGTCGCGCTGTACCGTCCGTTCCACATCGGCCAGCAGCAGCCAGCGCAGCTGCTCGGCCCCCACCTCCTGGATCGGGGTGGGATCGGCCTGCCAGCGCTGCAGCGGGGTCTGCCCGTCCAGCGCCGAGTGCGCGCGCACGGTGTTGTACTCCACGACCCACTCGGCGAACCGGTCCACGAACAACGCCAGCGCCATCGGCGCCGCATCCGGCCCGTACAACCGCCCATCGGCCGCGCGCGGGCCCTCGGTGTGAAACGGCAACCCGGACAGGAACTCCTGATCCACCGTCCGGTTCGCCCGCTCGACCTTGCCCTTCTGATACGGGGCATAGCCGTCGGTCGGGTCGAACGCCGTGCCCAGCGTCGCGCACACCCGCCCCAACGCGGTCGTGGCGAACTCCAACCCGTTATCCGGGACCAGCGCCCGCGGTACCCCACCGAACGGGCCCCGCTGCGGGTCGACCACCAGCCCGCGCCGCAGCGCCGCCAGCACCGTCGCCGCGTCCGGGCGCAGCGACAACGCCCACCCCATGATCAGCCGCGAGTAGCAGTCCAGGAACACCGTCACCCACGGCTTCACCGGCCGCGCCCCGCGCGGCGGCGTCACCAGCACCGGCAGCTCCTTGTGATCGGCCTCCCAGCGGGCGTTGCGACACACCGGCTCCCACCGCAGATAGACCTCGTGCCGGCGCCGGCCCGTCACCCCCTCGACCACCGCCGCCCGCTCCCCGGCCGTGAGTTCGCGGGCGAACGCGCGCTGCAACGTCCGCAACGGCGGCACCGGAACTCCCCGGGCCACCCGGTCCCGCCACAACGCAGCAACGCTGCCGCCCCAGTCGGCGTAGTCGTCCCGATCGGCCTGGGTCAGCACGTACCGCGCCCGACCTCCCGCCGCAGGGCTGCCGGGCGCGTCATCGTCGGCCGTAGCGGGATCGGGGTCCGTGGCCAGCCATCGCCACACCGTGCTCGACGACACCAGCAACCCCGCGGCGGCGCGGCGCACCTCGGCGCTGATCGACGCGCCCGCTGCCCGCTTCTCCCGCAACCGGGCGACCAGCATCGCCCGGGTCGCGGGATCGACGTGTCTCATCGCCGCAACTCGCCCACACAGTCCGGGCATACCGGCCCGGACATCCGCCACCCGGTCCGGGCCAGCCAGCTCTGCACGACAGCGGTAGCGGCCTCGTCGCCGACGGCGAGAGCACAGGCCAGCAGCGGGCCGTCCCCGCACCGCATGCACGTCACGTCTGTGACCGGGCCGGGCGGGGTGCAGCCGCGGCAGAAGTGCCGCTCGAGCACCGCGCCCGCAGCGGCCGGGGCCGACAACAGCCAGGTCATCGCCACCTCCGCACGCTCGTTCGGGTTCGACGGCTCCCGCCCGCACCCGTCACAACGACACTGGTCACGACCCCGATACGCCGCTCGCACACCCTGATCGCGGGCCATCACCGCGCCTCCGTCTCCACCGGCGCGGTGGCGGCTCCGCGGTCGAGGTAGCCATACACCGTCGGACGAGCCACCCCGAGCAGCGCGGCGATCTGGGCCACGGTGTGCGTGCCGGCGTCGTAGAGCTGCTGGGCATGCGCGGCCTGGTCCGGGGACAGTCTCGGCTTCCGCCCACCCTTGCGGCCCCGCGCCCGGGCCGCGGCCAGCCCGTCACGGGTGTTGGCCACGATCAGCTCCCGCTGGAACTCGGCCAGCACACTGAGCATGCCGAACATCGCCCGCCCCTCCGCGGTGGAGGTGTCGATGCCCTGCTCGAGCACGCGGAGCTCGATCCCGCGCTCACGCAGCTGGGCGCCGAGGGTGACCAGGTGCAGCATCGACCGGCCCAGCCGGTCCAGCCGGGTGATCACCAACGTGTCCCCGGCGCGCAGCAGCCGTACCACCAGGTCCAGCTGCGGGCGCGTGGCCTTCGCCCCGGAGGCGTAGTCCACATACACGTCCGGGGCGGCCACCCCGGCCCGGGTCAGCGCGTCGATCTGATGCGCCGGGTTCTGTTCCGCGGTCGACACCCGCGCGTACCCCACCAACATCTGTCGACAATAGCGCCGGGCGACCGTTCACCGACGTTGATTCGCGACGCGCGTTGTCGACAGCCTGTGACCTTCAGCGATAGATGGCGCGGCAATTGTGCGCGTTCATTGGCACAAGATCCTCCATGCCGCCGCTGTAGTTGGAACACCGCCTACCTCGAACTCGCCCTCGACCACCTCGCGGGTACCCGCGGGCGGGTGGACCCGGGCCTGCTCTGCTCTCCCACATCTCCCCGGCGCTGATGGAGCACGTCAACCCCTACGGCACCTACGAGTTCCCGGTCGAGGCCGAGTACGCCCGCACCCGGTACCGCGCGTTACGCGAGTCGACCTCGGGCGGGCCGGGCTGAGGTCGGGCGGCTGCTGGGTGCTCGGGCCGGTGTGGCGGCCGGCCGGTTGGCGTCGTCGCAGAACTCGGTGGTCGGCCGGATCATCGCGCGGGTCGGTCCGGATCGCCGCGGAGCAGCTCCAGGATCTGGCGCTGGGTGTCCTCGATGCTCGCGAGGCGTCGGCGGTGAGACCGAGTCCGCCGAGCCAGGGCCTGGGCGGCGGCATCGTCTGGGTGCAGGCGAGCTGGCCCGGGAGTGTTGGATGCCCCCGCCGCCGAAGGCTCATCGTCGCCGGCCACTCCCGCCGAGGTGAATCCTGGCCCTGGGCCCCACATCTCCGCGGCAGCCGCCGCCGGCGGGCGCGTCACCGGCTCATCCGCCACGGCGAGACGGCCGGGCGACGCCGTCCTCTCGAACGCGCGGTCCCCTTGAGGGGGCCGATTCCAGGTGCCTCGGCCGGTGGCTCGGCGGGGCCGTCACAGGCTCCGAGAGATGATCTCCTTCATGATCTCGTTGGTGCCCCCGTAGATCTTCTGGACGCGCTGGTCGGTCCAGGCGCGGGCTATCTTGTATTCGCTCATGTAGCCGTAGCCGCCGTGCAGCTGCACGCATTCGTCGATCACGCGCATCGCGCGCTCGCTGGTCCACCACTTGAGCATCGCCACGGTGGGGATGTCGAGCTCTCCGGCCAGGTGCTTGACGATGCAGTCGTCGAGGAACACCCGGCACACGCGGGCCTCGGTGGCCGCCTCGGCCAGGGTGAAGCGGGTGTTCTGGAACGAGAACACTTCGCGGCCGAAGGCGGTGCGGTCCTTGGTGTAGCGGAGGGTCTCGCGCAGCGCCATCTCCATCGCGGCGACCGAGGTGATGCCGATCAGCAGTCGTTCCTGCGGTAGCTGCTGCATCAGCTGGATGAACCCCTGGCCCTCGGTCTCGCCGAGTAGGTTGGCGGCGGGGACCCGGACGTCGGTGAAGGACAATTCCGCGGTGTCCTGGCCCTTGAGCCCGACCTTGTCCAGGATCCGGCCCCGGCCGAACCCCTCGCGCTCGGCTTCCACGACCAGCAGGGAGATGCCCTGGGACTCGGCGGTGGGGTCGGTCTTGGCGACCACGAGGACGACGTCGGCCTGGCCGCCGTTGGTGATGAACGTCTTGGCGCCGTTGAGCACGTAGTGCTCGCCGTCGCGCACGGCCTTGGTCTGCACGTTCTGCAGGTCCGATCCGGTGCCGGGTTCGCTCATCGCGATGGCGCCGACCCATTCGCCGGTGGCGAGCTTAGGCAGCCAGCTGTTCTTCTGCTCCTCGGTGCCGTAGGCCAGCACGTAGTGGGCGACGATCGCGTTGTGCAGGGCCACCCCCCAGCAGCTGTCCCCGCTGGCGGCCTGCTCCTCGACCAGCACCGCCTCGTGCGCGAAGTTCCCGCCGCCACCGCCGTACTGCTCGGGGATCGACAGGCACAGCAGCCCGACCTCACCGGCCTTGGTCCACAGCTCGCGGTCGACCTGTTTCTGGTCCATCCAGCGGTCCTGGTGCGGGGCGAGTTCTTTGTCGCAGAAGGTGCGGGCCATGTCGCGGAAGTCGTCGAGGTCGGTGTTCATCCAGGGGGATCGGGTGGCGGTCATGGGTCCTCCGAGCTGAATCGAGCGGTCGAGGAGTCGGGTCGGTCAGGCCGCTACCGGGGGTCCCGGACGGAGCGGCAGGTGTGATTGCCCGCGGAAGGACAGGCCGGTCCGCCACGTCGGCGGGCCCGCGGCCTCGAGGCGCGGGAAGCGCGCCAGCAGGCGGGGGAACAGCTCCTCGGCTTCCAGGCGCGCCAGCGGCGCGCCGAGGCAGAAGTGCAGCCCGGCGCCGAACGACAGCGACGTGGCCTGCGAGCGGGTGATGTCGAGGACGTGGGGGTCGGTAAAGACCGCCGGGTCGCGATTGCCGGCGCCGAGCAGCAGCAGAACCACCTGGCCGTCGGCGACGTCGAGGTCGCCGACGGTGGTGTCGGCGAGCGCGGTCCGGCCGTCGGTCTGTACCGGGGCGTCGAAGCGCAGCAGTTCCTCCACCGCCGGGCCGGCCAGGTCGGGCCGTTCACGCAGCAGCTCGCGCTGGTCGGGTGCGCCGAGCAAGGCGGCGAGACCGTTGCCGACCAGGTTGGTGGTGGTCTCGAACCCGGCGGCGAACAGCAGGATCGCGGTGCCAACGCACTCGTCGTCGTCGAGCTGGTCGTCGCCGCGGGCGGTGGCCAGCCGGCTGAGCAGGTCGTCGCCGGGTCGACGACGCTTGTGGGCGAGCAGATCGGCGAAGTACTCGGCGAGTTGGTCTTCGGCGTCCACCGCCGCCTGCACCGCAGCGAGGTCGGCGCTGGGTTCCAGCGGCGCCACCAGGTCGCGCACCCACGGCGCCGCGGCGGCGCGGTCGAGGTCGGGGATGCCCAGCAGGTCCCCGATGACCGACACCGGCAGTGGCAGCGCGAGATCACTGATCACGTCGACGACGTCGCGGCCGGTGAAGCCGTCGAGCAGCTCGTCGATGCGGTGCACCACGGCCGGGCGCAGGGCCTCGACGTGGCGGGCAGTGAACACCGAGGACACCAGCCGCCGCAGCCGGGTGTGGTCGGGCGGGTTGCGAAAGAGCATGGTGCGCCGGAACCGGCGCAGCGCCCGACGCTGCAGGTCCTCGGGGACCCCGGCGAGCTGGAACCCCAACGATTCGTCGACCTTGCCCAGCTCACGGTTGCGCAGCGCGGCCTCGCAGTCGCCGTACCCGCTGAGCACCACAAGCCCGGCAGAGGTCCGCAACCTCGCCGCCCGTTCCCGCAAGCGCCGATACCCCTCGTAGGGGCCAGGCTGCCCGTGGTCGGTGAGCAGCACCTCGAACAGGGCCTGCTCCGCGACCGGGTCTCCCACGACGAGCCCCCGGGGTGTCACGACGGCTCCGGGCGGCCGGCGAGCGGGCTCAGGCTCAGCGGGAGCCCGTCGGCGGGCACGGGCAGCGAGGTGTTGTCCCAGCGCGGCCGATAGCCCGGGTCGACGCTCCAGCGGTAGGTCCGCAGCATCTCGTGCAGGATCGCGGTCACCTCAAGGGTGCCGAATGCCATGCCTATGCACTTGTGGACCCCGCCGCCGAACGGGATCCAGGCGTCGCGGTGGTTGCGGTCCTCGCGACGGTGTTCGGCGAACCGGTCGGGGTCGAAGGTGTCGGGGGCGCTCCAGCACGTCGGGTCGAAGTGGTTGACCGCGCCGGCGACCATGACCAACGTGCTCTCCGGTATGTGGTGGCCCTCCAGCGTGGTCGGGGCCACGGTCTTGCGCATGACCACCGGGACCGGCGCGACCAGCCGCAGCGATTCCTTGATCACCAGATTCAGCGTGCCGAGGGACTCGAGCGCAGCCATGTCCAACGGGGCGTCCCCCAATGCGAGCGACTCCTCGCGGGCCCGTTGCTGCCACTGCGGGTTCGCCCCGAGGTAGTAGACGACCGCGGCGCTGGTGATGGTGGAGGTGTCGTGGGCGGCCATCATCAGGAAGATCATGTGGTTGACGACGTCGGCGTCGCTGAACTCCTCGCCGTCGGCGGTGCGGGCCTGGCACAGCGCCGAAAACAAGTCCTCCCCAGCGCCGGCCCGCTTGGCGGGCAGGTTCGCTTCGAAATAGCGCTCCAGGATCGCCCGCCCACGTAGACCGGCCCGCCAGCGGGTGCCGGGGACGTCCCAGCGCACGAGTGAGCTGGCGGCCCGCACGCAGTCGACGAAGGCCTTGTTGATCCGCTCGGTTTCCGGTCCGGTGTGTTCGTCCATGAACACTCGGGTGGCTATGTCCAGGGTCAGTCGCTTGAGCTCCGGATAGATCCGTACGGGCCGGTCGGTCGGCCAGGCAGGCACGGTGTCCCGTACGCACGGCACCGTCTGCCCGATGTAGCTGGCGAGCCGTTCGGCGGTGAACGCCTGCTGCATGACCCGGCGGTGGGCGCGGTGCTCGGTGAAGTCGAGAAGCATCAACCCGCGATGGAAGAAGCGGTCGATCAGGAACTGCCAGCCCTGCTGGGAGTAGGCCTTGTCCGCGTTGGCCAGTACCGTGTGGGTGGCCTCGGGCCCGGCGACCTGCACGATCCGCTCGCCCAGGAACCCCGTCCAGGACACCGGCCCGAACCGTGCCCGGCGGGCCCGGGTGAACTCGGCACCGAAGCGGATGTAGTCGAGGGTGTGTCCGAGCAGCGGAAGCCCCCGGTTGCCGGGAACGGGCCGCAGGCCCGAGCCTTCCGGCGCCGGGGCCAGGTCCGCGACGCGGCCCCGGCGGGCCCGGCCGAGCAGTTTCTCGTCCACCCGGGTCGGCAGCGGGGCCAGTAGCACCGACGAGAGGCGCTCTCGCGCGGCCCGGGTAGCGCGCTCCATCACGACGCTCACAGTCGCCCTCCAAGGTCAGGTTGTACGCCAAGTGAGGACACTGAGCGCTGCTGGATCTGGTAGTCGGCGAGGTCGACGGGTGCGGTGTGTTTGGCGAACTGAGTGGCGAAGCCGGGGTACATGGTGGTGTTGCGGCCGTCGGCGGTCAGGTACCAGCTGTGGCATCCGGAGTTCCAGGTGGTGCGGGCCAGGCGGCGGGCCAGCCAGCGGTTGTGGTCCTGCTCGCGGTCGCGACGGACCTCGAGGGCCCGCAGGTCGTCCTCGACGATGACGCGGATGGCCTCGGTGATGTGGGCGATCTGGGATTCCATGTAGACCAGCGCGGAGTTGTGCCCGGGCCCGGAGTTCGGTCCGAAGGTCAGGAACAGGTTGGGGAACCCGGCGGTGGTCACGCTGCGGTAGGCGTGGGCGCCCTCGGCCCAGGCGTCGTCGAGGCTGGCACCGTCGACCCCGTGCACGGGGAATGGGGCGCTGGTCTTGCACACGTCGAACCCGGTGGCGAACACGATGGCGTCGAGTTCGTGCTCGATGCCATCGGCGGTGCGGATGCCTCGTGGCGAGAGGGTGGCGATCGGCCAGGTGATCAGCTTGCAGTTGTCGCGCTGTAGCGCAGGGTAGTAGTCGCTGGAGACCAAGATCCGTTTGCAGCCGGCGCGGTAGTCCGGGGTGAGCTGGCGGCGCAGCCACGAGTCGTGCACCTGGCGACGCCGGTAGGCCCCGGCGAGCCGCTCGAGCACGGTGGTGGCCAGCGAGGTCCACACCACTCCGAGCGCGAAGACCTCGTGGGCCCAGAACCAAGCCTGCCGGGCGAGGTTCTGCAGGCTCGGGGCGGCCCGGAACAGGGTCTTCGACGCCTCTGACCGCTGCCGGTCCAGGCGCGGGATCACCCAGCCGGGGGTGCGTTGGAAGACCTTGACCTGCGCGGCCTGGTCCACCAGCTGGGGGATGATCTGGACGCCGCTGGCACCGGTGCCGATCACGCCGATCCGCTGGCCGGTCGGGTCGAAGGTGTGGTCCCAGCGCGCGGAGTGGATTGTGGTGCCGGTGTAGGTGTCGCGGCCGGGCATGTCAGGCAGGCTGGCGTTGGACAGCGGGCCGGCGGCCATCACCGCGGCGCGAGCAGTCACGGTGTGCCCGCAGCGGGTGTGCGCGGTCCAGGTGCCCTCCTCGGCGTTCCAGACCAGGCTGCTGACCTCGGTGTCGAACTGGATCTGGGAGCCGAGTTGGAATCGGTCGACCAGTCCGTGGATGTAGTCGAGGATCTCCGCGCTGCCCGAGTAGGTGTGTGACCAGTCGGAGTTCTGGGCGAAGGAGAACGAGTACAGCAGCGACGGCACGTCACACGCCGCGCCCGGATAGGTGTTGTCGCGCCAGGTGCCGCCGACCTCGCGCCCGCGTTCGAGGATCACGATGTCGGTGATCCCGGCCTGGCGCAGCCGGATCGCGGTGCCGAGCCCGGCGAACCCGGCTCCGACGATGAGCACCGCTGCCGGCCTCGTCGGATCGCGTTCGGCAGCGGTGTCCCGGTCGTCGCTCTGGGTCATCAGGTCTCCCCGGTCGGTGCGGTGTGAGTGGGTCGCTCCGTGGGGGTGGTCACCGCGACACCGGCTCGTGGGTCAGTTCCTTGGTCCAGGTCGGCGTGCGCCCCAGCAGTCGGGTGGGGATGCGGTCGCTGGCGCGGACCATCAGGTCGGCCACGTGGTGATACGGGTGCGAGCGGTCGGGCACGACGGCGGCGTGGCGCTTGAAGACCTGGTAGAGCGGCAGCCGACGGGTGCCGGCGCTGCGGTCGCCGTTGGAGGCGTAGCGCTGCATGGCCCGGTAGAGGTTCTTCTCGGGCAGTCCCATGCCCACGATGTTGTCCCGGACCCGGTTGAGCAGCGGGATGTACATCAGGACACCGAGCAGGACCTTGGGGCTGAGCATCGAGCCCGCCGAGTTGATCACCACCCGGCGTAGCGGGGCGTTGCCCAGCATGTCCAAGACCTGGAAGTCGACGGCGAGGTGACGGGACTCATCGGCGTTGATCTTCGCGAAGACCTGGTGGCAGACCGGGTCGGCGACCTCGTCGAGCAGGAACTTCACCAGCGCGCCGTCGAGGGCGACCTCGAGCATTGGGATGATAGTGCCCAGCACCGACAGTGACAGGTCGTCGCTGTAGCGGTCGAGCCACTCGATCGCGAGCCGGACGTTGATGTTGGGTTCGGGCACCTTGCCGTCGTCGAGCATGTCCCAGCGGCGCATGAGGGCGAGTTCGGCGTTGGCGTGGCGCTGCTCCTCGGCGTGGAAGTAGCGGTAGACCTCCTTGAGGGTGGGATCCTCGGCCTTGGTGGCCATCGCGGCGAACCCGCGGGCGCCGATGTTCTCCACCCACACCAGATCGGTCATGAACGCCTTGAGCTGGTCGCGTTGACCCTCGGTGATCGTGTCGGCGCCGGGGGCGTCCCAGTCGATGTCGGCCAGCGCCCACTGCCGCTCCTTGATCTTGGTGAGCATGGCGGTGAAGTCGTGGGTCACGATGATCCTCCGTGGGGGGTCAGGGCGGTGGCGAGGCGGGCGAACAGGCCCGTCGCGCGGGTGCAGGGGCCGGGCAGTGCTCGTTTCGCCCGCCACAGCAGGCGGGCCTCCCATTGCGGAAGGACGTGCAGCCGGCCCCGGTCGTGGGCGTCGAGGGCGACGCGGGCGATCTCGGCGGGAGCCCGGCCGGTGGCGGTCATCAGCCGCGCGGCCAGCCCGGAAGCCTCGGCGCTGATCCGTCCGGCGTCGACGATGCCGGTGCGGATGAACGTCGGACACAGCACGCTGACCGTGACCCCCGAGCCCGCCGTCTCGGCGGCCACGGTCTCGGAGAGGGCGAGGACCGCGGCCTTGCTGGTGGAGTAGGCGCCCATGCGGGGGGCGGCGGCGAAGCCGGCCGCGGACGCGACGTTGAGCACCCCGCCCCCGCCGGCGGCGCGCAGGATCGGGGTGAACACATGGCAGCCGTGCACCACGCCCCAGAAGTTCACCGCGTGTGTGGCGTGCCAGTCGTCGAGGTCGTCGTCGCCGACCGGGTCGCCGCCGGTGCCGATGCCCGCGTTGTTGACCACCAACGTCGGAGGGCCGTCCAGCCAGGTCTGTGCGGCGTCGGCGAGCAGGCGGACCTCGGTGAGGTCGGTGACGTCGCAGCGCACCGCGATCGCCTCGCGGCTGCCCTCGACCTGGGTGTCGATCAGCCGGACGGTCTCCCTGGCCGCGGCCTCGTCGAGATCGGCGCAGATCACCCGGCCGCCGCGGCGAGCGAGCTCGAGGCAGAACGCGCGCCCGAGACCGCCGCCGGCGCCGGTGACCACCGCCCTCGCCAGGACGCTGGGCCCGGTGCGGGTCCTACCGCCGGCGCGCAGCCGTGCCGGTATCGGGGTCATGAACACTCCTCGAGCCGAAAGCGGTCCTCGGGCAGGCAGTCGTGGATGAACGCGGCGGCCTCGCGCAGGGCGTGGGTGGCTTCGGGAACCACACCGGTCAGCGCCTGGAACACGTGGACCTGCCCCGGCCACACCCGAAGCTGAGCCTCGCCGCCCGCGGCGCGGACCAGGCTGGCCAGGTGTGCGGCGTCGTCGGCGAGGACCTCGATGCCGCCGGCGTGGATCAGCATCGGCGCCAGTCCGGCCACGGTGTCGGGGGTGAACCGCAGCCGCGGTGAATCGGGGTCGGCGTCGCGGGTGTAGAGGGACACGAGGCTCGTCGCTCGCGCCGCCGACACCATCGGGTCGGGTCCGCTGCGCCGTTCCCGCGCGCGGGCCAAGGCCAACGACAGGTCGATCAGCGGGGAGAACAGCACCATCCCCGCCGGGCCGGGCCGCCCGGTACGGCGTAGCTCCGCGGCCAAGCCCACCACCAGATGGCCCCCGGCCGAGTCGCCGGCCAGCACCACCCTGCCTGGGTCGACGCCCTGCCCGAGCAGCCATTCGAACGCGGCCCCGACGTCATCGGCCGCGGCGGGAAACCGATGCGACGGAGCCAACCGGTAGTCACACGCGAACACCGGCAGACCCGTCAACCCCGCCAACCGCGAGGTGATCCCCCGGTGGGTGCGCGCGGAGGCCACCGCGAACCCGCTGCCGTGCACGTAGAAAACCGCCCCCACGCCGACAGATCGCGGCGCCTCGCCCGGCTCCGCTGTCTCCGGTACGTGCACCCACTCGCCGCGCACCCGTGACCCGCCCGGGACGACGACGTCGACGCAGGACACGACCGCCCGCGGATCCGGACGGCTGGCCACGGCCAGGAACCCCGCCACCACCCGGCGGGCAGCGCGGATTCCGGCCGGAGTGTCGGGCAACACCTCCACCAGGGGGCGCACCCCCACCGACAGCGCCCGAGCGACCCAGCGGGCTCGCCAGGAACCCGCTCCTCGATCTGAGGGCACCCGATGTCTCTGACTGCGCATGCTGTCAGATTAGAGCGACGTCACCGCCATACGTCAAGATGGGGACGTGCAGACACGGACCCGAGCCCGCACCTACGGCGGGCGCAGCGCCGAAGTACGCCAGGCCGAGCGCCGCGACCGCCTTATCGCGGCGGGGAGCACCATCTGGGCCGAGCAGGGGTGGGCCGCGGTCACCATGCGCGGTGTATGCGCCCGGGCCGAGCTGACCGAACGCTACTTCTACGAGAACTTCACCGACCGCGACGCCCTGCTGGTCGCGGTCTGGGGCCAGGGCCGGGATCACCTGGTGGGCCTCGTGCTCGAGGCGTTCACCACCGCTGAAGACCCGGACCTGATCGCGCAGCTGCGAGCCGCGATCGCCGCGATCGTCGAGTACCTGCAGGGCGAACCCGGCCACGCCCGCATCATCCTCGGCGACAACGCCGGCAGCGCGGCCGTCGAGCAACGTCGCCGCGAGACCCTGCAAACCTTCACCGACCTGCTCATCGACTACGCCGGCCCCTTCCTCCCCTCCGACACCGACGAGACCGAGCTGCGTATGAGCACCATGATCGGTGTCGGCGGCTTCGCCGAACTGGTCACCGCCTGGAACGCCGGCACCATCACCGCCGACGCCGACCGGATCATCGACCACGTCACCGACGTCGCGTCCTCCCTGGTCAGGCGCTACCTCACCACTGACTGACCCGCAATCACCAACGGGACACATGCTGCACACTCCGCTTCACCCGGTCGGGGCGGGGGCTGTCAAAGAGAACGGTGTAACTGAGGTTTTGGTGATCTACTTGCGGCCTGCGGACAGGCGTCCGTCGAAGGCGATGCCGAAGGCGTTGAGGACGGGTTTCCAGCGGATCGCCCACCGGCCTGCGGCCCTGCCCGGTCGGGCCAGGCTCATGATCGCCATGTAGACGCACTTGGGCGCGGCGGCCTCATTGGGGAAGTGGCCGCGTGTCTTGACCGCCCGCCGGATCCGGGCGTTCACGCTCTCGATCGCGTTGGTGGTGCACACGATCTTGCGGATCTCGGTGTCGAAGCTCAGGAACGGCACGAACTCCGCCCAGGCGTTCTCCCAGAGCCGCACGATCACCGGGTAGGCCTCGGCGAACTCCAGGAACCGCTCGGTCGCCGCGGCCACGGTGGGTGCGGTGTAGATCGGCCCGTTACTACTGCGTTTCGCGCTGCTGCAAGTGCGGCATGATCCTGGCGATATACTCGCCGAGGGCAGCATCGAGGTAGCGACCGATGTCGTAGGTCACGGTGGCGGCGGCAACGGACTCGGTCTGCGTTGTGATCGTGCTGACGTACTCGGCGAGCTGCGGGATTTCCGTTCCGGTCGGCATCCAGTCGGGCTGCCTGTCGCGCAGGATGTCATCGGCTATGGCGGTGACGAATTTGTGAATGGCGGTGTCGACCGCATCCTGGAGCTGGGCGCTGAAAGCGAACACCGCCTGAGCGGGCGCGCCTGCACGAAGTAGCGCGGCGACGGCGTGAAGGAGGCGGGTGTTCGGCGCCCGGTAGCGGTCTCCGTCGTGTTCGACGAGGCCGGCCTGCACTGCGCAGCTGGAGACATCGTGGGCTGCGCCGGCGGTGTTGAGCAGCTCGCGAAGCTGATCCGCCGAGAGGAAGGCGGACGGAGCCACGTCGGCGATGCCGGTGACGATCTGTTCGAGGCCGAGAATGGTGGACAGGTCACGACCGTTTTCCCACGCCCGCAGTAACTCGCCGATGTTGGTGGCGGTGTAGCCGCGCTTGAGCAGCCCGGCGATCAGCCGCAGGCGGGCCAGGTGATCGTCGCTGTAGATCCCGACCCGACCCTGCCGCTTGGGCGGAGGAAGGATCCCGCTGTCCTGGTACGCGCGGATGTTGCGCACGGATACACCGCTGGCCTGGGCCAGCTCGTCGATGCGGAACTCCGGCAAGTGCCCCCCTAGTGCTATGTGACACACATCATACATCACCATTGATGACTGTCACAGTTGTACCTGTCAGTGACGATCCACTCCGGAAGTAGGGTATCGGCGGTCATGGCACAACATCGGGCACCCGTAGCGCCGTCCACACCGCGCGGGCGGCTCCACTGGCGACGGTTCGGCTTGCTGTTCGTGCCGGCGATGCTGACGCTGCTGGTGTTGGGTGCCGGTGCGGCGACCGGGGCGGTTCCGGTCGCGCTGGCACTGGAGGGGCAGCAGACGTTGAAGATCAGCGCCAAGAGCCTGACGACGCAGGTGGGGGGCACTTTCCCGGAGTTCTTCCAAACCCGTGACGGTCAACGGAAGGCCACGGTGGTGGTGGCACTGACCGATCTCAAGGCGCGAGGCCTGTGCGTGTCGACGCGGCTGGACACGGCGGTGGGCAAGTTCGTGCTGCGCGCCGAGACGCCGCCTGACGGCGCCGAGGTCAGTGCCGGCGACGTGAAGTTCGCGTTGGAGAGCATCGACGGGGTCGACGTGCTGGGTCAGCAGCTCGGACTGAACCGCGCGTTCACCCCCGACGGGACTCCGACCGATGCCGGCGCACCGGGCGTCCTTCCCGTCCAGGCGGGGAACATCGCGCTCAACGTCAGCGCGACGGCCCGCTGGGCAACGGTCAACCAGCTACAGATCTCGGACCTGTCACTCCGCGTCGGGGACGATCAGCCGGAGTGTCTGTGAGGCCCGGCAGGGTAGACGAAGCGACCTCGTCTCCGCTTCGGAGCTGGGCCTCAGGTCGACCCGTCGTCGCCGGTGCGGTCACCTCGGCCGGGGGCGCGGCAATCATGCTTCTCCCTGCCCACGGCGTGACGATCGTGCTGCTCCCCGGGCTCGCCGGGGTGTCGGGGTTCGTGCTCGGTGCTCTGATTTTCGCGTGTGGGCTGTTCCTGTGGTCCTCCCCGCACCTGCACGCCCCGATCGGCGTCGCCGCAGTGGTCCTGTCGCTGGCCTCGTTCGTCACCACCAACGTGGGCGGGTTGGTGATCGGGTTGTTGCTCGGCGTCCTCGGCGGTTCGTTGGGATTCGCCTGGGCCACGCCACGGTCAGGTCATGGATCCGGGTGACCCGCATCCGTCCGGATCCGGTCGAGGAATGGGGTCAGTACCGCTGCGATGTCGCGTGACGCGATTTCGACGGGGCGGTCGGGCATGAGGACATGCGAGATGGTCAGTCGGGTGACGACGTCGGCAACGAGGACCACGCCGTCTTCGGCGGCTGCCGGCCAGTGCTGGTGGAAGTAGCCACGGAACGCCGCCGAGAGGATCTTCACGATCGGCGCGCCATCGGTGGTGACCAGCGGCAGCAGGTCGACATCAGCGGAACCGGAGACGATCGTCTTGACCAGCGGGTCGGCCCGCGAGCGCCTCAGCAGCAGCGCGCAACCGGTGTCGACGGCGGCCGCCGGGTCACCGGCATGGCTGTCGAGCACGGCCACGAGTGCGGCGCACAGGCCGCGCGTCTCACGGTCCACGAGCTGGCGCAACATCACCTGCTTGGTCCCGAACTCGGCGTAGATCGTCTGCCTGCTCACGTCGACCGCAGCCGCAACGTCGGCCATGCGCAGATGCTGCGCCCCCTCGGCGACCAAGATCTGCAGTGCCGCATCCAGAGCGGCATCGCGTAACAGATCACGCGCAACCCCGGGGAACCGTTGACCGCGATCCGGCATCCTCGTATCTTGACAGTAGATTCTAGTGTGTCAAGAACTGGAACGTCCGTCGTCTCTGCGTCTAGAAGTGAGTCCCGATGCCCTCGCGATTGGTTCCCACCCGATGACTGTCGATGGCGACCCCACCGTCCTGCTGCCCCCGCACAGCGACGGCTGCATGGGCTGCGGTCCCGGGAACCGGGCCGGTCTGCAGATGCAGGTCCACCGCCACGGTGACGAGGTCTTCACCGACATCGTGTTCGACACACGCCAGGCCGGCGCCCCCGGGCTCGTGCACGGCGGCGCGGTCGCGGCGGCCTGCGACGACCTGTTCGGGTTCGTGCTCTACGTCGTCGAGACGCCCGCGGTCACCAGATCCCTCCAGGTCGACTACCGGGCACCGGTCCCGCTCGGGGTGCCGCACCGCATCACCGCGCGCCAGGAGCGTCGCGACGGGCGGAAGCTGTATCTGGTCGCGGAGGGGGTGGCTCCCGACGGCACGGTGCGGTTCACCGCCGAGGCCCTGTTCCTGGCCGTGACCCGAGCGCATTTCGAGCGGTTCGGCACCTTCGAGGACCACCCCGGGTTGGAGCGCATGCGCTGGGCCGACAAGTCCGCCGACGACGACCGCGAGGAGAGCCAAGCGTGACCGGACATCTCGTCCCCGATTACCCGCACCACCTCGCCGGGCACTGCGGGTCGGGCTCCCTGCGCGACCTCATCGAGTGGGCCGGACTCGACTACGCCGGTACCCCGCTGTCCGAGAGCATGGTCTTCGGGCTCGGAGGGGACCTCGGGTTCCGCTACGTGCGCGGCACCGGGCTGGGCACGCCGTTCTATCTCGTCGGGCGAGGCCCGGAGCTGACGACGCGGCTGTGTTCACGTTTGGGCATCGGGCACGAGGTGCGCTCCACCGACGACCCGGAGCTGGGCTGGTCCTGGGTCCGCGCCGAGGTCGATGCGGGCCGCCCGGTGTTGTGCTGGGCCGACATGGGGGAGCTGCCCTACCTCAACGTCCGCATGCACATGAGCCGCCACGACATCGTCGTCATCGGCTACGACGGCGCCGCAGGCACCGTCCAGGTCGTCGACAACGACCGCGCGGACGTGCAGACCATCGGCCTCGACGACCTCGCCCGCGCCCGCCGCTCGACCGCCTTCCCGGTACCGACCCGGCACACCTGTTACCCGATGCGGTTCCCCGATGCCCTGCCGCCGATTGCCGTGGCCGCGGCGAGCGCGTGCGCCGACTCCGCTGAGGGTATGGCTGCCGATGTCGGCCCGTCGCTGGGCGACCCCGACTCCGTTCAGGGCGCGGGCCTGACCGGGATCGGGGTGTTCGTCGACGACCTCGACAGCTGGGCCCGGCTCTGGGACGACCAGCATCTCGACGTGGCGCTCCGCGCCCTGGCCGTGTTCATCGAGAAGGCCGGTACCGGAGGTGGCCTGTTCCGCCGGTTCCAGGCCGATTTCCTCGCCGAGCTGCACGATCTCTGTCCGATTCCCGCCGTGGCCGGCGCTCGGGACGCCTGGACACCGGTGGCCGAGACCTGGCGGCGCATCGCACACCGCGCGACCAGCAGCTCAGGCACCGCGGCCGAGCGTCACGACGTCATCAGACAGCTGTCCGCGCCTCTACCGGAGATGGAGACCGCTGCGGTCAAGGCTTTGGCCGACGCCGCGACCGACCTCGCCGCGTAGGGCGAGAACCGTGCAGGCGCAGCAGTCCGCTCAGCCGGGCGCCGTGCCGTGCTTCTCCGCGTTGTGGCAATCCTGGCGCGAGATGGAGTAGCCGACGACGATGCGCTCGTAGTCCTCGAGGAGGTGCTCGAGGACCGCCGGAGCGGGTGGTGCGCAGGTTTGCTGGTACCCGGCCACGACCGCGACGGCGAGGACGGCCATCCGCTGAGCGGTCACGGGGTCGTCGACGACACCGGAGAGGAACTTCTCGAGCTGCGCGCCTCGACCGGTGTCGATGCGCCGTTGAGTCGCCCGGACGTCGGGGGCGGTCGCCGCCCATCCACGCACTGCGGCCTCGACGTCATGGGGCAGCGCGAGCAGGGTCATGCGCAGCACGAACATCGCCTCAGCGTCGCGGCCGCACGGCTCGCTCAGCCCGGACAGCAGCGCTACTTGGCGTCGTTCGTGGGAATCGAGCAGAGTTCGGACGAAATCGGCCCACCCGGTGAAGTGGTGATAGAACGAGCCGCTGGTGACCTTGAGGGACCGACAGAGCGATCCGACACGGAGGCCGGCGGCCCCCTCGGCGGCCAGGATCGACAGGGCGGCGGCGTGGAAATGGCTTCGTCGGGCCCGTTCGGGTCGACCGGGAGTCGTCCGGTTGGGGATGGTCGCTGCGGGCCCGACAACGGCGCCGGAGCCGATCGCCACACGACGCTGACGGCCGGGCGCGGTGGAAGAGCCATCGACCGCTCGGCGGTCGATGGTCAGTCCTCGATGCTCAGCGCGGAGGTGGGGCAGGCGCGCACCGCGGCTTCCAGGCCCCGGGGGTTCTGCTCGCCGGGGTCGTCGACGAGCAGTTGCACCAGGCCGTCCTCCCCGACTTCGAACACGTCCTCGGCCTCGACCTCACACAGGCCGTGCCCGGTGCAGCGGGTGTAGTCGACGTGCAGCTTCATCAGCACTGCCTCCTGATCATTCGGTGTGGCGCCGGTTCGGCGGGGTCACTTGTTGAGGTAGCAGGGCATGCGCTTGACCACGTTGAAGAAGTTGCCCGGCATCAGCGTGGGCTCACCACAGGTGATGTCGGGAACCCGGGTGAGCAGCTCGGTGAACAGGGCCTTGAGCTGGGTACGGGCCAGCTGGTTGCCCAGGCAGTGGTGGATGCCCCCGCCCCCGAAGCTGATGTGCGGGTTGGGGTGGCGCGACAAGTCCAGCTCGTGGGGCCGATCGATGCGTGAGGCGTCCCGATTGGCCGAGGAGTAGAACATCACGACCTTGTCGCCCTCGGTGATCTGCGCACCGCGGAACTCCAGGTCCCGCGCCGCGGTCCGTCGGAACGTCATGATCGGGGTCGCCCAGCGCACGAACTCCTCCACCGCCGGAGCGACCCGGTCCTGCAGGTCACCGAGCAACCAGGCTCGCTGATCGGGAAAGTCGGTCAGCCCGCGCAGCGCATGGCTGGTCGACTGGCGCGTCGTGTCGTTGCCGGCGATGGTCAGCAGCACGAAGAACGCGCCGATCTCGTCGTCGGTGAGCATCTCGCCGTCGACCTCGGCCAACGCCAGCGAGCTGATCAGATCGTCGGTCGGCTCCTTGCGCCGGGCCTCGGCCAGCGACGACGCCAGACCGTGCATGTAGGTCATGGCCTGGAACATCCGCATCAGGACCTGCTCCTGGGTGTCACCCACGAGCTCGGGATCGTTCCACCCGGTGCCGACCTTCATCTCGTGTGCGGCCTTCTGCCGTTCCCCGTCCGGCACACCCATGATGTCGTTGATGTTGTGCATGGGCAGCAGCTCGGCGCACTCGGCCACGAAGTCGCAGCTCCCGCCACCGGCCTCTGCCTTCGTGATCAGATTGTCGACCACCATCGTGGCGTTGGCCGCGATCCGGTCGTTGATGCGACGCATCTGCTTGGGAGTGAACGCCGCGGCCACCAGTCGGCGCAGCTTGGTGTGGCGCGGCGGGTCCATCCCGATGATCGACTGGGCCGCCTCGACCAGCTCGGCGGGCAGGCTCTCCATCAAGATGCCCGGCCCGGACAGGAAGTCCTCGTGCCGCTTGGTCACCTCGACCAGGTCGTCATAGGTCGTGACCGCCCAGAACCCGTGATCGTCGGGATCATCGAGCAACTGCTCTTCGAACGGAGGGTGCCAGGTGATGGTCCCACGCTCGCGCAGCACCGCGAAGGTCTTCTCCCGTTCGTCCATCGAGATCGACCAGAACGCCCGCGAGGACAGGTCGACCTCGTCGTAGGGACGGTCCGGGGTGCCGCTCGCGGTCCGCGTCACATGTCCGGTCATGGCCCGTGCTCCCGATCTCTCGACATCAGCGTCTCCGGCCCAGCCCTTCACGGACGTGACCGCTGCCACTCAAGATGTACACAGAGGGAGTCTTTGTCAAGACACGGCGACCATTGGTGTAAAGAACGCCGACGTAAGCAGCGATTGAGTACAGTTCTGGGCGTGGTCAACCGGTTCCATGACACGGCGCACCGGCAGATGCGCGACGGGATCCTCGACGCGGCCGCCGCAGAGGCCGTCGCACGCGGCTGGAAGGGCCTGCAGATGCAATCGGTGGCGGCTGCCTCCGGGGTCAGCCGCCAGACGCTTTACAACACCTTCACCAACAAGCACGGCCTGGCCCAAGCTCTGGTGCTGCGCCTGACCGAGCAATTCCTCGACGGCGTCGAACAGGCACTGAACAGCCACGTAGAGATCTACGACCAGTGGGTCGCCGCGATCCGCTACACCCTCGATGCCGCCGCTGCCGACCCGTTGCTCAAGGCCGTACTCACCGCCGACGGCAGCGACGAGCTCCTCCCACTGCTCACCAGCGAAGCCGGACCCGTCATCCGCGCAGCCCGCAACCGGCTCAGCGCCGTACTACGTGCCACACGACCCGACCTCAACCATGACGACATCACCGTCGCCACCGAAGCCGCCGCGCGCCTGGCCATCAGCCACATCGTGCTGCCGCTACATCCCACCGAACAGGCCGCCGAGCAAATCGCCCAACTGGTCGACCGCTTCCTCGCACCCGACACAAGAGACTCGTCACCGAAAGCCAGCTGAGCCGGGCCCGAACGGGTCTGTAACGGGAACGATCGTTCGCGAGACACTCCACGAGCTGCAGTGTTCTCCCAGGACACGGCTGTAACGGAACCCGTGTCCGCGGCTACGTCACGTTCTCGGGGGTTCGCGATACGGTTCGAGCATGCGGATCGGCTACGGACGAGTGTCCACCCGCGACCAACACCTCGAGGCCCAGCACGATGCGCTCACCGCGGCCGGCTGCGAGGAGATCTTCGTCGACAAGGCCTCCGGCACGCTGGCCCGCCGACCCGAGCTGGACAAGGCGCTGCTGACCGCCGGCCGCGCAGGCGACCAGCTGGTCATCACCAAGCTGGACCGGCTCGGGCGGTCCCTCGAGCACCTGATCGGTTTGTCCAAGCAGCTGCAGGCCAAGCAGGTCGACCTGGTGGTGCTCGACCAGGGCATCGACACCTCCACCCCGGTCGGGCGGATGTTTTTCCAGATCCTCGGCGCGATCGCCGAGTTCGAGCACGCCCTGATGTCCGAACGCACCATCGACGGCCTGGCCGCGGCGCGGGCGCGCGGGCGCACCGGCGGGCAGAAGCCGAAACTCGGACCCCGCCAGGTCGCCCTGGCCCGCCAGATGTACGCGGAGACCGGCGCCGACGGCCGACGCCGCTACACCGTCGCCCAGATCGCCGCCGAGTTCGGGGTCACCCGCCCCACCATCTACCGGCACCTGGGCAAGCCGGCGGCCGCGTCGTGACCGGCGACGACGCGCCGACGGTGGAGGCCACCCCGACCGGATCGGCGCTGACCGCGTCCACGATGACGCAGGCGCAGCGCGAGCTGGCCATGGCTCGGTTCGCGGTGCTGCGCCCGCACCTGGACGACGGCGTCGCGCTCACCGCGGCGGCCCGGCACGCCGGGGTTCCGGTGCGCACCGCGCAGCGGTGGCTGGCCCGCTACCGCGAGGCCGGGCTGGCCGGGCTGGCGCGGCGGTCGCGCGTGGACCGGGGCCGCCGCAGGGTGTCCGAGCAGCTGGTCACCCTGATCGAGGGGATGGCGCTGCGCATTCCGCGCCCGAGCGCGGCCACCATCCACCGCACCATCCGGGCGGTGGCCGGCAAACACGGCTGGCCGGTGCCGTCCTATGCCACGGTGTACGCGATCGTCGCCGGCCTCGATCCCGCGCTGACCACGCTGGCCCACGAGGGCACCAAGCGCTACGAGGAGGTGTTCGACCTGGTCGGGCGCCGCGAGGCCGGGGCGCCGAACGAGATCTGGCAGGCCGACCACACCGAGCTCGACATCTGGGTGCTCACTCCGTCCGGCACGCCGGCCCGGCCCTGGCTGACGGTGATCGAGGACGACCACTCCCGCGCCGCGGCCGGCTACGCGGTCAGCCTGGAAGCGCCGAACTCGCTGAACACCGCGCTGGCGCTGCGCCAGGCGATCTGGCGCAAGCCCGATCCCGGCTGGCCGGTCTGCGGCATCCCCGCCGTGTTCTACACCGACCACGGCAGCGACTTCACCTCCCGCCACCTCGAAGCCGTCGCCGCGGACCTGCACGTCCAGCTGGTGTTCTCCCTGCCCGGCAAACCCCGCGGCCGCGGCAAGATCGAGAGACTGTTCAACACGATCAACCAGATGTGCCTGCAGCCGCTGCCCGGCTACGCCCCACGCGGGATACCCGACCGAGCCGGACGCGCCCAGCTCACCCTGGCCGAGCTCGACGCCGCGATCGGCGCCTTCCTCACCGGCGACTACCACCACCGCGTGCACAGCGAGACTCGCCAGAGCCCGAACGAGCGGTGGACCGCCGGCGGGTTCCTGCCCCGGATGCCCGACTCGCTCGAACAACTCGACCTGCTGCTACTCACCGTCGCCAAGCCCCGCAAGATCCACCCCGACGGAGTGCGCTTCCACGGCCTGCGCTACCTCGACCCGACCCTGGCCGCCTACGTCGGCGAGCAGGTCGTCATCCGCTACGACCCGCGCGACCTCGCCGAGATCCGCATCTTCCACGACGAACAGTTCCTGTGCCGGGCGATCTGCCCGGAACTGGCAGGGCACTGCGTTGCCTTGAAAGACCTCACCGCCGCGCGCAACGCCCGCCGCCGCGAGGTCCGGCAAGGCCTGCGCAACCGCGCCAGCGTCGTCGACCAGCTCCTGGCCGTGCACCGACCCGACCACGACCACCCCGCAGCGGGCACCGCGGCCGCACCCGACGAGCCCGTCCCGCCCCGACGGCTCAAGCTCTACCGAGAGGACTGACGCCCGTGACCAGCACCGAGGCATCTCAGTCGGACACCCACGCCGAGGCCGACGGTGACCGGCCGGCGCCACCGGAGCCATCCGCGACGCCTACCGAGACCGCGTCGGAGTTCGTCGTCACCAAGCAGCACCGCCGGTTCGCCGAGTTCTGCGACGCGGTCCGCCGCGACCGCTACATCGGCCTCTGCCACGGCGCACCCGGCGTCGGCAAAACCCTCTCCGCCCGCCACTACAGCGCCTGGGACACCGTCGGCGCCGCCGTCCGGAGCTACCGCCTCTACGAAGGCGTCGCGCCCGCGGCCGCGATCGAGGCCCGCACGATCTTCTACACCCCGACCGTGCACAACACCCCGCGCACCATCGACAAGGACCTCAGCTGGCTGCACACCCGATTCAGCTGGGCGGTCGAAACGGCGCTGCACTCCGACCGCCGCCCACCCGACCTGATCCAACGCAACGGTCCCTACGCCGAGCTCCTGATCGTCGACGAGGCCGACCGGCTCAAGACCCCAGGACTGGAGGCCCTGCGCGACCACCACGACCGCACCGGGATCGGGCTGGTCCTGATCGGCATGCCCGGCATCGAACGCCGCCTCGCCCGCTACCCACAGCTCTACAGCCGCGTCGGCTTCCTGCACCACTACCAGCCACTCTCAGCCGACGAGCAGACCTTCGTACTCACCCGCCGCTGGCCCGACCTCGCCCTCGACGACGCCGAGGACTACACCACCAGCGAGGCGCGCGCAGCGATCATCCGCACCACCGGCGGGAACCTCCGGCTCACCACCCGCCTGATGGCCCAGGTCCACCGCATCATGGAGATCAACCAACTCGGCACCGTCACCGCCGAGGTCGTCGACACCGCCCGCGAGTCCCTGGTCATCGGCGTCCTCTAACGCCACCCACCACTGAAGAAGCAACGCCAACAAGCGCTCACGATCACAGACAGCCTCGACCTGCGGGTTCCCCGGCCGGTTGACGTGTGTCGAGAAACGACCCATTCCCGACACGGCCGTTGAACTGCAGTTCTCAGCGGCGCAACACCTGCCGCAGCTGCTCCACCGACGGGGCGCCCGAGTGACCGGCCGCGGAGTGGTAGATCCGGCACGAGAACGCGCCGGATCCAGCGGCCTGGTCTCCGAACGGGTCGGTTCCGTCGATGAGGATCGTCGGTGATCCCGCGAACGCGGGGGTCGCGGCGACCGTCTCCGCGGTCATGATCCGGACCTCGACCGGAGTCTCCGCATATCCGGTGTCCTCGAGCGCCCGGCGTAAACGGGTCGAGGCAATGTCCTCGTGCGGGCAATTCGGTACGACCAGCAGCTCAACCCGCATCACCACAGTGTGCTCCCGAGCGCGCTGCTGCGGCATAGCATCGTGACGGAGGCGGTTGCGTGGACCTGCACGAGATCAGTGAGGAGATGCGGCGAGCCCAGGCCGAGTTCCACTAGCTCATCGGCACGGCGTCGCCCGCCGACTTGGGTCGCCCGACGGACGGGACGCGGTGGACGAACCGGCAGCTGCTGTTCCACATGGTCCTCGGCTACGGGGTCGTGCGGACGCTGCTTCCCCTGGTGCGGACGCTCGGCCGCCTCGGCTCCAGCAGGCGCTTCGCCGCCACCTTGAACGCCGGGCGTCGACCCTTCCATGCGATCAACTACGTCGGTCCCTGCCTCGCCGCTCGGCTGATTCCCCCGCGGGTCATGACAGCCCTGCTGGACGCCGTCATCGGATCCCTGCAACGGGCCCTCGCCGCCGAGACCGAGCGGAGCCTGGCGTGGAGCATGTACATGCCGACCGGGTGGGACCCCTACTTCCTGCCGAGGATGAGCGTGCTCGACGTCTACCACTTCGGGACCCAGCACTTCGACCACTATCGACGCCAGCTCACCCTCACGCCCCCGCCCCCGTCCGCCCGGTCCTAAGCGGCTGTCCTGACGGTCGGAGCCCGCTGATCCGCGGGCTGATCGGCGGGACGTGTGGGAAGGGCCCTGCCGCGGCCGGCGCGGACTCCGTTGGCGATGACCACGACCTCGGCGACCTCGTGCACGAGCACCACCGCCGCGAGTCCGAGGATGCCGAGCAGGGCCAGCGGCATCAGGACGATGATGATCGCCAGCGAGAGCCCGACGTTCTGCAGCATGATCCGGCGGGCCCGGCGACCGTGGTCCAGGGCGTGCGGGAGGTGGCGCAGGTCCTCGCCCATCAACGCGACGTCGGCGGTTTCGATGGCCACGTCGGTGCCCATCGCGCCCATGGCGATGCCGAGATCCGCGGTGGCCAGCGCAGGTGCGTCGTTGACGCCGTCGCCGACCATCGCCGTGGAACGTTCCCGGCCCAGCTCGGCGATGATGCGGGCCTTGTCCTCCGGGCGCAGCTCGGCGTGCACCGAGTCGATACCGGCCTCGCGGGCCAGGGCGGCGGCGGTGGCGTGGTTGTCGCCGGTGAGCATCGCGACGTGGTAGCCGCCGGAGTGCAGCCGCGTTATGACCTCACCGGCTTCGGGACGGAGCTCATCGCGCACGCCGATGGCCCCGATCACCTGTCCGTCCTGCTCGACGAGCACCGCGGTGGCCCCGGCCTGCTGCATCCGCTCGACGTCGGGGGCCAGTGGCCCGGGGTCGAGCCAGCCGGGGCGCCCGAGCCGCGCGGTGCGCCCCTCGACGGTGCCGGTCAGCCCGGCACCGGTGACCGCGTCCACGTCGACGGCGGGGGTGACCGTCTCGCTGTCGACGGCGGCGAGGATCGCCCGAGCCAGGGGGTGTTCGCTGCGGGCCTCCAGGGCCGCGGCCACCGCGAGCACCCGCTCGCGGGAGATGTCGCCGGTGGTGGCGACCTCGACCACGCTCGGCCGGTTGCGGGTCAGCGTGCCGGTCTTGTCCAGCGCCACCCCGCGCACCCGGCCGAGCGCTTCGAGCGCGGCGCCACCCTTGACCAGGACCCCGAACTTGCTGGCCGCCCCGATGGCCGCGACCACGGTGACCGGGATGGAGATCGCCAGCGCACACGGGGAGGCGGCCACGAGCACGACCAGGGCCCGCTCGATCCAGGTCAGCGGATCCCCGAACACACTGCCGAGACCGGCGATCAGCGCGGCGGCGATCATGACGCCGGGCACCAGGGGTTTGGCGATCCGGTCGGCGAGGCGCTGGCCGGCGCCCTTGCGGGACTGCTCGGCCTCGACGATGCGCACGATCCGGGCCAGCGAGTTGTCCTCCGCGGTCGTGCTGACCTCGACCTCCAGCACCCCGGTGCCGTTGATCGACCCGGCGAACACCTCGCCGCCGGGGCCGGCCTCCACCGGCACCGACTCACCGGTGATCGCCGAGACGTCCAGCGCGGTACGGCCGGTGCGGATCACACCGTCGGTGGCGATGCGCTCCCCGGGCTTGACCACCATCCGGTCCCCGACCCGCAGCTGCGCGGGGGCCAGTACGACCTCGCGGCCCTCGCGCAGCACGGTGGCCTCCTCGGGCACCAGCGACAGCAGCGCGCGCAGCCCGCGGCGGGTCCGGGCCAGCGAGTACTCCTCCAAGCCCTCGCTGACCGAGTAGAGGAAGGCCAGCATCGCGGCCTCGCCGACCTCGCCGAGCAACACCGCACCGATCGCGGCGATCGTCATCAGCGTGCCAACCCCGATCTTGCCCCGGGCCAGCCGCTTCAGGGTCGAGGGCACGAACGTGTAGGCGCCCACGACCAACGCCAGCGCCTTGAGGACGAGCACCGGGATCGGCGCCGCACCAGACCACTCGGCCGCGTACCCGGCGATCAGCAGGACACCGGCCACCGCCGCGGCCTGCAGCTCGACGACCTGCCAGAGACGTTCCGGCTCGCGTTCGGTGGCCTCGTCGCCGGTGCGCGGCTCGTCGTCCCCGCAGCCGCAAGCGTCGCTCATCGGGCAGCCTCCCCGCCGCTGTCCCCACCGGCGACCCGGCCGGTGTCGGTGCCGTAGTTCGGGCACAACGCCACCGCGTTGCCGGTCGCGGCCAACAACGTCTCCGCCGAGGCCAACAGGTCCATCAACTCCGGGCGAGCCAGGCTGTAGAAGACCTGACGGCCCTGCGGGCGGCCCTGCACCAGCCCGCAGTCACGCAGGCACGCCACATGCGCCGACACCGTTGACTGCGCCAACCCCAGCTCCGCGATCAGGTCGACGACCCGGGCCTCCCCGCCGGCCAAGCGCTGCACGATCGCCAACCGGGTGCCGTCCGACAGGCCATGGAACAGCGCCACAGCCGGATCGAGCGCCGCACCGGGCGCACGCGACGCGAGGCACCCCTCCGTGCTATTCATCGTCACGCGGCGATGCTAGCAGAACATGGCGATGTGATCGAGGTGCTGCGATGTTGATGAACCGGGCCGAAACAGCGCTGGTCAACTCCCCGCCGCGGCGGTGGATCCAGCGCTACTACGAGGTGCCGTGGATGCGCCGACTCGGCTGACCACTGCCTCCAGGGCCGCGGGCGCTGGACCTGGGCTGCGGACCCGGCTACGGCACGCAACTGATCCTGGACCGCTTCGGTGCCGATTACGTTGACGCCATCGACCTGGACTCGGCGATGATCGCCCGAGCGCGTCGCCGTCTGGCGCAGCCCGGAACTGCCGGCGTGGCACATCGCTCGCGGTGTACACCTGATCACGTCCGATCTGGACTGGAGCCACGGCTCAGGGCCGGAGGTCTCAGGACCGGCGGAAGCCATGCTGATGGCGATCACCGGTCGGTCATGCACCGTCGGTGAGCTGACCGGTCCAGGGCAGCCGGTGGTGGCCGCCCGGCTTGCCCGCTGACTTCATCGAGCTCGGACAGGTTGCTCGCTAGGCCAAGGCCGCGGCAACAGCACTGTCACTTCGGTGGCGTCGGACCACTGTCGTTCTCCCGTCGCTCGACAACGTACAGGGCCGGGGCGGAGTGCTGATGGAGGGGACCGGGCATCGCTGCCGGGCGACCGAGCGCGGCGCCTCGCCGCCGCTGCGTCCGGCTCCACTGCGGAGCCCGGGGGACACGAGTTGGTGCCCACCTGACGTCGGTATGGGTCACCGGTAGGTGACCATCTGCGTGCGGCGTTCGGGATCGATATGAGGCGGGGGAGCGAACGATGGCGACCAGGAAGACAGCACAGGCGGAGCGGGAGGTCCGGGATCGTGCCGATGCCATCGCGGCGGCACGCGATCGTCTCGATGCCGATCAGGCCGAGCGTCGACGGCGGGAGGACGAGGCGTTCGCGCGCTACGCGCGAGCCGACCGTGATGCCGAGCAGATCGTGGCCGACCGGGACGCGGTGATCGCCGATCTGGAGCAGCGCCGGCGCGACGCGGAGGGTGAGGCGCAGAAGCGGCTCGAGGAGGTTGAGACGCGCCAGCGCGAGGTCCTCGCCGAGCTGCACCGCGAGGGCCGGAAGGCCGAGGACCTGGCCGCGATGTTCGAGCTGTCGGTCAAGCGCGTGCGTGGACATCTACGTCAGGCCCGCCGCGCGAGCGGCGCCACGGATGCGCCGACGGTGGCCGCGTCACCGAAGCCACCGGACACCACAAGCGACCACGCGGCCACTGCCTGACCGTCCGTGGTCGCGGTTCCATGGCCGGCCCCGCAGGTGATCGCGGGCGATGCTGTGCCGCCGAAGGCGGGTCCGCTCTGAGCCCTCGGCCCGGCGCGGCCGTGAGCGCCACGGTGGGCCCGGGCCGGCGACCGTGGTCGACCCGGGCCGGGCGGTCAGGTGGACTGTGCGTCGCGCCAGGCGATGACGGCGAACTTGTCGGCCTTGGTCATGACTCGCCAGTCCCGCCGCAACCGGGCGTCGCGCTCGGCCGGGCTGGTCGAGGTGGCGGCGATGTAGTCGCAGCGTGCGGTCAGCATGGCCTGCCGGGTCGCGTCGGCGGCCGGAACGGCGATCCCCGGGGTCCCGTCCTCCCGGCAGTCCTGGCAGAGCCCGTCGCGGTTGGCGCGGCGCTGGTCGGCGGTCGACCGCTCGACTCCGCAGGCCACGCACGGAAGACCGCGCATCGGCGGGACAGCCGCAAGGTCGTAGTCCAGACGGTCATCGTGCTGCGGTTCCTTGGTGTCCTCGACCGGGTCGACCCGGTCGGCGAAGTAGCGGCGGGCGACGGTGTCGCGCTCGACCGCGCGCGGGTCCCGTCGCCCGCGCGGAGCGCCCCGGCGGCTGGTCAGATCACGCGGCTTGCGGGCTGCGTGAGCCTGGTCCTTGGCGCGGTTGGTGCGTGCGATGCGGTCGGCGTCGCGGGTCTTCTCCGCGCGCCGCTCCGCGCTCGGGGCGCACGCCTCGACCAGCGCGCGCCCGTCGTCGTCGGCCTGGCGCCACTCGCGGCGCAGCTCGGTGAGCATCGTGGTCGGGTGCTCGGCTTCCAGGGCCTCCACGCAACGGACCAGCAGCAGCCGTGCCGACGGGTCCGTGGTGTCCAGCAGTCGCGCGAGACGGGCACGAGCGCCACGCAGCGCGCCGCGCTCGATCATCTCGGCGATCTGGCCCAGCTCCGCGGCCGCGGCCGCCGTGGTGTTCGTGGTGGTGGTGTCGGTGGGGTTCATCGCGACTGCACTCCCTCGCTGGCCGGTGGACAGGACCGGGTGGGCCTGTCGGCCCGTCTCGGGTGGCGGGCGTCTGCCCCGCCACCGCGAAGCGGCGGTCGCGCGGCATCCGAGGCTCAACGTCAAGGGCAGCCCGAAGGGCTGTCGCCGAAGGCGACGCGGAGCTTGCGCAGCGCCCTTGACGTTGAGTGATGCCGTGCTCAGCTCTAGGGCCGGCAGGCCCACCCCGCCGAAGGCGGGTCCACCGGGTTTCCTCGGCCCGGCGCGGCCGTGAGCGCCACCACCCGCCCGCCGGCCGCGGCCGCCCACTGGCACCGCTTCGCTTCTGGCGCGGTGTGCGCCGACGCCGCGGCCGAGGTCAGTCTCAGCTGCTCGGCGCGACCTCGCGGACGACCACGATCATCCGGCCCGCCCGGGCCTCGATGACGGCTCCGCCGTCGAGCACGACCGACACCGGCTCGTCCCTGCCGTGGTGCACGACGTCGGCCACCCGAGCACACGAGGTGATGTCCACTCGTGCGGGGACGCCGTCGTAGTCGTGTCGCATCCGATCGATCGTGTCGAGTGGCAGCAGGTCCCCTGCCCGGATCTTCGTGGGGTAGGTCTGGTGGATCTCGATCTGCATCGGCCGGGCCTCCTCGCCGGAACACAAGGGGAGGGCCCCGCCCGGCGGGCGGGGCCCTTGGCGGGCGAGCCGCCCTCAGTAGGGCGGCTCGTCGTCGCCGGGCTCGGCCTCGCCGAGCCCGGTCGGCTCGTAGAGGTCGACGAGCAGGTCCTCCAGGACGCGCTGGTCGTTGATGCTGAGCTGGGAGGGAATGACTCCGTCGAGGGCCCAGAGGCCGGTCTCGGTGTCGATGTCGACGCGTCGGGTAGCGCTGGTGCTGCTCATGTGTGGGCCTCCGGTGCTCGGTGCGGCTGGAACGCGGCGCAGCCTCAGCGCGGCCGGGGTGGGGGCCCGTAGGGCCGGCGGCGGTTCTGGCTGGCCCATCCCGGTGTGACCCTGTACGCGGCCGCCACCGGTGCTGCCCGAGGTGACGGGGTCTCACCGGGATGGGTCGGCCAGGTTCGTCGGCGCTTGCCCCACCCCGGGTGTGCTGACCTTCGGGCGATCCAGTCGTGCCGTGCACCGGAGGCCCACCCCGCACCACCCACTGCTGCGGACGGCAACCCTGCAGACCCGACCGGCACCGCAGCCGGTGACCCGACCGCCCCGGCCGGCACCGAGCTGGCCACCCGGCGATGCCCACCGGCACCGGGCCTGGTGACCCGACCACCCTGGCCGGCACCGAGCTGGTGGCCCAGGCACGTGACCGGCACCGCCGCTGGGCGTGCCGCCCGGCCGGCGCAGCCGGGCGGCACGCGAGTCGGATCAGTCGCCGGGCTCGTGCTCGTGCTCGGTGATGCTGATGTTGTGGGCGATCGGGATCGACAACGCCGAGCTGATCTCGTGCTGACCCGCGCAGCTCGGGCACGGCACCCGGTCGCCGACCTCGTGCTCGCCGGGCACGATGCTCATCGCGTCGGTGCACCCGTCACCGAACTCGACCATCGTCGCGTCGCTCAGCGCCAGGCCGTCCTCGATCCGGGGGTTGACGATCGGGAAGTGCTCGCTCATCACGGTCCTCCTCGCGGTGCTGGGGGGTGCGGCTGGAACGCGGCCCTGCCTCAGCACGGTCCGGGTGGGCCCGTCAGGGGCGGCGGGGAGCCGGTGCTGGCCCGCCCGGCGTGGGATCGGCCGCAGGCCGACGAGCGAACAGCGAGCTCGTCCCACCCGCGGCGGCGTCGGCGGCGGGCATCGCCGCGGACCCACCTGGGGTGTGCTGACCTCCGGGCGATCCAGTCGTGCCTGCCCCGCGCCCGCGAGGACCACGCCGGAGTGAGCAGCCCAGGCGCTGTCTGTCAGGGCTGTGGGAGCAGGGTGGCGCCCTCGGTCACTGCGGCGTGCTCGGTCAGCCGGCGGAACTCGTCCCGGACCTGCGCGACCCGGGACGGGTCACCGACCAGGAGCGTCTCCAGCTCGGCCAGCGGCCACCGGACCGTGACGCCGTGCCGGGCCAGGTAGAACGCGAGATGCCCGACCTTCCACCGATCGCCGGTGTCGAGCCAGGCATAGCCGAGCAGCTGCCACACCCACCGCGCAACCCGCGCGGGCTGATCGGCCCGCAGCACCGTCTTGACCTCCACCAGAGTGTCGCCGACCAACAGATCGGCCTCTGCCCAGTGCGGGACCAGCACCGGCGAGGCAAAGCCCAGGGCCTGCCCACGTCCGGGATCACCAGCCCACCCGCGCCAGTCCGCGAGCGTGCCGGACGACTCGACGACCCGCGCGACCGCGGCAGCGTCCTCGACGACCCCCGGTAGGGCCAGCGCGCGCAGCTGCTCCACCGTCGCCCCGCCGACCTGCGCGATGCGAGCGAGCGGCCGCGGGGTGATCCCGGACCGGTAGCGGTCCTCGCCGAGAGTCCACACCGCGTGGGTGCGGGCCAGCGCCGCCTCGACACCGGCTGTGCCAATCACCCCGGTCGGGGCATGGCGGCAGGCGAAGACATGGCCCCGGTGGGCGAGTTCGGTAAAGACCGCGTCGCCGGGCCGCGGGCCGTGCTCGTCAGCCGGCGGCGCGAGCAGCGCGACGACATCGCTGGGGGAGGGGCGCAGCCCCACCGCGACCTCGGCCAGCTCGGGCTCCTGGGCCAGCACAGCTTCCTGGGCCGGGTAGCCGGCGGCGATCGCGTTGCACGCGGGCGCCGAGACCAGCTCGGCGCCGACGAGCCCGTACAGGGCCGCGTACGGTGCGGCATCTTGCACCAGCGCGGCCAACCGCGCGCTGACGATCCCACCCACCGCCGACCAATGCCCCGTCCCGACCCAGCACGCCGGCCGCACCACCGCGGCCGCGGCCACACGGACCTGGTCGACCACAGCACCGGTACCAGGCAGGTGCGCCGCGCACCATCGAGCGAGCGCACCCTGCTGCAACTGCGAGGTCAGCGACACGGGCTACTACTCGTCGACGGCGGTGGTGGTGGTGGTGCGGCCGCGGGCGATGGTGCGTGGGGCGCGCATCCCGAAGCTCATCCCGCGGGTGATCGTGCGTTCTGCCTCGGCGCGGGTGAACCCCGCGACCTCGATGTGCGCGGCGGCGGCGTCGAGCAGGACCGCGTAGGCGTTGTCGGCGTCGAGCTCCCCGCCACCGACGAGCTGGCCGAAGACCCGCGCTGCGGTGAGCAGGGTGACCTGCCGCCGGCCTTCCGCGGCGTGTTCGACCTTGTCCAGTTCGTCGGCCTGGATCGCGGCGATGTAGGCGTTCGCGCGCTTGGTCGACAGCCCCCTCGTCGGCGGTCCCTGCGGGCGCGGCGCCGGCGGCGGGGTGAGCAGCGTGGCCAGCCACGTCGGGAGTTCTGCGATCTGGCCGTGCTCGGCGACCAGGTAGGCGCCCTCAGGGCGGACGCTGCCGGCGCCGACGACGAACCCACCCCCGGCGCGGGTGTCGATCAGCGGACCGAGGCTGCGCCCGTGCCCGCCGTGGGTGTTGCGCAACTCCAGCCCCTCGGGCATCCGGTAGTAGAGGTGCTCCCCATCCGTCGGGGTCACCGTTGAGTAGGTGTCGGGCAGGATCTCGCCGTGCCGGGCGGCGAGCTGGTCGAGAACCTCGCGGCCGGTGGTAGCCCCGTCCCACTCGGGGAGCGGTTCGGTGCGGGTGTCGAGGTCGATCACCACCAGCCCCGATGGCCCGCAGGCGATCCCGACGTTCCACCGGGTGGAGTTCGACCACCAGCGCCGGATCTGGGCCGGGTCGCGCGTGGCGCGCTGCTCCCAGCCCTGGTGCCCCTCAGCGCAAGGCCCGCGCCTGCGGCACCGGGTCTCGCCGTGGAAGGCGGGGATCTTCGAGCCGGCCTTGACCGGGAACACGAACAGGCCGGCGGCCGCGGCGTCGAGCGCGACCTGTCGCAGCCGCAGCACCTCACGGTCGAGGCGCGGGCGGGCACGTCGCGGCATGCGCGCTGCCTCCTCCCGCCCGGGTCGGGTTCCGCTGTCGTGCACAGCATCGCACCGCGCCGCGTCGGAGCGGGGGCTGTTGGTGCTGGTCGTGACGGTCATGAGGGTGTTCCTCCTGTGCTCTACCAACCCCGTGCCTGGCCGGGCGGGGATCCGGGCCGGCCAACCGGGGGCAGGCTGTGCGCCTGCCCCTCGGGGGCCTCGCCCCGAGGGCGCGTAGAGGCTCACGGGTCCAGGGCAGCCCGCCAGGGCTGTCGCGCGAGCGACGCGTCAGCGCCCTTGAAGCGTGAGGAACGCGCCCGCAGGATCGGCCCGATCCCTCCAGGTCCACCGTGCGGCGCAGCCGCTCCACCGGTCTGTGGGGTCTTGGGCGTGTGCTCGGCGCGGTCCCGGTACGACATCCGGGGCCGGGCCGCGCGGCTGGTTGGTCGTACTCGTCGCCACCCGGCTGGATGTGCACCGCGACGACCGTGCCGAGCAGGCCCACAGCGCCCTGCACGACGGTCGGCTCCTCGCCGGGCAGGTCCCGCTACGGGGCTCATCGGCCCCGTAGCGGGCTCCTGCGGCCCCCGGTCAGCCGGTGGCGAGATGGGCGTCGGCGACGACGTCCATGAGCAGCTCGTCGGCCTCGGCGCCGCGCCAGTACCCGGCACGGCGCAGCCGCCCGGCGTGGGCGAACCCGGCCTTTTCGTAGGCGGCGATCGCGCCGAGGTTCGGCTCGAGGACCTTGAGCCACACCGAACGCAGCGCCGAGATAGTGAAGGCGTAGTCGAGGGTCAGCCGAGTCGCCTCGGTCGCCAGGTTGCGGCCGCGGCCGTCTTCGCCGAGCAGGATGATGAACTCCGCGGTGCGCACGTAGTGGTCGATGCGCAGTGCGCTGGTCCCGACCGGCACCGGCCCAGCGGGCCGGGTCAGGTCGTAGATGGTGAACCGCGGGATGGTGCCCATGCTGCGGGATTGGGCGTCGTAGCCGGTCAGGCGGGCTTCGAGGGATTCCGGGGTTTGGCGGCCCATGCCGGCGATGACGGCGGGCTCGTTCTCCCACTGCCAGTACAGCTCGGCCAGCTCGCGGGTGAACGGGCCCAGCGCGGTGCGCTCGCCCCGCATCCACAGCAGCGGTGTGGCCGCGGCGGTGTGGTCGCCACTCGTGGCGCCGGGGTCGGTGGTGTCAGCTGTGTCGGTGTGGCCGTTGGAGGTCAGCGTCATGAGGTGTCTCCTTTCGCCGCCCGGTCATGGCCGCGCGCGGGCGCGGCGGCGGGTTCGGGCAGCTGGATCAGTGGTGTGAAGCGCAGCGTGGAGGTGGGCTCACCGACGGGGCAGCCGTCGAGACTGAGCCAGGCGTGCAGCCTGATCGGATCCGCGGCGATCCCGTGGCACCACCCAGCTCGCCGGCCGGTGACGGCCAGGGCGAGCATCGCCGCGACGGTTTCCTCCAAGCACGCTGTCCGGAACGGAGACACGCGTCCGATGACGCGTACACAGTCTAGGACCGCCACGGCCTGGGTGTCGCGTACCGGGCGTCGTGCCAGCCGGGTGGTGATCCGGACGAGGTGCAGGAGGCGGGAGAACGCGTGCGTTCGGCGCCCGGCTGTGCGCACGAGCAGCACCGTCGCCAACGCGCACGCTGCGAGGGGCGCCCACGCCGGCGACAGTGGGCCACGTTCCGGGAGTGCGCCGGGCGCTTCCTGGGTGCCCCAGCTGGGGCCGGTCGCCGGGAGCACCACGACCGGTGCGGGCGCTGTGTCCGACCGGGCCGGGCGGAGGAACCCCGCGCCCGACAGGCTCGTGGCCAGCGCCTCGGCCTCGGTGCCGGGCACCCAGGTGCCGGTGGCCTCCAGGGCGAGGAACGCTTCGCGTTGGGCACCGAGCAGGGCCCGCACGGCGCCGGTGCGCTCGTGCAGCAGTACGACGGTGTGGCCGAGATCCGCGGCGCGGACCTCGGGCGGACGGACGAACATCGTGGTCATCAGAAGACCTCCCATCGGGAACAGGTCGAGACCGTCGGAGGCGGGTCCCCGGCCGTGGAGGCCCATCGGGCGGCCGCGGGCCACTGGTCGAGGGCGCGTAGCCACACCTCGGTGGCCAGCACGGGGTTGAGCTGGTGGAACCCGATGCCCGGGGCGCCGGCGGCAGCCCGGGACAGCAGCGCCCGGTAGCGGGCGGGGTCGATCAGACTGCGGGCGGCCAGTTCGCCGTCGACGAGCGCGGTGAGGGCCCCGAGGTGGGTGCGTAGTCCTCGGTACTGGTCGGGAGTGAAGTCGCCCTTGGTCCGCCGTGCGGTCACCGTGTCGGGCAGCAGCCCGGTCATGGCGCGACGCAGCAGCGGCTTGTAGTCACCGGGTCCGGCGCGCCGGGGTCCCGGGATCGCGAGCGCGGCGTCGACCACGCCGGGGTCGGTGAACGGGTTGTGCAGGCTGATGCCGTGGAACTGTTCGGCGATCTGAGCGTCGGCTCGGGCGGTGCGGGCCACGACCCGCATCGCCGTGCGGGTCCGCGCCGCCTCCCCCGGCTCACCGCGGGTGGCGGCCGTGCGGGCCTGGGCGAGCAGCGGCCAGACCGCCGTACGTCGCAGGCGGGCCCAGCCCAGTGCGTGCCGCAGCAGCTGGGCCTGGGCGCGCACTGTTGTTGTGGCGGCGAGGTCGGGCAGGTATCCGGGCTGCGGGCCGAGCAGGGTGTCGCCACCGTCGCCGGTCACCAGGTCGCCGACGCCGAGGGCGGCGAGCACACCGAGTTCGGCGTCGAATCGGGCGATCGCGATCGTCGAGGGCGCCGGCTCATCGGTCGCGGGGACCAGTTCACCTAGATATCCGTAGGGCAGGTGACGGTCGTCGAGCGGGCAGAGCAGGTGCTTCAGCGACCGGGTCCGCCCGGCCAGCCCGGTGCGGGCGTGGTCGACCGCGGCGCGGGCGTAGTCGAGATCGCCACCCGCGGTGATCCCGGCCGGGTGCACCGTGACTGCCAGAACGGTGCCGGGCACGTCCTCGCCGCGAGCGTCCCGATGCTGGGCCAGCAGCATCGCCAGCGACGTCGAGTCCATCCCACCGGAGCAGTCCGCCGCCACCGCGGCGCCGGTCGAGCCGGGACCTTCGGCGACCCCGGCGACCGCGTCCTGCAACGCCTCCCGAAGCTGGTCAGCCGGCCGGTCGGACACGGCGCCGGTGGCGGTGAGCGGGGAGATCGTGATTCCCGCCGCGGAGATGGTCAGCCGTACGCCGGGTGGCACCGTGGTGATCCCGGCGAACGCCGACCGGTCCCCGGCCCCGTGTTCGGCCCCGGGATCACCGTCGTATCCGGGGTGTAGGTGCTGGTGCAGCCACGTGTCGTCGACGCCCGAGCCGGTCAGGGCGGCCAGCGCCAGCGAACTCGACCCCCACAGCGCAGCACCGTCGTCGGTGGTCGTGGTGTAGATCGGCTGGACCCAGCCAGGATCGGTGAGCACCACCGTGGCGTGTGGGGTGATCTCGACGACGGTGTAGGCCCCGGTCAACGCGGTGACCGCGGAGTCGGGGACACCGACGCGCACCCATCGGGTCAGCAGGTCGCCCTCGCAGCGGGCACGGCCCAGGACCGCCACCGTCCGGGCGGGACCCTGCACGATCGTGACCTGTGAAGCGGGCCAATCCCCGCACAGCCACGCGGTAGCGATGTCGGCGGCGAGCGCGCGGCCGCCGGCCGGGTACCCGCTGGTGCCGGTGGTGCTGCGGCCGCCGAACCATCGAACGTTCATCTCCTGACCTCCCACCTCGGGGCACCCCGGGTGGGGGGTGCGGTAACGACGAGGGCCCGGTGAACGACAGTGCGTTCACCGGGCCCTCGTGCCTCTCGCCTGGATCAGGCGTAGACGTAGCGCTTGTCCTCCGACGTGCCGGAACCACCGCCCTCGGTCAGGACCGCGGCGTCACCCAGCTCGACCATCTCGGTCTCGGTGTGCTGCGACATGCGAAATCACCTCCTCCCAGTGCTCGTGATGGGCGCATCGACCAGGTACTGGCCGCGCGCTTCCTTCCCCGGCCGCTACCGGCTGGATCGGGGCCCCACCGCCGGTCGCGGTGGGACGTGACTCGCCCGCACCGCGCGGGTCGCCGCGCCGGGGACGCGCGCTCGCCCGACCGGTGTGACACCACCCCGCCCGCCCTCAGTGGGCCGAGGGACGAAGTCGGTGGTGTCACCCGCGTCGGGTGCGGCTGGCGCGGCATCGGTGGGAAGGCGGACCGTGGGGTGCAGAGTCACCACGTCCCCACCTCGACGGCGCAGGATGCTCCGACCGGCGCCACGGTGGCCCCCGGCCGCCGTCGTGCTATCGGCACGAGGCCTCACTCACCCCGGTTCCGGGAGGCGGCGCAGCGCGTGGGCGTCGGTAGTGGTCTGACGACTACCGTTCGACGCAGCTGTAGCCGTTGTCGATCGTCACTCCCGCGGGGACCGATCGGTCCCGGCGGGCCTGGCTCTGGGCCGGTCCGGTCATGCGCTGGTGCGGGCGTCGGCCCGCCACCGGTCGAGGGTGCGGCGGCTGACACCGGCCTGGGCGGCGACGTCGTCGATCCGATCGCCCTGCTCGACCCGGGCGATGGCCTCAGCTCGTCGTCGGGCCCGTTCACTGCGTGGAGTCCGGTGGCCGGTGCGGCGGGGGCGGCCGGCGGTGCGGCCACGCCGTAGGGCGCGGCGCTCGTCCTCGCTCAGCCCGCCCAATACCCCGATCTGCCCGGTGGACAGGGCCCACTCCCGGCAGGCGGCCATGGCTGGGCACCGGCGGCACACGGCCTTGGCGGCGTCGAGCTGGTGCTCGGCGGCTGGCCCGGACCCGACGACGAAGAACAGCTCCGGGTCCTCGTCGCGACACGGCAGGGCGTTGTCCAGGAAGTTCATCGCAGCTCACCTCTTTCGGCGGTCGGGTGGGGTGGAGACCGGGCGGGGCACCGCCTGAGGGGGTGGCTGGCGCCCCGCCCGGTGGCCGACCGGGGATCAGTCGGCCGTCTGGGGAGCGGTGGTCGAACCGGCTCGCTCGCGCCCGGGCTGGCGGGTCATGCTGGCTCGCGCGCGGCGCAGGTCCGCGCCGATGGTCTGGGCCCGCAGCTCGGTGCGCCGGACCGGGTAGTCCTGCCCGGAGGGGGTGAAGGAGTTGTCGGCGAGCTTGCCGATCACGATCACGGCGTCCCCGGCGTGCAGCGAATCGGCGGCGTTCTCGGCCAGCTCGCGGAAGGCGACCACGTCGGTCCAGACCGGCGGGTTCTCGCGCCACTCGCCGCTCCGGCGGTCGAAGTAGCGGTCGTTCTGGGCGATCGAGAACCGCAGGCGGGCCTCGCCGGTGTCCTTGTTGTAGGTCAGCTCGGGCTCCTTGCCGATGTTGCCGGCGAGGGTGATCTCGTTCATGGGGTGCCTCCTGGGGTGTCGGGCTGGTTGGTGACGCGGCCCTGCCTCAGCGCGGCGGTGTGAGGCCCGTCAGGGGTGGCGGGGGTTCGGGGCTGGCCCGAGCGGGTGGGAACCCGCGAAGCGGGTCCGAACGCAGTGAGGCGCCGTCCCACCCGCTCGGCGTCGGGCGCCGGTTCATCGGCACGTACCTCGCGCCGGGGTGCTGACCTTCGGGCGTCTCCACACCTGGGCACCGACATCCCCAGGAGGCATCCCGCCCCACCGGGGCACTCGTTCCCGGACGACGCGTCGCAGCGTGGCGTGCACGGCCGCCCTCAGCAGACAGCCACAGCGCTCAGACCCATGCTCAGACCCAGACGACGTCGCGCTGGTGGGCTCGCGCGTAGAGCGTGACCTCGCGCAGCACCGCGAGCCGGGTCTGCAGCCACCCGACCGGTCGCCCGCAGTCGATCACCGCGCCGTCGCGGTGCTCGGTGGCGGGGACGCCGGCGTCGTCGGGCGCCGCCGCCAAGGCCAGCTCGACCCGGCCGAGCATCAGCTCCGCGGGCAGAGATCCCACCAGGGCATCCTCGGCGTCCTGCGGAGTGGACGGCGCGATCCCGGCCATGGTCGCCGGGTGCAGGTCGCCGGCGCCGATCTCCGGGCATAGGCCCAGGGCGCGCAGCAGCGTGCGCGCGTGGACGCTGGCCAGATTGAGGCGCGGTTCGCCGTCGGTGCTGCGGTGCTCGACGACGTAGCCCGCTTGTCCGGCGCACCACGGATCCGTGCAGAACTGGTGGTGTTCGGCCAGGCCCGCGGTCGCGGCGGTGTAGTCGCGGAACCGGCGGCGGTCCTGGCGAGGGTCGGCGGGGCAGTGGATGGACGCGCCGAGCACGGTCGCGCCGGCGGCGGGCTCGGCGGGGAAGAAGGTGACGGTCACGGTCGGCTCCCTACTGCTGGTGTTCGGGCGGGCAGTCCGCCGTGGTGGATGACGTAGAGGTCGGTGAGGTGCTCGCAGACGTCGCGGGACTGGCCGGCGGTGATCATCGGGAGGAACTGGCGGGTGTAGATGCCGCTGCTTCCTTCGACGAAGCACGTCCCGCCGGGCAGCAGGTCGCACGGCTCCGGGCCCTCGCCGGGGACCTGCTCGCGTACGTCGTGGAACTCGACCCCGCCCATGTCCGGCGCGTCGAGGTGAGCCCAGAGCTCGACGGCTCCGGCGGGGCCGGAGCAGATCAGGGAGTGCTTGGTGTGGAGTCCGCGGACCTGGCGCCGACCCCAGAGGGTCAGGCCGGGAATGTGGAGGATCTCGCCGTTGATGTGGGCCAGGGTGGTCATCGCGTGTGCCTCTCGTTCGGGACCGGCTCGGAGCCAGAGCCTGTGGTGATCGGCGGCCAGGGGGAGCGGGAGTGCCCGTCCTCGTGGCCGGAGGTGGTCAGGCGCTCGCGCGGTTCATCACGCGCCCGGCGATCAGGACGTTGTGGTAGGCGGTGAGGGCGTCGCCGCTGGTGCCGCCGTCGTCCTGGACGTTCTGCGCCGCGCGGGTGGCGTCGGCGACGAGGCCGGGCAGGACCGGCTCGATCACGAGATCGAGGATGACGTCGGCGAGGGCGCCTTCGTGGTCGGCGAGCACGTGCAGGGGGACCCCGGCGCGGTGCAGCGCGGCGCCGATCAGGCACATCGGGCGGTGGCCGTCGGCGCTGACGTAGCGGCACGAGGGCAGCCCGTGGTCGACGGTGTTCTCGGCGAACAGCGGGTGGTGATCCTGCGGGTCGACGTAGGCATCGGGGTCGGTGTCGATGTCGGGGTAGGTCCAGTTCAGGCCGCGGTCGGCGATCACGGCGTGCAGCGCAGCGGTGAGCTGGTCCTCGGTGATGGCGAAGGTAGGCATGACGAGTGGCCCTTCTGGAGAAGGTGGGATGGGAGGCGACACGACGGGCCCCGGCCCTGGTGGGCCGGGGCTCGCCGGGGGGTCAGCGGTTGAGCAGGTCGCGGTGGTAGCCGGCCAGGACCACGATCACGGGTCCGAGGCCGCCGGCGTCGAAGATCGGCCGGATGTCGCGGGCCAGGGCATCGTCGGCGAGCGTGTCGGGATAACAGACTCCGACGGTGACCTCGTCGCCGGTGAGGTCGCAGTCCTCGCCCAGCTCCTCGGCCCGCCGGTCCGCGCACAGCGGGTGGACCGAGTGCAGCGTGACCGAGAGCCCGTCGGTCCTCGTGCCCATGGCCCACGGGTCTGCGAGCCAGCGCATCTCCACCGCGCCGTGGTCGTCGGAGACGACCAGCCGGATCCAGTGCGGATCCGGCGCGATGTGGACGCCCAGCACGTCGAACCGGGTCGAGCGCTCCCGGAGCCGGTCGAGGCTCAACGCCTCGCCGACGTGGGCGCCGCTGCTGCTCGTGTTGGTGATCGTCATGGTGGCCCTCCACGGGGTCGGTGAGGCTCGGCGGCTGGAACGCGGCTCTGCCTCAGCGCGGCGGCGGTGGGGCCCCGCAGGGGGCGGCGGGGGTTCGGTCTGGCCCCGACGGTGTGAGACCGCGAGCGGGACCAGGACCCGGCCGGGAACAGGCGGAACCGGCCCGCCCCCGGCTGTGGGCCCGGCAGGTGACCGGTGGCCCCTCCGAGGCGGCACCCCGGGTGCACAGCCGGCACCGGGCTGACCGGCTCCGCTACGGCCCATCTGGTCCTGGCGGTCTCACCCGGCCGGGTCGGACGGGTTCATCGCCGCGCACCCCACCGCCGGTGTGCTGACCTGTGGGCGATCCGGCCCGAGCCCTCCCCGGCTCCAGGACCCGGCCCACCACCGACAGCTCGTGCAGGGCGCACAACGGGGCGGGGCGCCTCAGCGCGCCCCGCCCCGGAAGTGGTGACGATCAGCCAAGGGCCGCAGCCGCGCTGTCCTCCTCACCCTCGGGCGCAGCCTGCTGTTCGACATCAACATCGTCGCCGGGGTCCTGGAGGACGTCGGTGGTATCGACGGTGGTGTCGCCGGTGAGGACGAGCTGCTCGACGTCGGCCAGGGCGTAGCCCCAATCGCGCAGCTGGGCGAAGTAGCGGCGCGTCGACGGGGTCGGGTTGCGCCAGCTGTCGCGGGTGGTGCCGTCCTCGTAGGCGGCCAGTACCAGGGCGAGCGCGAGCATGGTGGCCCGGGCAGCCGAGCTGGAGCGTGCGGCCTCGGCGATGGGGTTGGGCCGGCCGCTGTAGTAGCCGTAGCCGCCGCCGGCGTCGCCGAGCCCGAGCAGTGTTGAGGCGAGGGCGTTGCCGGACTCCATCGCCCGGCGCAGGTCGTGGTCGCCCTGGGCGAACTCGGCGGCGACGAAGATCGCCGCCCCCTTCGGGGCAGCCTTGCGCGCGAACAGCTCGCGCAGCCAGTCGCGGCGCACGACCTGCGCAGACTCCCACGCCTTGTTGTTCGCGATCACCGTGCGGCGCGCCTCCCGCGCGGCCTCACGCTCGCGGTCCTCCCGGGCCTCACGCTGCTCGTCGGTCTCCCCGACCGGCGCCGCCGGCGTCTGGCTGCGGGGGCGGTCGTAGCGTTCGGCGTGGCCGTGGGTGGCGGGGTCGGTGCACACCCACAGCGTGTGGGCGGTCTTGCCCTGGTCGAAGTCAAAGCGCACCGTGACCGTCGCGGCATGGCCCGGGCAGTCGCGGTGGGCGTCCTCGGTGAGCTCGGTGCCCGACGGGTCGTCCCCGGAAGGCCGCAGCCGGGCCAGGGTCATCGCGGTGTCGTGACGGCCGTCGTCACGACCCAGGACGGTGACACCGTCCTCGCGCAGCTGGTCTTCGAGCGCGGCGCACAGGGCCCGCTCGGCGCGGGTGTCACGCAGCCGCTGCGCGGCGTGGGCGAGCTGGTGAGGCCGCTGTAGCGCGGTCTCGGTGAGCTGGGCGACGGCGTCGTCGTCGTCGCTGAACTCGGCGATCACCGACATCTGCACCAGATCGAGGTCGTAGCGGGCGCCGACCTCGATCGCGCGGGCGCTGCCGGCGACCGCGGTGGTCTGGCGGACCCGCTTGGCCGGGGTCCGCGTGGTGCTCGCGATCTGCGCCCTGGACATACCGAGCCCGAGCAGCTGCTGGTGCGCGATGACCTGCTCGGCATCGGAGATTCCGGCGCGGTGCTGGTTCTCAGTGAGCTGGTCGATGATCCGTTCGGCGTCGTGAGTGCGTCGGGCCCGCTCCGGTTCAGTGTCGGTGTCGGCGGTGGTCGTCTGGGGTTCGACGAGGACCCTCACGCGTGCCAGGCCGGCCTTGAGTGCGGCCAGGGTGCGACGCTGGCCCTTGCGCACGACCAGCACGCTGGACCCGTCGCCGTCGCCGTCGTCGCGTCGGTAGACGCTGATCGGCTCGCGCACACCGCGGTCGCGGACCGAGGCACAGAAGTGCGGGTCGAGATGAACCTCGGTGCGGGTGTTGACCTCCAACACCAGCTCGGCGGGGTCGGCCCAGGCCAGCTCACCGAGCTGGTCGAGCGTGCTGAGGGCCTCACTCGTGTCGAACCCCGGGCGGGTGGTGTCGAACTCGGTGTCGGGCTGGTCGTCGGTGCCGACCGTCGCTTCTGTGGTCGGTTCTGTGGTCGGTTCTGTGGTCATGGGCAGCAGGCCTTTCACTCACCGGTGATGACCACCCGGCGTCGCTGGCCGGGTGGTGCGTCCCCGATGGCCGGGGGCGCGCTGCGCGTCTCCGGCGGCCCGACGGGCGGCCCGGTGGGGGTTCTGCCGTGGTCGCGGCGGCGTGGACCCGCCGGGCAGTGGTGATGCGCATGCGGGTAGCTGCTGGGGCGGGTTCACCCGCGGGGACCCCGCGGCAGGTTCATCACCGAGCCACCGTCGGGATGCCAGCGTGGGCCCGCCCCCTGCTGCGGGGCGGACCCACGCTCCGTCCCGTCTACTGCTGTTCGACGGCGGTGTCGTGGTCGTGGCTGTGCCGGCACCGTGGCTGGTGCGGGCACTGTGCCGCGAGCCCGAGCAGACTGGTGGCGTCGTCCAGGCCGATCGCTGTGAACATCTCATCCAGGTGGCCGACCAGATCAGCACCGCTGATCGACCCGCCGCCGTCGGCCTGGAGATCCCGCCAGGCCACGAACAGCCCGAGAATCCACCGCTCGGCAGGGCCGTCGGCGCGCAGCGGGAAGGGCCGGTGCGCGGCCGGCGGGGCGAGGCGGGCGAGCACTGCGGGGATCACGCGGCACGCCGGTTGGTGTGGCGGTGCAGGACCGGAAGGACGCCATGGTGGAATCGGTACGGCCGTGCTCGACCAGCGCACCGTGGGCGGTGACGAGGTAGTGCCAGCCGATCCGCCAGCCGGCCCGCTCGAGCGGGGCGAACCACACCCGGCCCCCGCCCGGCGGGGCGAACACGAACGCTGCGCCGTGACTGTCGGGTGGGGTCTGGGTGAGCTGGTCGGGATCGATACCGCGCACGGAGAAGATCCGCCGGATGTCGGCAATCGTGGTCATCGCTGGAGCTCCTGTTCGCAAGGGGATGGTGGTCAGACACGACCCGGGCCCGCCGACCGACACCCCGGCTGATTACGAGCGGGGGTGCCGGTCGGACGGGCTGGCGAGGTGGGGAGCGGTCAGCTCGCGGCCGCGGCGAAGGTGGCTGAGAGCTGCATGGCCTCGATGCCGCGGGACTCGACCTCGTAGGCCTCGTCGACGTCGGGGATGGTCTGAGCGGCCGCGGTGACCGCGTGCAGCACCCCACCCGAGGTCGGGGCCCCGCCCCGGATGAAGTGGGTCAGGATCGAGTCCTGGGCTGCGGTGGAGAAGCGCAGCTTCTTGCTGACGTGCTCGATGGTCTGCTGGGGGCGGGTGACCTCGACCCCGGCGTCGGCCTCGATCTCGGCGATGCGCTCGGCCACCCAGACCGGGTCGAGGAACTTGCTGACGGCGTCGCGGGTCATCTTCTTCGCCAGGGCCAGGCTGGCGGCCTGGGTGTCGGCCGACCAGTCGATCTGGCCGTGTTCGAGGCGCCCGCCGGCGTGGACCTCGTCGATGGCGTGGCGGGTCAGGGTCATGCCGTTGGTGCAGATCTGGACGGTGAGCTGGGGGATGAGGCGGAACTTGCCCTGCCCGGTCTCGGAGTTGGTCAGGACGAACCCGGCGAACACCGTCGGGTTGTCGGCGCCGCGGTCGCCGGAGAACGGGGAGGTGTAGCCGGTCAGCAGTGCCGGCGCCATCGCGGCCACGGCCGTGGAGCGGATCTTGACGTACATGCGGGACTCGGACAGGTCCGCCGAGACGATGTCGACGGGGTGGTCGGCCTCCCGGATGCCGTCCAGGCAGGTCATCAGCACGTCGAGGTTCTCGATGGGGCGGTAGCGGTCCGACAGCAGTGCCCGCATCACCCCGTGCCGGCCCTCGCCGTCGGCCAGGCCGCGCACCAGGAACCGGCGATCGGGCCGGTGGGTGAGCCAGCCGTTGACGTTGGCGTCGTAGAGGTCGATGTTCTGCTCGCGGGTCCGCCGCAGGTAGGCGGCCGGGATGCCGAGCTTGTCGGCGATGCCGTTGTCGGCGGTACGGGTCGGTGCGAGGGTCAGGTCACCGGTGGTGACCCCGTCCATCGACAGCTCGCTCCTGCCGGCGCCGTGCACGAGCATCTGCCCGCCCTGGGCGGCCAAGTCGGACGCGGCGACGACATGGTCGGTCTTGGCGGCCTGCTGGGTGCGCAGCAGCTCGACCATGTCGCTCAGGTCGGCGTTGCGGGTGGTCAGCGAGACGGCGTTCTGGTCGGTGATCTGCTCCATGACACGGGTTCCGTTCTCTCGAGCGTACGCACCGGCCCCTGGGGAAGCGGGGCCGGTGCGGTCCCGACCGCTGCGTTGGGACGTGACTCGCCCACACCCCGCGGTCCGGCGCGACGGGGCCGCGCGCTCGCCCGACCGGCGTGACACCACCCCGACCGCCTGACCGGCAGCCGACGATGGGGCCTGGTGGTGTCACCCGCGTCGGGTGCGGCCAAGCGCGGCATCGGCGGGTAAGCCGGAGCGCGGGGTGCAGAGTCACCACGGCCCACCCGGCTGCGGTCGCGACCTCACCGGAACTCTGCGCTCGCCGAACGACCACGCAGAAACCCATAGTTCGAACTATTGTTCCCATCTGGGTTAGGCTGCGCGGGTCCGTCGGGGTGGGGGAAGCACCCCGACGGACCACAGAGCTGGACGCCGCGGCGGGAGGCTGGGGGATGGGCGACAACAGTCGTTACGACCGCTACGCCCACCGTGTCGACGCCGAGACCGAAGCCGAGGCCTCGGCGCTGCGTGTCGTGGCCGGACTGGTCGAAGGGGGTGTGCCGCCGATCCCGGACCGGGTGGTCGCCGGGCGGGTCGCGGGGATCCTGCGGGCCGCGGCCGCCGAGCTCTCGGCAGGTCGGCCGGTGCCGCTGCAGCTGCGGCGCACGGTGCGTTGGACCGCTGATGCGCTCCGCGCCCAGCTCGATCCTCGTACGAGTAGGGAGCGGTGATGCGCGCCTCCGAGGAACGTGCCGCGGTCCAGCTCCGTGATGACCGCCTCCTGCTCGCCCAGTTCGCCCAACAGCTGCGGCGACGCGCGGTGCAGGACACCTACGCCGGGTTGCACGGCCAGGACGTCGGGCTGGCGATGGCCGCTGTCTTCGACAGCCTGTCTGTGACCCTGGATCAGGTCCCCGACCAGGTCCGCCGCGATGCACTGGCCGCGGCGCGGCGCGAACGCACGGGCCCAGATGGCCCTAATGATCCGCGTGGGCGCACGCGCAAGGGTCTCACCAGCGGTTTTGGTCACTAGTCGCGCCGCCCGGGGTGCGCCGCCGCCGCTGTGTGCCCGGTCAGGGCACGTGGCCGGCGCGAGCTTCCCGGAGCTGGCGCAGATGCTCACTAAGTGCCTCTCGTGCAGCCTGCCGCGCTCCCCGGCCGGCCGGCCGGTCGAGCAGCGCCCGGTCGAGCTGCACCACCGGCTCAGCCCCTCGGTGCAGGACCGGTGGCTGTCGGCGCTCGGGCCCCGACGCAGTGGTGCTGCGCATGCGGCCGATCTGGACGGCGCGGATCTCGTTCAGCCGGCCCCGCCAGGGCCGCAGCCGTGCTCCCATGACCCGCAGCGGGTCGCGGGCATCGGTGGTGACCGGTCCGCGGGGCTGGTCGGGCCGGTCGGGGTGGTGCTCGAGGGCGTGACGGAGCCCGGCGACGGTGGCGCCGGCCTCCCACCACGGCTTGAGCAGAGCCCGGGCACGCCAAATCTCAATCTTGCTGCCTTTCCGGCCTCCTAGGCCGAGAAGCGTGATTAACGAGAGGGTTGCTGCGTTTCTGGCACCGGAGGTGTCGGGGACGTCATAGGGGTGCCAGCCGAGTGCCGACTGGAGATGTGGCCGTCTGCCGCCCGACAAGGGCTTAGTACCTACGTGAGTAGTGGGGAGGTCGCCACTTTCATCCACAGTGCTCTGACCTCGGGAAGCAGGCTGCTCATCGGCAGCCTCGTCTTCCAGGGATAGACCAGCGTCGAGGCGGGGCAGCGGGCTGTGGGTGACCAGCGCGTAGGTGGGGGTTCGTCCGGTGTCGGTGCCGAGGAACTCCGCGCTCGCGCCGGGTTCGACGACGACGAGCAGCCCGCAGTCGCGGGCCCAGGCCAAGACCCGGGAGACCGTGCGCTCGGCGCGACCGCCGGCGGCGCCCAGCCGTTCTGTGGTGAGTCCGGTGATCAGTCCGGTCTCCCAGTCCATGTGGCACACCAGGCGCCGCAGGATCGCCGACCAGCTGCGGCGCTTGTCCGAGCGCCAGTCCTCGTCATCGACCAGGCGAGCGACGTGGTCGAGGGCCTCGGGCTGGGCAGTCAGGACCCGGTACTCGCGGTCGATGAAGTGGCGCCAGCCCGGGTGCGGCACGAACCCGGCGCCATGACGGGCACGTGCCCGGGCAACACCGCGGGCTCGGGCGCGCCGGCTGGGAGGCAGCGCGCGCCGCGGGCGACCGGGTCCGCTGGTCGGTCCTACACGGCCGCGGGCAGCACGTCCGCGAGGCGTCCGGCGGAGTGCCGCGGCCGCGCGGATGCCGTAGGCACCGCTGGGCAGCTGTTCCACGAGGGGGAGCTCGTGGAGCAGGCAGAGCTGGGAGGGGCCGGAGGCCAGGGTGAACGCGCCGTGCTCGTAACACAGAGTGCAGAATCCGGTGCCCGCTGCTGGCGAGCGCTCTGATTCTGGGCACGACGAACTCGCCCCGTGTCTGTAGTGGTTGGCTCCCGGCCCAGGATGTATCCTGGACACGCGAAAGCGCCCCTTCTTCGCAGGTGGGGGATTGGCCCCGGTTCGCCGGGGCTACGGCGTCAGGCGGGTGCATGACCGGCTGACGCGAGAACGAACGGAGACGGCCCCCTGGCAGGGGGGCCGTCTCGTTCTCGTTTAAGAGGCCCTGATCAGACGCTGCTCCTGATGGTTGGGGTACGGCGCTGGGATCTGTCCCACCAGCTCGTTGCGATACCGGAGCCCGAGTTGCACGAGTGCTCCGGCCACGACGGAGATGCTGCGGTCGCGGTCACTCGCGATCGCGCGAAGAGCCTGGTTGTCGACCTCGGGGATCCGCGCGGTGAAGTCGGTCGACTCCGCGGCCGGAACTCGGCGGGGCAAATCGGCGGAAAGCTCGGCGACGTGCCGCAGCCCGATGTTGATCAGCTTGGCTGCCGTCTCGGACACGTACCATCCCCGGGCGGCGGCCAGGGTCTTGAGCGCACGGTCGTCGGCCAGCAGGACCCGCGGAAGAACCACTGCGCGCGGGCCCTTCGACGGGCGGCCTGTTGGTCGTCTAGCCATGCGGAGCATCCTTCCCTACTTTCTGAAACGGCGGGCCGCGACACGCCACAACTTTCTGAAACGACCGATCGGGGGTTGCCGATGTCCCTGCGAGCTGACTGCTCAGCTCAGTCCAGGCCGAACCCATCGTCACGGTCGTAGCCTTGCTCGTCAGGCTCGATCTCGGAACGGGGTTGCAGGGCGTGGGTGACGTCCTCCTGGGCCGTGGTGAGGGACGGGTTCGGCGCGTCGAGTCCGTGGAACCGCCAGGAGTCGAGCTCGGGAGCGGCGTGTTGCTGCACTAGGCGTTCGGCGAGTACTGCCATCTCCACGGGCCCGATTCCGCCGGGCACGGGGGTGACGACCAGCGGCTGGGCTGCGGCGCCGGGGTGGAGGTCACCGCGGGGTCCGTCGGGGTGCGGGGTGAATCCTGAGTCGACGACCAGGCGGTGCTCGGCGTGGATGTGGTCGGAGGTGAGCAGCCAGGGACTTCCGGTCGTCGAGAGGACGACATCGGCTTCGCGGAGCCCGCGCAAGTCGTCCCCGTCCTCGAACAGCATCGGATCGTGGCCACCCTGGCGCAGGAGCGTGACGACGCCGGAGCCGACGAAGCCGCTGCTGCCGACGACCGCGATGCGGGCATCGGGTAGGTAGGGCTCGGCGATGCGCACGACGCCGTCGGCGGTCGCGCACGCCGTACGAGGCGAGAAGATGCCGAGGGCGTCGATGTCCTTGGCAGGGTCGATCTCGTTGAGCAGCGCGAGCACGGCCTGGGGTGGCGGGGCCTGGACGATGATCCCGGCGACCTGGGGGTCGTCGTTGGCGCGGTGGATGATGCCGGCGATCTCGCTGATGCCGACGCTGTCGGGCACGACGATGTGGTCCGGTGTGGCTCCGAGCGCGGTGAAGGTGCGCACCTTCTGCTCGGCCGAGACGCGGGATGCCTCCATCCGAGCGGCCCAGTCGGTGTCGTCGGTGGTCGACTCGAACCGCACGACCACCACGCGAGTCCCGTGTTCCTGCAGGGTGACTGCGTAGGCGTCGCGGTAGGTGTCGCGCACCTCGGCCAGGATCGCGCGGCCGGGGATCGTGCGGGTCTGGGGTGTGTCGATCATCCCTGGGGCGCGCCGGTGTCGCCGCCGTCCTGCCGGGGTCGTGGGATGTCCCAGGGCATCGCGTCGAGGACTTCGTCGACCGGGCGCAGTCGGAGCTCGACGAGCAACTGGCGGGAGTCGTCGTAGTTCAGCCGGGTGACCTCGTCCCAGGCCGGGACGCTGTAGCGGTCGAGGGTCCAGTGCAGGTCGACGCGGGTCAGCGACTCCGGCCCGGTCGGGTCGGCGCTGGAGAACTCGCCGTGGTGCACCAGCCACGTGATCGCGCCCGGGTCGACGCTGCCCGGCACGAGCTGGGCGCACGCACTGTTCGCGGCGCCGGCGACGTCGGACAGGACGTAGTGGCCGCGGGGCTGACCGCGCAGCTCGCTGAGCACGACGGTCAGCAGCAGGCGATCGGCTGCGGCCGGGTCACGGGTGCCGCGCAGCCGCGCCAGGCACGACGTGGTCGACCCGTAGCGGTGCGTCCAGCTCAGGATCGCGTCGCTGGCCAGTGTCAGGCCATGAGTGTGGGCCGTAGTCATAGCGGTCATCATCGTTCACGGCTCCAGGTTCGTCATGGCCTGCTGCGCGAGGGGCGCGATCGGGGCCGGCGGTACGTGGTCGTCGAGGAGCTGCAGCAGCGACTCGTCGCTGCGGGGGCGGGCGATGATCTGCAGGCCCACCGGGCAGCCGTCGGCGGTGAATCCGGCCGGGACGCTCGCTGCGGGGTGCCCGGACAGGTTGATGCCCCAGGTGAGCGCGACGCTGAGGTGCGCGCCGGGGCCGTCGTGGCCATGCGCCCGCCCCGGGGTCGTGGGAGTCAGCGCCAGGTCCGCGCTCTGGAAGACCTCGGCGAGCCGGTTGTTGTTGTCTTGTCGCGTTCGGTGTGCGAGCTGCCGTTCCGCTGCGCTCGAGGTGGTGCTGCGCAGCGTCATCCACGCGCTCGCGGGATCGATGAGGTTGACCCCCGGTCGGGCCAGGGCCAGGCCGGCGCGAGCGCACAGGGCCTGGGCTGCTCGCTCGGCGATCTCGACGACCTCGGGGTCGAGATGCGGACCGGCATAGCCGAGGGTGGCCGACCAGGCGGCGACCAGCAGGGGGCTCGGTGGTCTCTCTGCCCTTGGCAACCAGTCCGGGAGTACGGCGTCGGCCCAGGGCCGTAGGAGAGCGGGGTCGCGGACCAGCACGCCCGGTACGGCGAGCCCGGTCGGGTCGGGGGTGGGGGCACGGCCGGTGGTGGGCTTGAAGCCGATCACGTGGCACCACGCAGCCGGGATCCGGACGGATCCGGCCCCATCGCTACCGCAGGCCAGCGGGACGATCCCGGCGGCGACCGCCGCGGCAGCGCCGGCGGACGATCCGCCGGGGGACAGGTCCGGTCGCCACGGGTTACGCGTCGGACCACGATCGGTGTAGCCCCAGGTCTGGTAGCCGCGCGGGCCACGGGGGACTGATGTGGTCCCGATGGGCACGGCGCCGGCCTGGAGAAGGGCTTGTACACCAGGGTGTCGGGCGCCTCGTTCGCCCTTCACCGTGATCGGTAGACCGGTCATCAGAGACTCAGGTGTTTCGCCAGGATGAGGTGGCACGCCGGTGTCGAGACCGATGGAGAGGAACGCACGCAGCGCTGGGTCGAGTCGCCGGGCCTGCTCGATGGCAGCTGCGGCCGGCGCCTGCGTGGGCGCCGGTTGATGGTGTGTGGTGGCCGTGTCTCCTCGGTTGAGTGCTGTCTGGGATGTCGCTCGTACCCGGGCCGGGTTGACGGCGGCCGAGTGTGTCTAGCTTCGTTCCCGGTAATCGTGCACCAGGTGTCGCAGTAGCTCCAGTGACTCGTTTTCGGGCAGAGCGAGTTCGGAGAGTTCGACGTGCAGCTGCGCGTACATGGCGATGTAGTCAGGGTCTTGGATCAGGGTGCTTCCGGACTCGGTGCCGACGAGCGCCTGTGTGTCGTCGTAGAGGTGGAAGCCCGATACCGGTGCCGGTCGGGGTGCAACCGTGTCCAGAGCCAGCACCCGGAAACTGACGTTCGGCTGGGCGGCGATGCGCACGATGCTCTCCAGCTGCTCAGCTTGTTGACCGTAGCCGCCGACCGGCCACCGCAGGGCCTGCTCGTTCTGCACCATCTGCCAGGAGCGGCCGGGATCGGCGAGTAGCTGAGCACGTTCCATGCGGGCGTCGACGGACTGTGCCGCGTCCTGCTCGTCGAGCTGCTCGTCGGGGGTGAACACCGCACCTGCGTAGCTTCGTGTCTGCAGCGGACCGATGATGACGGAGGGATGGTAGGAGCGCACCAGGCGGGCGGCCCGCTCGGCCTCGTGAATGCGCCACTGGAACCGGTGTGCGCTCCCGCTCTGCAGGACGACACGGGCGTCCACGCGCTCGGCCTCTAGGGCTTGTGCCTGCTCTACGAGCTCGTCGATGCGCTCGGGAGTGAGCGAGCCGACGCCGTGCTGCGCGTAGACCTGCAGCACCGCGCGCACCAGTCGTGGGGTCGGCCGGGATTCACCGGCTTCGGTACGGGACAGCGAAGACTGCCCGACCCCGGCTGCCTTGCGTGCCTGGTTCTGGCTGAGGCCGGTCTGCTCGCGCAGCGCGCGCAGCAGCTCCCCGGACAGCGGCGGGAGTCTGTCCGGGGAACTACTCGGCTGCGCATCGGGCACTGAGCTCAGGCCGCCCTCTTGCGCTGGTGCAGCTCGGGGTGTCGGTCCCACCACGCGCGAAAGGGTTCCGCCGCTGCGTGGGCGTCGTCGCGCGCCTGTAGGTACGGCGCGATCGTGTCGGGGTCGGTGACGATGTCGGCGCTCAGAAAGCGGCCGTGCTCGTCGTACTGCATCGGGATGAGCAGCGCGTCATTGACCAGCCAGAAGTCTTCTCTGATGAACGTCGCTGGGGTGTCGTGCTCGCCGTCGCGGAGCACGGAGATGTCCTCGCCGGCTGCGGCGTTGTGGACATAGCACCAGTCGGCTTCATACCGCTCGTACTCGGTCATGGCGTTGGAGAACGCGCGCACACGATAAGAGATCAGCCCGCGGGCCTCCTCGCCCCGCAGGATGGCGAGCCATTGCTCCTTGCGTTCCATGTCGGGTCCGTCGGCCCCGGCCAGGTAGCGCTGAAAGTCGCTCTCCTCGCCCTCGCTTGCCATGTAGCGGGGAAGGCACTCCATCCGGAAGAGCTTGTCCCCGGCGTGGTGGAAGTGTTCGTCGATGGCAGCTTCGAGCTGCTGTTCGTCGATCATGCTGCTACTCCCTCCAGGAGCCGCGCCTTGACGGTGCCGAGCTGTTCGGTGACGGGGTCGAACAGCTCGGCGAAGGCGATGAGCTCGACCTCGCCGGTGACCTCGGATGAGATCACGTACACCCGATCCGGATGGACGCCAGGCCCAGTCACCCCACGGGTGCGCGCGACTGCGTCGCACTCGGCCGGGAGCAGCCCTGCGGGCATCCAGCCGAGGACTTCGCCCTCGTCGAGCAAGTGCTGGAATGCGGCGGTCTCGGCCGGGGTGGTCCGCTTGGACACAACCCACAGGTTCTCGGGGGCGCCGACGACTTCGTGGACTGACGGGCAGACTCGGCTCTCTCCGCATTCGCTGGCGGTGGTTACGAGCGTGCGGATCTCGAGGTGGTGCACGTTCTCGGTCATCGGCGTTCCTCCCGGTCAGGGTGTGACCAGGTCAGTGTCGGTCGGGCTCGACCAGCTAGTCAATCGCCCACTGGATAGCGGCGCGCGTACCTCCGGCAGTCAGATCGCAGCTTGTTATCCATCGTAGCACTGGATAAGATGTAGGTGCGATCCCCCGGCATGTACCGGTGGGCGGCCCCGGCGGATGCAGGCACATCCGCCGGGGCCTGACAGATCGCGCTCACCCAGCCGTCGAGCACGAGGAGCACGACCGTCATGTCAAGGATCCCAAACCGAGGTCACTGGCCCGAGAGCCCATCCGCGAGTCATCAGCTGCGGCCCGCGCGCCCGGCGATGGCGGTACTCGGAGAAGGGGCCGCGGCCCGCCTCGCCGCCGATGGTTGGTCGCCTCGTCACAGCCATCAGAACAACGTCCTGATGACCTCTGTCGGCGATGGACTCGAGCACGAAGTTGCGTCGGAGGAGCTCACCAGCGGCCGGGTTGCCGGCCGCTATCGCGCGCTGTGCGGCCTACTGGTCCATCCGGTGTCCTTGACCGCTCCGGCCGGTGTGCCGTGCCGCGGGTGCGCCGTCGAGGCTGCGCCCGCCCCCGATCTGGCGGAGCAGGATGCGCAGAGGTCTCGGCGTGAGACAGCGAGCTGGTTGCGTGGTCTTCGGGCCCGGACGGCTCGTCTCGCGACGTCGGCGGGTGGTCTCGATGTGGCCGCGTAAGTCCGCGCAGTCGCTGCAGGAGCGGGCGACGGTGCTGGCCGCCGAGGCCGAGCACTCGGCCAAGGTGCGGGAGCTGTCGACGCACCCGGATGTGGTTGCGTTGCAGGTGGAGCGTGTCCGGGGCCAGGTGAACCGGTTGATGTGGACCGGGATCGTGCTCGGGATGGCGTTCTGCATGACCAACGTGCAGGAGTTCGGGGCCGAGGGCGCCGAGGAGTGGTCTCCGGGCTGGTGGGCGGCATGGCTGCTCGACCCGATGGTGTCGTTGGTGTTGATCGCGGTGGTGCTGGCGGAGCAGACGACCTCTCGGTGGCAGCTGGCGACGCCGGTCTGGGCTCGCCGGGCCCGCTGGGCGACTCTGGGTGCGACGTATGCGATGAACACTTGGAAGGCGTGGGGTGCGCTGGATCCGGGACAGATCTTGCTGCACTCGGTGCCGCCGTTGGTCGTGTTTGTCGCGACCGAGGCTGCCCCGGAGCTTCGTGACCGTCTCACCGCGGCGGTCAAGGCCGCGGCGGCGGACTCGGGAGACGGTCCGGTGACGGTGGCGGAGGCGGCTGCTGCGGCTGGCATCGCGCCAGCTGCGGCGACCGTCGTAGAGGCCGCTGAGCCGCAGGCTGGGACGGTGCACGAGGGTTCTGACGCCGGGACGCGGGTTCTCCCGGCGGACGGTGCGGGTGGTGGGACCCGTTGGGAGCGTGAGGATCTCCTGAGTGCGGAGAGGGAGGTCCGGGTCGAGCAGGTGAAGGACCTGATCCGTGGGGGGCTCATCCCGTCGGTGGAGCTCACCGGATCCCAGGTCGGCGCGATCTTCGGCCAGTCACCACGCACCGGCCGCCGCGATATCGAGGACGCCGAGCGCGAGCTGGGCATGGCGCAGAACGAGAGTTCCGACGCTCAGCACCGGCCCGCAGGGATGTCTCCCGACTCGGAGCACGACAGCTCGTCCGGTGGCGCCGGTGCTCTGGTCCTCGTCGGGCCCGATCGCGGCGTGACGCTGGGAGTCGGCGCATGAACCCCACCGAGTTGCACAGCGTGCCCCCCGACCCTGAGGACACAGCAACCGTCGAGGTTGGACAGGACCGATCGGGCACGGCTGGCGACCAGCGCCACGACTCGACATCGGGCCGCGCCCCGGAGCCGTCGAGTCAGAGAGCTGCTGTGTTGGTCTCGGTGCGGCGGGCTGTGAGCCGGGTGTGGTGGTGGGTTCTGCTACCGCTGGTCCGGTCGATCGTGGCCTCTGCGGTGTGGGCTGGCCTCGGCGAGCGTTCGGCGAGGGTCCTGTCCGGGGGACTGGTCCAGGCGGGCGCTGCCTGCTGCCTGCTGCTGGGACTGGTGCTGTTGTGCGGTCCGGCGGTCGTGGCGACCGTGGTCGGTGCGGTCGTCGCGGGCGCGTCGGCGCTGCTGCTCTGGCGCCAGACCCTGCCTCTCGCAGCGTCGGCGTCCGGGCTGGTGCTGGGGATGGGCCTCCTGGTCCTTCCCGAGGTGATGGTCGTGGTCACCGGCGCTGTCCTGACGGCGGTCGGTGTTGCGGTGCTGGCGATCCCGCCCGGCCGGGCGGCGTATGGCCACACCGAGCGGGCCCGCGTGCGGACCGGCTTCGGCGTCGAGGGCTGGGCCGGGTGGTGGGACCTGCATCGGCACCTGTCCTCGCACGCGGTGCGCCTCGCCGCTGCGGCGACTCGCCCCAGTGTCACCGCGGAGGTCAGCCAGCCCGATCCCGGGGGAGTGCTGGCACCCGGGCTGGTGGAGCGGCTGCCGGTGCGGCGGTGCGGGACCTGGCTGGGTCGTTCGGTGGTCGGGCCGGTGATCGGTACCGACTGCTATGCGCCGCATCGGGATGTGATCGGGCTGGTGGCTCCGCCACAGACCGGCAAGACGGCGTTGATGGGTCACCACATCGTCGATCACGACGGTCCGTTGCTGGCGACCTCGACCAAGCCCGATCTGTACAACTTCTGCGCGGGCAAGCGAGCCGAGCAGGGCCCGGTGTGGCTGTTCAACCCCGAGCGTCTCGGTGATCTGGGGTCGTCGGTGTGGTGGTCCCCGGTGTCGGGTTGCGCGGACCCGCAGGTCGCTGCGATCCGGGCCGGGCTGATGGTGGGTGGGGTGTCGGCGGGCGAGGACGGTGGTGATCGGTGGGACCAGTGGTCGGTCAGCGTGCTGAGCGCTCTGCTGATGGCCGCCGATCTGTCCGGGCGGGACATGACCACCGTGGCGCGGTGGGTGTTCTCCCCGACCAACGATGCACGCAGCGGGGGAGCCGGTGAAGCGCTGGAGGTGTTGGGCCGCGACCCTGGCGGCCGCGTCCCGGAGGGCACGCTGGACGCTCTGCGGCAGGTCCTGGCCACCGATGCCCGCAAGACCCGCGATTCGATCTTCATGACCTTGTCGGAGGCGGTGAAGTTCATGACCGATCCGCAGGTCGCAGCCCTGGTGACCGGTAGTGGCGGCGGTCAGGAGCTTGATGCTGAACAGCTCCTCGCTGGTCGCGGATCGTTGTTCGTGGTCGGTTCGGACCGCGAGCATGCTTCGATCGCGCCGCTGCTGGCAGCGATGACTGGCCACCTGTTCGAGATGGCCAAGCGGGTCGCGTCGTCGCGGCCGAAGGGGCGGTTGGATCCCCCGCTGGGGTTGTTCCTCGATGAGGCTGCGTTGATCACTCCGGTGCCGTTGGATCGCTGGGTCGCCGACGCTGGTGGCCGTGGGATCCACATCGAGTGGGCGGTGCAGTCGCCGTCCCAGCTCGCCCAGCGCTGGGGCGCCAAGGGCGGGGAGACGATCTGGAACGCCACCAACGCCAAGGTCATCTTCGGTGGGTTGTCGTTGCGCGAGGACTTGGAGAAGGCCTCGGTGTTGTGCGGGGACCGGCACAAGCCGGTGCCCACCGGCGGTGGTGAGGAGCGCTACGAGAAGGTCCGGGTGTGCCCGGTCGACCGGGTGCGCACGCTGCCGCAGTGGCACGCGCTGCTGATTCACCGCGCGACCCCGGCGACGGTGGTGCGGGTCAGCCCGGTGTGGACCCGGGCGGACCTGCGCCCGCCGCCTGCGATCATCACGCAGGCTCCCACCGTGGGTATTCGTGCCGAAGGGCATGCTGCGGATCAGGTGGCCGCCTAGTTCTGGCTGGTCGCACTGGTGCGCTGGCCCCGCCACTGCCGCCGTGTCGTTGAGACGAGAGGAGACCGGTCACCGTGACCAGCGATGGCCCCGTCCCGCCGTCGGGCAGGGAACGACCCGCTCCTGGCGCGGCCCGGCCGCGGGCGGTGGAGGTCGGTGAGCAGCTGCGCCAGGTGCAGCGGCAGCTCGACACCACGACCCGGCAGAGCGATGAGACCGCAGGTCACGTCGCCGAGATCGCCGACATTCTCGGCCGCATGAGCCCCCGGCTCGACGACGTCGAACAGGGTGTGGCCGCTCTCGGGGGCGCGGTCGAGGCCGCCGCGGCCGGGACGGGCGCGGGCGACGCGGACGATGAGGCGCTGTCGCTGACCCCGGCGCTGCGCTGGTCGCAGCTCGATCGAGGCGACAAGCACGCCGCGTGGGACGCCCTGGCGGGGTTCGTCTCCGAAGTGCTCAACAACGACTACCAGCTCACGCGGCTGGAGCTGCCCGACTGCTGGCCGGTGCACCCGCGCGCGGTGCGTGAGCTCGCGTGGTTGCGCACCCTCTACATCTCCTCGAGCGCGGTCGGTGTGCGCCCGGAGCTGGTGGCCGAGTGGCACGTTCGCTGGCTCCCGGCCGCGATCACCAACCTCGCGGTGGCCATCGACCGGCGCGAGTGTGCGCCGGGCAAGCACCGCGTGACTGAGGAGGAACGCCGCCGCTACGACGACGCCGTCCAAGAGGCCGGCTCCGCGACCGGCCAGCATCCGCCTGCGCTGACTACCGAGCGGGAAGCCGATCGCCCTCGGTACTTTCCCGACCGGTTCCCGCCGCTGCGGGGCCACGATTCCAGCTACGGCGCACGCCCGACTCGGGTAGCACTGCTCGATGCCGAAACACCGGCACCGCCGAGTCGCCCGGAGTATTGGTGGGAGTACTTCCTCGACGCACGCATGGCCGACATCGGCGAGGACGCCGCCAGTACCTGACCCATCCGGCCGGCCTGGTCCCGGCAGTCCCGACGTGGTGGGAAGGTGTCGTCATGGGACAGACGGGCCGCCGGTCGAACAAGCTGCAGCGACTCGTCGATGATTTCGCCGAGACGTGCCGGGCCCGTGGGATCGAGGTCTCGCGGCCGGTGATCGAGCACGGTCTGCGGGATCGGATCGACATGGTCGCCCAGCGTATGGGCATCGCCGAGACCACGGCCCTGCGCAACTACTTCGACGACTCCTGGGGCCAGGAGATGGCCGAGCGGTTCTGTGCCGACGTCGAGGCCGGCGAGGCCCGGCTCGCCGCAGCACCGGACGCGATGCTCCCGGCGGGATTCGTGGGGCGCCTGGTCGCCGCGCTCGGGCAGGCGCAGTTCTTCGCCGCCGTGAACACGGCATCTTTGGCCTCGCCGGATAGCCCCGGTGCGCCCTCCAACGACGCCCCTGCGGATGCGGCAGGGCCGGTGGCGTCGCTGCTGTCCAGCATGACGGGCCACCCGTCGGTTCGTTTCGACCCGCACATGGCGGCCGAGGCGACCACGGGCCTCGGGATGGCGTTGCACGACGCTGCCACCGGCCCAAGCTTCGAGATCGCCGAGGTCGAGGTCTCGGGGCGAATCCTCGCCCAGACCCGCGAGGTCCTGGAAGACCTCGCCCGCCGCTTGGAACCCGGCCCGGGCCAGTGGCGGGCCTGTGGATGTGAGGGACCCTGCGAGGAACAGGACACTTCGACGTTGGTCCGTGATGCGGTACGAACCGATCTCGAGCTGCTCTACCGGGCACTCGACCAGGACCCGCTCACCCGCTACGACGCCGACGACGCAACCGATGGCGATGCACAGGTGCTGCAGTTCGGTCGCGCGGCGAAGAGCGAGCACGGAGCCGGCCGACGCGGGCGGTAGCCGCCCGACCACCCCGACGCCCGTGTGCTGGCCAGGCAGACCCGTTCACGGTCAGGCCCGGGGCGGGTGTCGTAGGCTCCTGGCCATGTCGTCTCCCGAGGTGGAACGCCGTTTGCGCCAGCAGGGCGCCGACGTCGACGCCCTGTACGAGATCTCCGCGCGGATCGAGGGCAAGGTCGACGCCCTGGACGGCCGGGTCAGCAGCGTGGACGCGAAGATCGACCAGCTCGCGGAGAGTACGAACGCTCAGTTCGAGGCGCAGAGCGCGCGGTTCGACACGTTGGAGCAGCGCACCGGTGCCCGGTTCGACGCGCTGGAACGGTCGAACGAACAGACCCAGACGCTACTCACCCAGATCCTGGAACGGCTTAACCGAGCCTGATCTGCCCCGACCTACCGGGTTGGTTCGGTACTACTGGGCCTGGGTCTCGATCGTCTGCTGCTATAGTGAACCGCCCCGGCTTCGGTGGAGGCTCTGGGGTGCCCCGGGTTCAGCGGAGTCGCGTGGCTGGAACCTCTAGGCCACGACGATCTTGTTCTGCGTCTCGAACTCTAGCGGTGACAGCCACCCCAGAGCGCTATGTCGCCGACGCCGGTTGTGCCAGATCTCGAGGTACTCGAAGATCGCGTTGGCCAGCTCGACGCGGGTCTTCCACCGCCTGCGGTCGAGCAGTTCGACCTGCATGCGCGACCAGAACGACTCGATGACGGCGTTGTCGAAGCAGTCCGCGATGCTGCCCATCGACGGCACCAGCCCGGAGGCCCTCGCGCGGTCGGTGAACGCCCAGGACCCGAATTGCGTCCCACGGTCGGAGTGGATCACCGCTCCGGCCGGTGGTGTTCGCGAGTCGATGGCCATCCCGAGCGCGTTCGTCACCAGCGCCGCCGTCGGTGAGGCGTCGATCGACCAGCCGACGACCCGACGGGAGTACACGTCGAGCACCACCGCGCAGTACACCTTGCCCTCGCGGGTCGGGTGTTCGGTGATATCGGTGACCCACAGCTGGTTCGGCCCGTGGCGGGCGAAGTCCCGATCCACCAGGTCCTTGGCGATCAGGTCCGGACGCGGACGCTTCCACCGCGGCCGCCCGGTGACCCCTCGGATGTCGTTGCGGGCCATGAGCATCTCGACCGCGTTGTGCCCGACCGCGATGCCGCGCCCGAGGGTGAGCTCGGCGTGTACCCGCCGTGCCCCGTAGGTGCCGTTCGACGCGACGTGCACCTCGCGGATCTGGTCGAGCAGCCAGGCGTGACGGACCGACCGGGCCGACGGCGCGCGGGTCAGGGCTTCGTAGTAGCCGGACTCGGCCACCCCGAGCACCCGGGTGGCCATCTGCACCGGCAGGCCCTCGCCGGCGATCACCGCGACCGCTTCGTACATCCTTTTGGGGGCACCACCTTCCCCAGTAGCTCCGAGGCCCGGCGGTGGATCGCCAGCTCGGTTTCCAACTCGGAGATCCGTCGGTTCGCCGCGGTCAGCTCGGCCTTCTCCGTGCTGGTCAGGCCCGGCTGCAGGCCCTTGTCGATCCGGTCCTGGCGGCGCCACGTGTAGATCGACTGCGCACTGATCCCGAGATCCCGCGCCACGTCGACGACCGGCCGTCCGGCCTCAACGAGATCGAGCACCTTGCGCCGGAACTCCGGCGGATACCCACGCCTGCCCACGAACCCTCCTTCAGGGTCACGTGACCAGAATTCCAGCTACCCGACTCCACCGAACCCGGGGCCAACCACCGCATCACCCCGGCCATCCCGGACAGCGCGCGGGCCCGCGACGGCGCGGGCACGACGTCGACGACGTAGGCCTGCCGCGCCAGCCCCCACACCGCCGCCGCCACACCGACCAGCCCGACACCGGCACCGAGCAGCAACGGCGTGCCGGCCGCCAGGCACAGCACCCCGCCGGCGACGCCGACCCCGGTGCCCAGCAGCACCGCGGTGCGCTCCCCGAGCCGGGCGACCAGCCGCCCGGCACCGAGGTCGCCGACGACCTGGCCGACCCCGAGCACGGCGACGACCAGGCCGGCGACCGCGACCGAGGCCCCGAGCTCGCGTGCCTGCAGCGCGATCAGCGGGGCCGCGGCGCCCTGCCCGAGCCCGAACAGCGCCGTCGGCAGCAGGACCGGGACGGCGAGCCGGCGCAGCGGGCCCGGTTCACCCACCGGCCACGGCCCGCGGCACCCCGGTGAACCGGTTCGCCGGGCGTGGCAGTCCGAAGTGTTCACGCAGGGTGGTACCGGTGTACTCCTCGCGGAACAGCCCGCGCGATCGCAGGATCGGGACCACGTTCTCGACGAACACCTCCAGCCCGGTCGGGTACGACGGCGGCATCACGTTGAAGCCGTCCGCCGCGCCGGAGGTGAACCACTCCTCGACGGTGTCCGCGATCTGCTCCGGCGTCCCGGCCACGACCCGGTGCCCGCGGGCGCCGGCGAGCCGGTGCAGCAGCCCCCGCACCGTCGGCCGTTCCCGCTCGACGATCCCCGCGACGACCTGCAGTCGGCTGCGGGAGTTGTCGGTGACGTCCCCGGCGTCGGCGAACAGGTCCGGGGGCACCGGCTGGTCGAGGTCGAGGTGACCGAGCCGGCCGGCGGGTTCGCCGGTCAGCCGCTCCAGCTGGCGCAGCCCGTACTCCGGCACGGTCAGCCCGTCGAACTCGCGCTGCAGGTCCCGGGCCGCGGTCTCGGTCCCGGCGATGAACGGGCTGATCCCGGGCAGGATGCGGACCAGGTCGGGGCGCCGGCCGAGCCGGGCCGCGTGCTGCCTGATGTCGGAGTAGAACGCCTGCGCGTCGGCGAGCCGCTGGTGCGCGGTGAAGATCGCCTCGGCGTGCCGGGCGGCGAACGCCCGGCCGTCGTTGGACGCGCCGGCCTGCACCAGCACCGGGCGGCCCTGCGGCGGGCGCGGCTGGTTGAACGGGCCCCGCACCCGGAGGTGCTCGCCGGCGAACCCGATCTCGTGGATCTTCGACCGGTCGGCGTAGCGGCCGGTCGACCGGTCCAGCAGCACGGCGTCGTCCTCCCAGCTGTCCCACAGCGCGGTCACCGCGTCCACGAACTCCGCCGCCCGGGCGTAGCGCTGCGCGTGCGACGGGTGCGCGGCCAGCCCGAAGTTGGCCGCGGCGGAGTCGTTGCCGGTGGTGACGACGTTCCAGCCGGCCCGGCCGCGCGAGATGTGGTCGAGCGAGCCGAACAGCCGGGCCAGGTTGTAGGGCTCGTAGTAGGTGGTGGACGCCGTCGCGATCAGCCCGATCCGCTCGGTGGCCGTCGCGATCGCGGTGAGCAGGGTGATCGGTTCCAGCCGTCCGACGGCGTTGAAGGCGACGTCGCCCTGCAGCGCGGGCCCGTCGGCGAAGAAGACCGCGTCCAGCTTCCCGGCCTCCGCGGTCCGGGCGATCTCCTGGTAGTAGGTGACGTCGAAGATCCGGTCCGCCCCGCTGGACGGGTGCCGCCAGGCCGCCTCGTGGTGCCCGGCCGGGTAGACGAACGCGTTGAGCGAGAGCTGCCGGCTGGTCACAGGTCCACCCCCAGCGCCTCCAGCAGCCGGATCCGGTGCTCGATCAGATCCGGGTCGCCGGCGTGCCGGGGCCGGCCCAGGCCGATCCGCCGGTCGACGGCGATCCGACCGGCGTCGAGCACCAGCACGCGGTCGGCGAGCACGACGGCCTCCTCGACGTCGTGGGTCACCAGCAGCACCGCGGGCCGGTGCCGGTCGAACAGCTCCAGCAGCAGCGCGTGCATCCTGATCCGGGTGAGCGCGTCGAGCGCGCCGAACGGCTCGTCGGCCAGCAGCAGCGTCGGTGAGCGGACCAGCGAGCGGGCCAGCGCGACCCGCTGCTGCTCGCCGCCGGACAGCTCGCCCGGCCAGGCACGCTCGCGGCCGGCCAGCCCGACCTCGGCGAGGGCCTCGGTACCGCGCCGGCGGGCGTCGGCGCCGTCCAGCCCGAGCACCACGTTGTCCAGCACCCGGGCCCACGGCAGCAGCCGGGAGTCCTGGAAGACCAGGGCCCGCTCGGCCGGCACGTCCAACTCGCCGGAGCCCGCGACACCGTCGTCGAGCTCGGCCAGGGCCCGCAGCAGGGTCGACTTGCCCGACCCGCTGCGCCCGAGCAGGGCCACGAACTCGCCCGGCGCGATCTCCAGGTCCACGTCGTCGAGCACCACCCGGCCGTCGAACCCGCGGGTCAGCCCCCGCGTCCGGACCGCGCTCAGCCCAGTGTGCGTCGCCACGACAACGCCCTCCTCTCCGCCAGGCGCACGGCCGTGTCGCTCGCCAGCCCGAGGACCGCGTACAGGACCAGCCCCACGACGATGATCTCGGTCTGCCCGTACTGGCGGGCCTGAGTCATCAGGTAGCCGATGCCGCTGGTGGCGTTGACCTGCTCGACCACCACGAGCGCGGTCCAGCAGATCGTCACCGCCAGCCGCAGGCCGGTGAAGAAGCCGGGCAATGCCCCCGGCAGCGCCACCCGGCGGATGAACCGCGCGCGGGAGAGCCCGACGCTCTCGGCCAGCTCGACGTAGCGGGCGTCCACTCCCCGCAGCGCGGCGTGGGTGTTGATGTAGACCGGCACGAGCACGCTGAGCGCGATCATGATGATCTTCATGTCCTCGCCGATCCCGAACCAGACGATCGCCAGCGGGATCAGCGCGAGGGTGGGCACCGCCCGGTTGATCTGCACCGGTCCGTCGACCAGGGACTCGCCGACCCGGCTCAGGCCGGAGATCAGCGCGAGCACCACCCCGGTCGCCACCCCGATCACGAGCGCGATCAGCGAGCGCTGCACCGAGGTGAGCAGGTTGGACTGCAGCCGGCCGTCCGCGGCCAGCTCGCCGACGGTGCTCACCACCGTCCAGGGGGCGGACAGGGTGGCCGGGCTGATCACCCCGACCGCCGATCCGATCGTCCAGATCAGCAGGAGCAGCAGCGGGCCCACGGCCAGCGCGGTGACGTTGCTGCGGCCCGGTCCCAGCCGGCGCCGGGTGCGCGGGCGCGACGCCAGCCGCTCCTCGACGGGCGCCGCGCCGGCCCGGCCGGCCCGCGCGGGCATCGCCCGTCGCGTTCCGGTCGACAGCTCGGTCATCGCTGGACCTCCTCGGGTACCGCCTGCGAGCCACCGATCTCCGGCACGACCTCGCCGATGACCTCGTCGAAGCGCAGGTCGAAGCCGTCGGCGGCGTCCACCTGGCGCGGCAGCTCGCCGGCCCGGTCGATCACGTCGATGCTCGCCTGCTGGCGTGCGACCAGCGCCTCGTCGAGGGGCGGGAAGGTGTAGTCGCCGAGCGAGTCGACGATCCGGCGGCCGTCCTCGGCGGTGACGCCCTGGTTCTCCACGTAGTAGCGCTGGATCCACTCGTCCTGGTTGTCGTTGATCCACTGCTGGGACCGGGTGTAGTGATCGACGAAGGACCGCAGCGCGGCCGCCCGCGCCGGGTCCTCCAGCACCGCGCGGCGGGCGTAGAGGAAGTTCAGCCCGGACGAGGTGCCCTCGGTCGCGGCAGGGTCGATCACACCGCCGCCGCGCGGCGCCGCCTCCTCCAGGAAGCGGGTCAGCCGTGGTTCGTTCAGCGGCGCGACGTCGACCTGGCCGGTGCGCACGGCGTCGTTGAACTCGGCCAGCTGCAGCCGGACGAGCTCGACGTCGTCGGTGCTCAGCCCGGCCTTCTCCAGCGTGCGCAGGACGACGACCTGCTGCGCGGTGCCCTCGGCGTAGGCGATCTTCTTTCCGCGCAGGTCGGCCGGCGTGCGGACGCCGGCCCCCGGGGCCACGGCGAGCAGCGTGTTGGCGGGGTCGGACTGGCGGGCCTGGATGATCGGCACGTCCTCCCCGGCGACCAGTGCCTGGATCGGCGGGGTGTCACCGACGGTGGCGACGTCCGCGGCCTCGGCGCGGAAGGCCTCCAGGATCTCCGGGCCGCCGACGAAGTTGGCGAATTCCACCTGGAACGGCAGCCGGTCCAGCTCGCCGGACACGCGCAGCGCCGTCTGCAGGGCCTCCTGCTGGTCGGCGACGACCAGGGTCGTCCCCGGAGGGACCTCGGTGGGCAGCGGGGCGTCGGCGGCGAGGACGTCGTCGGTGCCGGACGGTCCGGCGCAGGCGGCGAGCAGCAGGGCACCGAGCGCGGCCGCCACCGCGATCGGCCACCGGTGGGAACGGGTGACGGTCATGTCGGCATCTCCGTACGAATCGTCTCGGGGTTCGCGCGGTTCAGTCGACGACGACGGCGTGGTCGGCGGTGAACGGCCGGCCGGCGACGATCTCGGAGGTGAACCCGTCCGGCCCGACCGGGCGGTCGCCGATCACCGTCACCCGGTGCAGGGTGCGGCGGACGTCGAGGTGGTCGAGGTCGGCCGGTGCGAGGTGCGCGGTCGCCCGGTTGTCCCAGACGGCCACCCCGCCCGGGCGCCAGCGGTACCGGACCGTGTACTCGGGCCGGGTGATTTCGTGGTGGAGCAGGTCCAGGATCGCCGCGCTCTCCCGCGCGGACACGTCCACGATGTGGCTGGTGAAGCCGGGGTTGACGAACAGCGCGCGCTCGCCGGTCACTGGGTGCACCCGCACGACCGGGTGGGTGGAGACGAGCAGGTTGTCGTTGACCCGCTTCGCGTAGCCGTCGCTGCCGGCGGCCGACGGCGCCTGCGAGCCGCCGTAGCGGTGCTCGGCCCGCAGGCCGTCGACGAACGCCCGTACCGGCTCGGACAGCCCCTGGTAGGCGGCGACGAGGTTGGTCCAGGTGGTGTCCCCGCCGAACTCCGGGACGACGTCGGCCCGCAGCACGGACACGGCGGGCGGGTTCACCGCGGCGGTGACGTCGGTGTGCCAGCCGGCGACGTAGCTGTACTTCTTGCGCTTCTGGTGCCCGTTGCCGTCGTAGCGCTGCCGGTAGCGCTCCGGGTCGACCGTGAAGATCTCCGGGTGGTCCTCCGGCGGGGCCTCGTCGTGCGGGTGGGCGTAGGTCAGCTCGCCGAAGGTCCGGCCGAACCGGATCTGCGCGGCGTGGTCGAGCTCCTGGCCGGCGAAGAAGAGGACCTTGTGCCGGTGCAGGGCCTCGGTGACGAGCTCGACGGTCGTCGGGTCGAGCGGGCCGGCCAGGTCGACGCCGTCGACGTCGGCGCCGATGTGCCCGGCGACGGGGGTCACGGTGAGCTCGGTGGTGGCGGACCGGTCCGGGGCGAGGGTCATGGCGATCTCCAGGAAAATGACTTTTCGGACAGGAGGTGCGCCGGAGTGCGGCCCGGACGGAGGTCCGGGGGGCCTACGGGTGGAACGGAGCGGGGGCAGACGCCGGCAGTGGCGTCAGCGGCCGCGGACGAGCGCTCAGAGACCGCGACAGGGACGACATTCCCTGTTCCGATGCGGTGCGCTCATGTCACCGATTCTTTGTCGATCCCGACGAGGGTGTCAATTTTCCGGATCGGGGAATTAAGTCCGCGCAGGTCACGGGAGGGGCCGGTGGTAGACATCGTGCAACGCCACGGAACCACCGGCGACGGCCAGGGCGTGGGTCCGGAACGACCCGGCGACGACGGTGCGCTCCGGATCGGTGCACACGTGCGAGTAGCGGGCGACCTCGGTGTGCAGCTCCGCGAGCAGCTCCGGCCGGTCCGCCAGCCCGGACTCCGTGATCACCATGACCTCCGGGTTGATCACGTCGAGCAGCAGCGCGCCGGCCCGCCCGATCGCGCGGGCACGCTCGGCGAACAGGGTCACCGCCCACGGTGCGCCATCCCGCAGGGCCGCCCGCACGTCGGCGAACCGGGGCTCGGCGAGGTGCCCGCGGTGCACGGCGCGCCGCGCCACGGCGCTCTCGGTGACCGTGGCGAGGAAGCACCCGGCCCGACCGCACGGGCACCGCACGTCCGAGCCGACCGGCAGGTGCCGGACGTCGCCCGCGGCCGCCCCCGGCCCCTGGTGCACCAGGCCGCCGGTCGCCAGCGCCGCGTCGACGACGTTGCCGACGAACAGCCCCACCATGCTCGTGCGTGCACGGAACCGCAGGTCCCCGACCAGCTGCTCGGCACGGGCCAGCGCGCGGGCGTGACTCTCGACCCGCACCGGCAGGCCGAGACGGCGTTCCAGGACACCGCCGATCGGCACGTCCCGCCACCCGAGCTGCGGATGCTCGACGACCGTAGCCCGGTCCGGGTCGACCCACCCGCCGGTGGCCACCCCGACCCCGAGCAGCCGCCGGCGGCCGGCGTGCTCGCGCAGGAACCGGCCCAGGTCGTCGCCGAGCCGCGCCGGCAGCCCGTCCGGACCGGCGTCCGGCGGGTGCGGCAGCCGCCGCTCGGCCAGCACCCGCCCGCGCAGGTCCATGAGCACGTGCGTGGCGTACGGGACGGCGACGTGCAGGCCCGCGACGGCGTGCTGGCCGGTGTCGATGTCGACCGGGACGTGCGGGCGGCCGACCGTGCCGCGCGGCCGCGGGACCGGCTCGTCGCGGACCAGCCCGGCACCGGCGAGCCGGCCGAGCTGGCGGCTCACCGCCGCCGCGCTCAGCCCGGTCAGCTCGCCGATCGTGGTCCGCGCGACGGGGCCGTGGTCGAGCACGGTGCGCAGCACGTCGGCCGGGCCGGCGACGCGTCGTGCGGGGCCGGCCGGGGTGGGAACGGAAACGGAGGTGGTGGTCACGGCGGGTCCTGCCGTCGTCGGAACGGGGCGCGTGGGCGCCGGCGACCGATCAGCGGACCGGGCGGGGGCGCGCTCCGGGCACGGCACACAGGGCGCTCGCCTGCCGTCGCAGATCGACGTGGCGGCGCCGGCGGAACAGACGCGCTCGAACGGTGGACACCGCCGACCAGCATCGCAGAGCGGACCGGGTTCCCGGTGGCCCGCGACGACCGTCACACCGCCGGACGTCCTCGGCCGACGGTTCTCAGCCCTCCGGATAGAACAGGAAGAGCGTGCAGCCGGGCGTGGTCGCGGGTAGGTGCCACGACCCGGCCGGGGCGTGCAGGAACGTCCCGGCCGGGTAGTCGCGCGCGCCGTCGTGGAACGTGCCATGGACCACGTAGACCTCCTCCGGGCCGGGCTCGTGGACGTCGCGGCGCGGCCACGACGTGCCCGCGTCCATCTCCAGCACGTTGGCGTGCGCGCCGGTCGGCCCTGTCCAGAGCGGACGTAACCGGATCCCGGGGAAGAGCTCGCGGACCGGGGCGTCCCCGACGAAGACGGAGGTGTAGCCCTGCTGCTGAACGATCTCGGGGTTCATACCTGCCACGGTGCTGCGGTGGGACGCCGGAGCGCAGGTGTCGAGAAGGACGTCATCAGGTACTTTCCTGCCGTGCATCGCGTGGTAGCTCTGGTGCGTCCGGTGCAGTCGACGTTCGAGCTGGGCTGCGCCGCCGAGATCTTCGGCACCGAGCGCCCCGGGGTGCCGCAGCACTACGCGTTCGAGGTGTGCGCGGAGGAGCCCGGTCCGGTGCCGACGTCGGCCGGCTACGCGATGTCCGTGACGCGGGGGCTCTCGACCCTCAGGTCCGCGGACACCGTGCTCATCCCGGGCTGGACCCCCTCCTGGACGACCGCTCGGCCACCACGCACTGGGCGCGCGCCGAGCAGCTTCGCCGGGAGTTCCCCCGCGTACGCGTCGAACCGGACGTGCTCTACGTGGACCACGGCGACGTCGCCACGAGTGCCGGCGCTGGTGCGGGCATCGACCTGTGCCTGCACCTGGTGCGGAAGGACCACGGCGCGGCGCACGCCACCCTCGTTGCGCGGCACATGGTGATGCCGCCGCACCGCGACGGCGGCCAGGCCCCGTACCGGCCACCCACTCCGGCGGCGAGCGCCGTGGACGACCTGCTCGAGTGGGTCGACGCACGACTCGAGACGCCGCTGTCGGTGGGCGACCTGGCCGCACACCTCAACGTCTCACCGCGCACCCTGAGCCGGCGCTTCGCCGACCAGCTCGGGCGGTCCCCCGGCGCGTGGCTACTGGAACGCCGGGTGGTGCGGGCACGCGCCCTGCTGGAGGAGACGGACCTGCCGGTCGAGGTCATCGCCGCGCGCGTCGGCCTCACCTCGGCGGTCAACCTGCGCCGCCGCTTCCGTGACCGGGTGGGCACGACCCCGGCGACCGGGAAGACGGCCTGGTCATCGTCAATGGATCGAACCGGCCGGTGTTCGAGCTGACCGCCGCCGTGCCCGGATGTGCGGTGGATCTCGTCGGCAGTCTTGGTCCACACGAACGGCTTCGGGTCGGCGTTCCATGCCGCGATCCAGGCGTCGACGTCGTCTTCGAGGGCTGTGACGCTGCGGTGGGTCGAGCGGCGCAGTTTGCGGTTGGTCAGCTCGGCGAACCAGCGTTCCACGAGGTTGAGCCAGCTGGCCGAGGTTGGGGTGAAGTGCAGGTGGAACCGCGGGTGCGCGGCCAGCCAGTTCTTGATCGCCGGCGTCTTGTGGGTGGCGTAGTTGTCGCAGACCAGGTGCAGGTCCAGCTCGGCGGGCGTGTTGGCGTCGATGGTCTTGAGGAACCGCAGGAACTCCTGGTGTCGGTGGCGGCGCTGGTGCTGGCCGATCACCTGGCCGGTGGCGATGTCGAGCGCGGCGAACAGGCTCGTGGTGCCGTAGCGGATGTAGTCGTGGGTGCGGCGTTCGGGCGTGCCCGGACATCATCGGCAGCATCGGCGCGGTCCGGTCCAGTGCCTGCATCTGGGACTTCTCGTCCACCGCGAGCACCATGGCCTTGTCGGGCGGGGTCCAGATAGAGCCCGACGACGTCGCGGACCTTGTCGACGAACAGTGGATCGGTCGACAGCTTCCAGGTGTGTGCCCGAGCCTACTGGCGGACCGCCACGGGTGTCGGTGAGCGGTGAGTGGCGACGAGGAGAACGACGGTCGAACCCCGAGTTCATACCGTCCGTCCTGTGGGGAGGACGGGCCGCCGACGCGAGCTGTCGACGGGCAGGGGTCGCCGCAGGGGAGTCGGCCGGCGGCGCTGCACCGACTGCTGTGCGGGTGGTGGTGCCGCGCCGCCCGCGACTCTCGAGGCGTCGAGCAGTTGGGCTACTTCTTCTTCTTGCGCTTCTTGTCCTTCTTCTTGTCCTTCTTCTTCGCCATGGATGATCACCCCCGTTCGGTGATTCGTAATCTGACGTACACCTGGGTCAACGTATCCTTGACCCAGGTGGTGGTCAAGGAGGTGTTGACGACGTGGGTGAACCGGGCTGGGTCGAGGTCAGGGCCGCGCTGGAGGCGGTCGAGTCCGCCGAGTCGGTGACGGCGCAGGTGACGGCTGGTCGCCGGTTGCGGCAGCTGGCCGAGCAGCTGGAGTGCGATCTGGTCCAGCAGGCGCGAGCGAACGGTCTGCGGTGGGCCGAGATCGGCCAGCTCTACGGGACCAGCAAGCAGGGCGTGCAGCAGCGGTTCCGCCGGCGCGATTCGGCGACGTCGTAGCCGATCCGGTCGCGACGTCGGGTCGGGCGACGGCGACCCGGAGTAGGCGTTCGATCGACCAGCGGGTCGGCGAGCGCGACCCGGTGGTGTTTGATCACCGCGGTCTGGCCGAGCAGCTGGTAGGAGTCCTCGACGACCGACTGGCAGTCCTCGAGTGGGATCGCCCCGCGGTAGTAGTCGTAGGCGTGTCTCGCGGCTCTGCGCAGTTGGGAGGCGATGTTGAGCAGCTCGAAACGATGTCACGGCCCCCATGACCCGCTCCCTCTCACGCATCGGCGCCCGAGATCCGGGACACGGTATCCACCGCCGATGCCGAGCGAAGAGTGAGCCTGGGTTCCGCAGCTATTGTCCGGCGGAAGCGCTCGGATAGGGGGCCTGAGCTGGGCAAACCGGTGTTCGCCTGGTGACATGTCGTGTCACTAGGCGGTGGTGTTGTGCCTGGTCAGGGCGTTGTGAGTGGCTGGGGGTCGAGGTCGAGGATCCGCGGGGGCAGCGCGAGGTTGAGGGCGGTGTGGAGCCGTCGGACCTCGGGGCTGGGGGTGGTCTGGCGGAACAGCCCGGCGGGGCCGGCAGAGGAGCAATGCGGCCTCTCAAGCCACTCCCGGCGGCGGTGCAGGCTTTGTTCTCGGTGAGTCGTGATGCCGGGAGATGGCGGCAGCATGGTGTTCAGCTCTCCTCGGAGTGCCGCGGTGTCGGGACGGGGAGAGGCAAGGCGGACATGTAACAGGCTCGGTGAGCTGCCATCCGGCCGCGGTCAGCAGCGGCGCGGCCTGTTCAGGGCGGTCGGCGATGTCCCCAGCCAGCAGCGGGCCGTCGCCGCACCGGGTGCAGGTGAGGTCGGCGACCGGGCCGGTGGGGGCGCAGTCGCGGCAGAAGTGCCCGGTGACCGGGCCGGTGGGGCCGGGCAGGATCCAGGTCGTGGCGATGTCGGCGCGCTCGCCGGGGTGACGGGGGCCGCGGCCGCAGCCGTCGCAGCGGGGCGGGGTCTCCGGCCTCGTCGGGGCCAGTACGGCACGGGGCTGGGTCCGGCTCATCGGGTTATCCCTCCGGCTCGGCGGTCGGGGCGGGTGTGGCGTCGGCCCCGCGCCGGCGGCGTGCGGGGCGCGGGGTGCTGGTGGTGCGCCGGCTGCCCCGGGTGGGTGCAGCGTCGCCGCCGGGTTCGGCTGCTGTGGCCGCGCCGGCGGGCGGGGACGTCTCGGGACCGGGGGACTGCTGCTGTGTGCGGAGCTGGGCGAGCTCGTCGCGCAGCTCGTGCTCGCGGGCGCGGTGGCGGGCTTCGGAGTCGTCGAGGCGTTGCTGGCCGTAGGCGCGTTCGCGCTCGAGGTCGCGGGCGAGCTGGTCGCGCAGAACGGTGATGGTGGACTCGGCGACGGCGAGCTGGGTGCGCGCCTCGGCGGCCTGGTCGCGGGCGGTGTCCCGCTCGCCGGCGCGGGTGTCGCGCTCGGTCAGGGCCTGGTCCCGATCGGCCTGGAGGCGTTCGACGTCGCGGCGGGCGGCGGCGGTCTCGGCCCGTGCGGTGTCACGTTCGGTGTGCAGCTCCTCGGCCCGGGCCCGGGCGGTGTCCCGGTCGGCCTGGGCCTGGTCGAGGGTGCGGGTCAGCTCGGTCAGCTCGTCCTGCACGCGGTCGCGCTCGGCGCGGGCCTGCGCGGCGGTCTGGGTCGCGGTGTCCCGCTCGGCCTGGGCGGTGTCGAGGTCGCGCTGCAGCCGGGCCCGTTCGGTGCGGGCCTCGTCGAGGGCGTGCTGGGTCGCCTCCAGCTCGGCGCGGGTGGCCGACAGCTCCCCGGTGGCGTCGTCGCGCTCGGCCTCGGCGCGGGCCTGGGTGTCCTCGGCGAGCCGGCGTGCCTGCTCGGCGGTCTCGGCCTCGGCGTCGGATGCGGCGGCGGAGCGGCGGGCGGCGACCGCGTCGGCCTCCGCGGTCCGGGCTCGGGCCTGGGCCTCGTCCCGCTCGGCCTGAGCCTGGTCGATCTCGGCGCGCGCGGCGCGGCGGGCGGCGGCGATCTCGGCGGCGACGGCGTCGGGGTCGGCGAGGTTGCCCAGGGCGTCGCGCAGCTCCCCGGACGCTTCCTCGAGTCGGGTGGCCAGGCCGGTGACCTGGGTCTGCACGGTCTGCTGGGCGCGGGTGACCGGGCGCGCGGCGGCGTCGTCGGGTTCACCGCGGCGCCGGGCCGGGGTGCCGCCGTCGGCGACACGCTTGGCGTTGCCGCGGTCGTGCATCACCCCGCCCACGACCTGGTAGCAGTACTTCGGGCGCCGCCCGGTCCCGGCGTAGGCGACCGTGTGCGGGCAGCCGCCGGGGAACTGGCAGGCCTCCAGCTCTACACCGCGCCCCGCGGCCGCGGGCGATGCCGTCGTCCGCGTCGAGAACACCCGCTCCGGCGCCTCGACGGCCCCGGCCACCGAGTCGGTCCCGGCGTCACCGACGTCTGCGGCGACGCCGTCCGTCTCGACGGTCGGCGTGGTGGACGGCTCTTCGGTCACGCCCCGGACGTTACGTGTTCTGTTCCGTTCAGTCAATCATTCTGTGTTTTGTTTCGTTACAACTTAACGATACGAAACAGCTCCCTGCTTGGCGGGATCATGCACGGAAGCCCGCCAAACAGAGCAGTGTTCTACGCGACAGAAGCAAGTTTATGTTGCGTAGAGCACTGCTCTGTCAGGGTGCGGCCAGAATTGACAGATTAGCCGTCACTCTGACAGACATGAGTCTCTGGGCGATGCTATGCTCGGCTCATGTCAGAGGGGGTCCATCAGGGTGAGGCGTCTGAGGTAGTCGTCAACCGAGACGGTCGGATCCTGATTCCGGCTCCGATCCGACGGGAACTCGGTATGGCTGCCGGGGCGACGCTGCTGCTGTCGGTCGAGGATGGTCGTGTGGTGTTGCAGACCCGGGGGCAGCTCATCACCCGGCTGCGTCAGGAGATCGCCGCGTCCTGGACCGGTGACCCCGGCACCTCCCCTGCCGACGAGCTGATCGCTGACCGCCGTGCCGAGGCCGCCGCCGAGGACACTCGATGACCCCGCGAGCCGGCCAGCGAGCAGATCACCGAGGACAGCACGACCTGGGACGCACGTCGGCGAGGACGTCTTCACCACCGTGAACGACCGCGGAGACGCGATCCGCGCGCTCCGGTCGGACCTCACCTGCGACGACGAAAAGTGCGAGCGATGAGCAGAGACACCAACACGAACACCGACACCGACGGGACGGTCGGCCCGGCCTTCCGGGTGTGGATGTGTGGCCGGCTCGGCTGTGTCACCGAGCTCGAGCCACTCGGCCCCGGTGAGCGGTCCTGCCCGGCCTGCGGCGAGATCTACGACGCCGAGACCGGTACGCACCTGCCCGATCGCCACCCCGACCGCGACGAGTCCGGCGCCGCGGCCGGCCAGTCCTGGGGCGAGACGGACGGCGACCGGTGACCGGCGCCGAGAACACCGCCGAGGACACGGCGGTCCCGGATGGCGGCCCGTCGGTGCTCGATGCCTCCGCCGTCCTGGCCTGGCTACGCGCCGAACCCGGCGCACAGGTCGTCGACGAACACCTCACCGGGGCCGTGCTGTGCGCGGTCAACCTCGCCGAGGTCCACCAGAAACTCGCTCAACACGGCGTCGACGCCGACCGCGCCATCGCCCGCCTGCGCACCCTCGGTATCCGGATCGAGCCCCTCGACGCCGGCGACGCGACCGCCGCGGCGAAACTGTGGCCCACCACCCGCGCAGCCAGACTGTCCCTCGGCGACCGGTGCTGCCTTGCCCTGGCCGCCCGCCTCGGCGGCCCCGCGATCACCGCCGACCAGGCGTGGACCGCACTCGACCTCGACATCACCGTCATAGCGATCCGCTAGAACCCGGGTGGAACATGCGGGTGACCGACGGGGCGTCATCGGCGTTCGTCGACGCCGGCGACCGCTGCGGGGCCCGCCACCGCTGATACCCCGGCGCCGGGCCCGGGCCAGCTGTGCTCCGCCGTGCGGCCCTTGCCGATGAAGGCCCCGCCACGCCGAACTGGAGATCCTGCGCGAAGGCCTGGAGCGGGGGCCCCCACCTGGCGGGGTTCTTCATGCCCCCACCACATCGGCACTCAGAACGCCTCACTCATCGGCATCTTCAGCGCAGCCCCCCGGGGGCTGTCCGGTCGAAGCGCACGCCGGGCCTCCACATCTGTGGCTCTACCGACCAGGACATGCTCTCGGCGGCAACCCACGTTCACATGCGGAAGGCCCCGGATCCTGGGCCTCCATACCGCGTCTAGTCCGCGCAGGTCAGCTCGGCACGCAGCGTGGCGGCGACGGTCGTGGTGTCCTCGGCGAAGTAGAAGTGCCCGCCGGTGAACTCGTGGAACTTGAACGACCCCGCGGTGTGCCGGGCCCACTCGCGCATCTCGACCGGGCCGGTGTACGGGTCCGCCCCGCCTACGAGCCCGACAATGTCGCAGCGCAGCGGGGGCCCCGGCTGGAACTCGTAGCCCGCCAGGGCCCGGTAGTCGCTGCGCAGCGTGGGAAGCACGAGGGCGCGCACGTCCGGGTCGTCGAGGACGCCCGCTGCGGTCCCGTCCAGCGCCACGACCTCGGCGATCACGAGGTTGTCGTCTGCCGCGACCGCGGTGAGGCGGCTGCGCCCATTGTCGGCGTCGGGCGCGGGCCGGGCCGAGACGAACAGGACCTCGGGGCTCCGGCCTCGCCGTTCCAGTTCGCGCGCGACCTCGAACGCGACCACCGCGCCCATGCTGTGCCCGAATAGCGCGAATGGGTCGGTCAGGTGCCTGGCGCAGGCATCGGCAACCGATTGCGCTAGCCCGGCGAGATCCTCGGGCGGCGGCTCCTGCCGCCGATCCTGGCGGCCCGGGTATTGCACCCCTACGACGGACCAGTCCGGTGCCAGCCGGATGGCCAAAGGCCGATAGTAGCCCGCAGACCCGCCTGCGTGCGGGAGGCATACCAGCTGCGGCGCGCCGGGAGGCGCGGCGTCCAGCGGGCGCAGCCACAGCCGCGCGTCGGTCGTCGTCGTCATCGTGCCCACTCCTTCACTACGTCCACGACCCGGGCGGTGGCCGACTCGGGCTGGTGCGGCCCGATCGGCAGGCTGAGGACCTGGTCGGCGAGCGCCTCTGCGACCGGGAACGGGGCGGGGTAGCGGCTCGTGTAGACCGCGGACCGGTGCACCGCCGTCGGGTAGTGGACGATCGTCCCGACCCCGGCGGCGCTCAGCGCGGTGACCAGGTCGTCGCGGTCGGCGCGGGAGCGGGCCCGCACCACGAACAGGTGCCACGCCGACTCCGCCCACTCGGCGGTGCGCGGCAGCACCAGCCGGTCGACGTCCGCGAGCCCCTGCCTGTACGTGTCGGCGACGGCGCGCCGCCGGGCGTTCCATTCCTCCAGGCGGTCCAGCTTGATGCGCAGGATCGCCGCCTGCACCTCGTCCAGCCGGGAGTTTGTGGCTTCCACCTCGTGCACGTATTTCGTGCGCGAGCCGTAGTTGCGCAGCAGGCGTAGCCGCTCGGCGAGCTCGGCATCACCGGTGACGACCGCGCCGCCGTCTCCAAACGCACCGAGGTTCTTGCCCGGGTAGAAGCTGAACGCCGCCGCAACCGACGGACCGGACCCCACGACCCGCCCGCGCAGGCGGGAGCCGTGGGCCTGGGCCGCGTCTTCGACGACGGGCAGACTGTGCCGGTCCGCGACGGCCGCGATCGCGTCCAGGTCGGCGGGGTGCCCATAGAGGTGGACCGGCAGAATCGCCCGGGTCCGCGGAGTGATCGCGGCCTCGATACCCTCCCCGGTCAGGACGTAGAGCTCGGGTTCGGGTTCGACGGGGACAGGTCGGGCCCCGGTTGCCGAGATGGGCAGCCATGTCCCGATGAACGTGTGTGACGGGACGATCACCTCGTCTCCCGGCCCGACGCCCAGTGCCCGGAGTGTGAGCTCGATGGCGTCGGACCCGCTGCCGGCGGCGACGCAGTGTGGGCGGTTGCAGTACTGGGCGAAGGATGCCTCGAAGTCGGCGAGCTCTGGGCCGAGGAGGTAGCGGCCCGAGCGCAGGACGCGCGACACGGCCCGGTCGATCTCGGTGTGCAGCTCCTCGTACGGCGCGGCGAGGTCGAGGAATGGCACGGCTGGGATGGCGGCGGCGGTCATGCGCGCATCTCCCGTGCCGCGGCCGCGAACGCGGCGTAGTCCCGGAAGTAGTCGCTCTCGTCGTAGTGCGCCGAGGCGAGCACCAGACCGACTGCCCCCGGCGAGAAGTGCGTCAGCCGCCGCCACGTCATCGGTCCGATGTGGAGGCCGAGGGCTGGCCGGTCCAGCACGAACCCGGTCTGCTGGAGGCCGTCGTCGACGATCACCCGGAACGACCCGTGCACGGCGATCACCAGCTGCTGCAGCTCCCGGTGCCCGTGCGCACCGCGGGCCGCACCCTCGGGGACGCCGTACAGGTAGTAGGCGCGCTCGATGGCGAACGGCACGTCGGTGCCGGTCTCGACCACCGCGAGGCCGCCGCGGTCATCGGCGTGCTCGTGCAACTCGACGAGATGGCATTGCCCGAGCCGCTGCTCCTGAACCCCGGTGCTCACGAGACTGCCGGCAGCGTCGCGACGAAAAGGCCGCGCCCGGACGGGCCGCCCTCAAGGTAGCGCACCCGGTAACCCGCGCTCTCGGCCGCGGCCTCGTAGGCCTCCCGCGGGTGCAGCGTGATGTGGTGCTGCTCCGCGAGGTGCCGTACGCCCCCGGCCGGGTCGGCGAGCACGTAGTGCACGTCCATGACGGCCACGCCCTCCTTCTCCACGGAGTGGGACACACGCGCGATCGAGCGGTCACCAGATCGGACGACGTCGGCGGAGACATAGCCGTCGAGGAACGCCTCCGGGAACCACCACGGCTCCACGACGCAGACCCCGCCCGGCTCGGTGTGCGCCGCGAAGCACGCGAATGCCGCGTCCAGCTCGTCCTGGTCGGCGAGGTGCCCGATCGAGCTGAACATGCAGGTGATCGCGGCGAACCGGCGCCCGAGCGCGAAGTCACGCATGTCCCCCACCGCGATCTGCGCGTCGGGGACGCGGCGGGTCGCGATGCTCGCCATGTCCGCTATCAGCTCCAGACCCGCGACGTGGGTGAACTTCAGGGCGAACTCCTGCAGGTGCGCGCCGGTCCCGCAGGCGACGTCGAGCAGCGAGTCGGCCTGCGGGCAGCGCTCCCTGACCAGCGCGGCGACCGAGGTCGCCTCCCGCGCGTAGTCCTTGCCCCGCCCGGCATGGACGAGGTCGTAGATCTCGGCGAACTCACCGTCGTACATCGGTGCCCTCCTCACGGACGAGTCGTTCCAGCTGGGTCGCGACGTCGTTGGGGCTCGGCAGCGCCCGCATCTCGGCACCGATCCGCGCCGCGTTCTCGGCGTAGGAGGGGTCGGACAGCACCGTCTCGACGGCCTGCCGGATGGCCCGCGCGTCGGCCTGTGCCGGGTCGACCAGCACGCCGTTGCCGTTCGCGACGAGTCTCTTACCGCGCTCGGTCGCGTCGTACATATCGCCGACGAGGATCTGCGGCACGCCAGACACCCCCGACGTCCCGGATGTCCCAGCACCGCCGTGGTGGACGATCGCTGAGCATGTCGGCAGCAGCGCGTGCAGCGGGACGAAGTCGACTAGCCGCACGTTCTCCGGCACCGGGCCGTCGCCGCGCTGGTCGTGCGGCACGGTCGCGACGAGCTCGGCATCGAGGTCCGCGAACTCGTCGAGAAGCTCGGACAGGACCAGGCGGTGACCGAGCGTGCGGGCTGCGGAGATGCCGACGGTCAGGCAGACCCGCGGGCGCGTGGGCGGCTCCAGGACCCACGGCTCCGGCACCGACGGGCCGTTGTAGGCGATGTAGCGCATCGGGACCGTGGGCAGGTCGTTCGGGATCCGCATGCTCGGCGGCATCGTGTCGATCGACCACCGGCCGGTGGTCAACTCCTCGCTGAAGGAGAACCCGTGCCGCGCGCCGGTCCACTCGAACCACTCGCGCAGCGGGTCCTCGCGGTGCGCGGACGGTAGCTCCTGGGCCGCCGCGAGGAAGTGCCGCCGCATTCGCGTCAGGACGTCCGGGCCCCACACCACGCGCGCGTGCGGGATGCCGATGGCGGCGGCCGCCAGCGCGCCGCCGAACGTGAACTGCTCCCAGATGAGCAGGTCGGGCTGCCAGCGACGGGCGAAGTCGATGAGGCCGTCGATGAACGGATCGTCGTTGACCATCGCGTAGAAGGTCGGGACGAACACGGCCTGCTGGGCGAGCAGGTACTCCCAGTTCTTGCCCTTCGCCGGGTCGTCGAGGTCGATGCCGGACGCCCAGACCTGCATGTCCGCGGCGATCTCGGCCATCAACGGGAGGAAGCCCGTTTCGGCGCCGACCGGGACGCCAGGGAGCCCGGCGCCCGTGACGTGCGGCATGAGCGAGGGCTGGCTGACGACGCGTACCTCGTGGCCCGCGGTGAGCAGCGCCGAGGCGAGCGGGACGAGCTGCTGGAAGTGCGTGTCCCAGTCGAAGCAGGTCAACAGGACGCGCATCGGACGGTCGCTCATGCCGCCACCGCCAGAGGGAAGGCGTGCCAGCCGCGCAACACAGGTGAGCGGCTCGGCCGCACTGGGGTGCCGGCGAGTCCGAGGGACGGGTGGTGCGCGGCGAGGGCGGCGATCGCGAGCTCGGTGAGCAGCGCGACGGTGGCGCCTGCCGGCCCGGCCCCGATCGGTACGGCCGCGCCGGACTCCCGGTCGAGCCGGAACCGGTCGGGCTCGGGGAACGCGTCCGGGTCCCTGTTCGCGCCGCCCACGAGCACCGCCACCTGCTCCCCGGCGGCGATGGCCTGGCCGCCCACGATGGTGTCGGCCTGCGCGACGCACGTGCGGATCTGCACGGGTGCCTCGAACCGGAGGATCTCCGCGGCCACCCCGGCCGCGGCGGTGGGCTCGGCCCACACACCGGACCAGTGGTCCGGCAGGAGCGCCGCCCCGGCGTTCCCGATGGCCGCCGTAACCGGCTCAGTGAGTGCGACGACCAGCGCCACGGCGTCCTCGGCGGCGCCGAGCTCGCGCAGCCGGGCCAGCGCGGCGCGCACGCGCACCGCGGTGTCCAGCTGCTGCGCCGCCAGCTCCACGCTGAGGGCGGGTGCGAGGTCAGCGCTCACCGCGGTGAGCGGCTCCGGCGGTAGGCCGGCAAGCACGGCGGCCAGCACGGCGGCGCACGGCCGCGCGTAGTCGGTGACGAGGTCGAACTCTGGCGCCAGGCGCGCGGCGCGCTCCGCGCACACAGCGGCGAGCGCGTCCCGGTCTGGCCCCGCGACCGGGCGCGGCGGGGCGAGGTCGAGCGGCTGCACGACAGCCTCCGGGTCCGACCCGTCCGGTGCCCCGGCGCCGAACCCGTCGTCGCTCAGCAGGGTGGTCGCTACGTCGTGCCGCGCGGTCACCCAGCCTCCGACATTGCTGCGCACCAGCCCGTCGGTCTCCCGGACCGCCGCGGCGAGCGGGTACGGGTCGGCATCGATCGCCGTCAGTAGGCGTGCGTAGTGGTCTCCATGGATGCCCCAGACCCAGCGCATGCCCTGCGCCAGCTGCAGTCGACTGCCGAGGACATGGTCTGCCACGTCCCGTTCCTTCCGCATGATCAGCTCCGTCCGCTCTGCTCGTCCAACCAGATGTCGATCTCGTGTGCGGTGACCTCGGCGAAATCCCGCATGACCGTGAAGTGATCGCCCGGTACGTCGACCGAACGGTGCTCGTGGGGCCAGCTCGACCGCCACTCCCCCGCCCACTCGCCCATCGGCTCGGTCGCCCGCAGCAACAGCACGGGCGCGCCGGATGGGCGGGGGCGCCAGCGCGCGAGCAGTGCCTCGTAGGCGCCGAGCGCGGTGAGGCGGGCGTCTGTCATCGGCACCAGCTCGTCCGCGAACAGACCGAGCGCCAGCTCGTCCCGCCAGGACAGCATCGCGTCCTGGGCGTCAGGCGGGTACGCGTCAATGAGGATCTCCCCGCTCGGGGCGACCCCCTGCTCGGCGAGGTGTGCCGCTAGCGCGTTCGCGAACAGCGCGCCCGCGGAGTAGCCGAGCACCACGAAGGGCCGGCCGGCGAGGTGCGACGTGAGCACCGCCGCCTGCGCTGCCGATGTGGCCTCGATGCTCGCCGCGAGCGGCTCGTCGTCCTGGTAGCCGGGCAGCGCGAGCGCGGTCATCGGCCTGCGCCCGCGGAACGCCGCGGCCAGCCGGGCGAACTCGTGCGGACCGCAAATCGGGGCAGCCCCGCAGCAGCAGACGATCACGGGGCCGTCGCCTTCGGTCAGCGGAACCGGCCGCAGCGCCCCGGCCAGGTGCGCCGGGTCGTCGGACGCGGACCGGAAGCTCGCTGCCTGCGCGAGCACCCCGAGGAACTCCGGTGCCCGCCGTGCCTCGGCGGCCGCGCGGTAGAGGCCACGCAACAACCCGGTCGTCGCGGTGCCGCCGGTGCCGAGTTCGGCACCGACTAGCTCGGCGATCGCGGTCGCGTGGGGCTCTGTGAAGACCGCTGTCGCCGGGATCGTGACGCCCATGGCGGCGCGGATCCGGTTGCGGAACTCCACGGCGGTGAGCGAGTCGAACCCGAGTGTGGCGAGCGGCTTCTCTGGCGCGACGTCCGCGGGGGTGGCGTGCCCGAGGACCACCGCCACCGTCTGCCGGACGAGCGTGACCAGCTCCGGTAGCCGCTCGGTAGGCGACAGCGCTTCGATCCGGGCGCGGTCGCTGCCCTCGGCGGGTGCGTCCGCGACTGGTGGCGCCGCGCGTAGCTGGGAGAGCTCGGCGAGCAGGGGCCGCTCGCGGGCGGCTGTGTAGCCGACGGCGAAGCGCGGCCAGTCCATCCGCGCGACGGCGGTGACGGTCTCGTCGCGACCGATCGCCGCCGCGAGTTCGGCCAGGGCCCGCTTGGGGTCCATCGGTAGCACGCCGCGACGAGTCAGCTCGGCCTCGGCGTCATCGACAGTGGCCATTCCGGAGGCGGCCCACAGGCCCCAGGCGACGCTCGTGGCGACCCGGCCGCGGGCCCGCCGGTCGACTGCGAGCGCGTCGAGGGCGGCGTTCGCGGCCGCGTACACGCTCTGGCCGCTGCTGCCCCAGACCCCGGCGTTCGACGAGAACAGGACGAACGCCTCCAGCGCCGTCGGGTCTACGAGGTCGTCGAGGTTGCGGGCGCCGCCGACCTTGGCCGCGACGACGGCCGTCAGCTCCTCGGGCGTCACGTCGGCGAGCGGCGTGTTCTGCCCGAGCCCGGCCGCGTGGAACACCGCGATGACCGGCTCTCCGGCCCGCGTGAGTCCGGCGAGGACGTCTGTGAGCGCAGCCCGATCGGCGACGTCGCAGGCCACGGCGCTGATTCGGGCCCCGCCCGCGGCGTTCAGTTCCGCGACCAACGCCCCAACCGCGGGGTCGGCAGGGTCGCGGCGGCCCAGCAGGACGACGTGCGCGGCGCCGCTGCTGGCGAGCCAGCGCGCGACGTGCGCGCCGACCCCGCCTGTCCCGCCGGTCACCAGCACAGTGCCGTGGGGCTGCCACGGATTCTGCGCTGCGCCGGGCGGGGCGGAGCGCAGCCGGCGCGCGAGCAGCCGCTCGCCGCGCACCGCGAGCTGATCCTCCGTGCCGGTGAGCCAGGGCAGTACGTCCCCGACGGCGTGCCCGGCGGGCAGGTCGATGACCCCGCCCCAGGTCTGCGGGTGCTCGAGCGACGCGACGAGGCCGAATCCCCAGAGCATCGCCTGCAGCGGTTCCACCGGGTCGGTTTCGATGTGGACACCACCGCTGGTGCGCAGCCACAGTCGGGCCGACGTGCCGCTGTCGAGCACCGCCTGGGTGAGGGCCAGCGTCGGGGCGAGCGCGGCGACGGGATCGGTCCCGGTGATTGCGGCGTCCAGCAGCGAGAGGACGCCTGTCGCGCCGTCGAGACCCGCGGCGAGCGCGGCAGCGTAGCGCCCGCGGTCTGGGGCCGCCGTGTCCACCTCGACGACCCGCGCCGCACGGTCGCCGAGCTCAGGCCGGTGTCCACGGGGGATGACGACGAGCCATTCGCCGGTGGCCGCGGGCAGGCACCGCACCGGCGTCCAGCCCACCGTGTAGCGCCAGTCGTCCGCCTGCTGGGTCGGCCGCTGCGGTTCGAGCCAGTACCTGCTGCGCTGGAACGGGTAGGTGGGGAGGTCGATCCGGTGCGCGCCTCGGCCCGCGAACGCGGCCGTCCAGTCCACGTCCACACCGTGGACGTGGGCCTCGGCCAGCGCGGTGAGGAACCGCGTGGCGTCGCCGTCGTCACGGCGTAGGGTGCCCAGCGCCGTCGCCCGGTCGCCGAGTGTGTCGAGCAGCGCCGAGAGCAGCACAGGGTGCGGGCTGCACTCGACGAACGTCGTGATGCCGTGGCCGGCGAGCTTCTCCACCGCGTCCTGGAGGTGGACTGTCTCGCGCAGGTTCTCCATCCAGTAGTCCGAGTCCAGCTCGGCGGTGTCCACGAACGCCGTCCGCACGGTGGAGAAGAACGGGATCGTTCCGGACCGCGGGGCGAGCCCGGCCAGTGCCGCGGTCAACTCTGGGCCGATCGTGTCGACCTGGGCGGAGTGGGCCGCGTAGTCCACTGGGACGGCGGTGGCCTTCACACCGTCGGCGCCGAGGTCCCCGGCAAGGGCGGTGATCGCGTCCCGCGGGCCGGAGACGACGACAGCGGCCGGGCCGTTCACAGCGGCGACGGCGACCCCGGGGCGGTCCGCGATGCGGGCGCGCACGACGGCGACTGGCGCGACGACCGCGAGCATCGCGCCCGTCCCGGCGATCGCGGTGAGCGCCTGCGCGCGCCGAGCGACGACGCGGGCGCCGTCGGCGAGCGAGAGCCCGCCCGCCACGCACGCCGCAGCGATCTCGCCCTGGCTGTGGCCGACGACCACCTCGGGCACCACGCCGTGGCGCCGCCAGTGCCGGGCCAGCGCGACCATGACCGCCCACAGCGCGGGCTGCACGACCTCGACCTGCTGCATCGCGGCCGGGTCGGTGAGCACGGCGCGCAGGTCCCAGTCCACGTGCGGCGCGAGCACCGCGGCGCACGCGTCGAGGTCGGCGGCGAAGGTGGGGGACGCGGTGGCGAGCGCGTGGCCCATCCCGGCCCACTGCGCACCCTGTCCGGGGAAGACGAGCGCCACCCGGCGGTCCGGCGCCGCGCCACCGCGCACCGCCCCGGCGAGAATGCCGAGCCGCTCGGCCGCGGTGCCGTCCCCGGGATCGACCAGGACGGCCCGGTGCTCGAACGGGGCGCGGCCGCTGGCCAGCGAGAACCCGACGTCCACGGACCGCTGCGGGTGTGCCGCGAGCCGCGCAGCGAGCCCGTGGGCCTGCACGTCCAGGGCGTCGGCGGTTCGGGCGCCCAGCGGCCACGGGACCGGGGCGTCCGCCGTCCAGATCGGTGCCCCAGCGTCGGACTCTGCGGGGGGCGCCGGGGGCGTCTCCTCGAGGACCACGTGTGCATTCGTGCCGCTGATCCCGAACGACGACACGCCCGCCCGGCGCACCCGCGCGCCCGCCGGCCACGGCGTCGCGGTCGCAGCGACCTCGACGCCGCTGCCCGCCCACTCGACGAGCGACGTCGGCCGGGCCGCGTGCAGCGTCGGCGGCAGCGTGCCATGCTCTAGCGCGAGCAGGACCTTCAGCACTCCAGCGACCCCCGCCGCTCCCTGCGTGTGTCCGACGTTCGACTTGACCGACCCGAGCCGCACTGGGCGGTCCGCGGCCCGGTCCTTGCCGTACACGGCGATCAGGGCGTCCGCCTCGATCGGGTCGCCGAGCCGGGTACCGGTGCCGTGGGCCTCGACGACGTCCACATCCGACGGGACGAGCCGGGCGTCGGCGAGCGCCGCGCGGATCACGCGCTCCTGCGCCGGTCCGCTCGGGGCGGTCAGCCCGTTGGACGCGCCGTCCTGGTTGACGGCCGAGCCACGCACCATGCCGAGCACTGGGCGACCGGCCTCGCGCGCGTCGGACAGCCGTTCCAGCAGCAGCATGCCGACGCCCTCGCCGGGGCCGAAGCCGTCGGCGCCCTCGGCGAACGCCTTGCTGCGCCCGTCGGCGGCGAGGCCGCGCTGCCGCGCGAACGCCGTCAGCGTGGACGGCGATGCCATCACGGTCGCGCCGCCCGCAAGCGCGAGCGAGCACTCGCCGCGTCGCAGCGCCTGCACCGCGAGGTGCAGCGCGACGAGCGACGACGAACACGCCGTGTCGACGGTCAGGGCAGGTCCGGTCAGGCCGAGCAGGTACGCGACGCGACCGGACGCGACGCTCAGCACCGTCCCGACGGCGAGTTGGCCCTCCAAGTCGGCGACGGTGTCGTACGGGGTCGCCGCGTAGCCGGTCGACCAGGACCCCAGGTACACGCCCGTCGGGCTACCCAACAGCGTGGGCGGGGCGATACCGGCCCGCTCGATCGCCTCCCACGAGGTCTCCAGCACCAGCCGTTGCTGCGGGTCCATCGCGAGCGCCTCGCGCGGCGAGATGTCGAAGAATTCGGCGTCGAATCCGGCGGGGTCGCGGAGGAACCCGCCCATGCTGCAGTACGTGGTGCCGGGTGTGTCCGGGTCCGGGTCCACGAGCCCGGCCAGGTCCCAGCCGCGGTCCGTGGGCAGGTCCCCGGTCGCCTCGGCCGCGGAGCCGAGCAGATCCCACAGGTCCTCGGGCCGCTCGACCCCGCCGGGGAGCCGGCAGGCCGCGCCGACGATCGCGATCGGTTCGGCAGCTCTGTCTCGCTCCCGTTGCAGCTGCGCGGAGACGTCCTTCAGCTCGGTCGTGGCCCGGTACAGGTACTGTCTCAGCCGGGTCTGCTCGGTCTCGCTCACGCGTGTCCCCCTCGCTCGGCGAGTCGGTCGTCGAGGAACGCGAACAGCTCCTCGTCGGACTTCCAGCCCGCGGCGGCAGGCTCCGTCGCGGCGCTGCGCTGCCGCCAGCCCGCGAGCAGGGCCTGCAGCCGTTGGTCGATCAACGTGGCTGTCCCGGCGTCTACCGTCAGCTCCTCGACGGCGGCTGCGAGCCGGGCCAGCTCGGCGGGCAGCTCCGGTTCGGCGGGTTCCGACCCGACCGCGAGCTGCTCGGCGAGGTAAGCCGCGACCGCCGAGGTCGTCGGCCGGTCGAATACGAGCGCGGCGGGCAGCCGCAGCCCGGTCGCGCGCGCCAGCCGGTTGCGCATCTCGACGGCGGTGAGCGAGTCGAACCCGAGATCGCGGAACACAGCGTCGCCGGTGACAGTGCTGGCGTCCCGGTGCCCGAGGACGGCTGCGGCCGTGCGCCGGACCAGGTCGGCCAGTACCGGCAGCGGGTCCGGCGCCGCGGCGAGCGTGCGGTGCAGCGCGGCCCCGGCATCGATCTCGTCCGGCAGCGCCCCGGCCCTCCGCCGTGCCGGGGCCGCCGGGCCGGGCGCACCGACCAGCCCGGTCAGCACAACGGGCGACTCGCCCGCCCGCATCTTGGCGGTGAGCGCGGCCCGGTCCAGCAGCATCGGGTACGTGACCGGCTCGCTGCTCGCGACGGCCGCGTCGAACAGCTGCAGGGCCGTCGCAGTCGGCATGGGCCGCAGCCCGGCCGCGGCGATCCGGGCCTGGTCGCGGTCGGACAGGGTGCCCGTCAGCCCGCTCGTCTCGGCCCACAGCCCCCAGCCGAGCGCGCGGGTCGGTAGCCCGCGGGCGCAGCGGGCGGCGGCGAGCGCGTCCAGGTAGTGGTTGGCAGCGGCGTAGCTGCCCTGTCCGGGACCGCCCAGCACCGCGGCCGACGACGTGTACAGCACCACGACGGCCGGGTCGTGGCCCGCGGTGAGCGCGTCGAGGTGGCGCGCCGCGGCGACCTTGGGCCGCAGCACCCCCGCCACCCTCTCCGGTGTCAGCGACTCCAGCAGCGCGTCGTCGAGGACGCCCGCGGTGTGCACGAGCGCGGTCAGCGGCCGCGGCAACTCCGCGACCACGGTGGCGAGCGCGCCCCCGTCGGCTACGTCGCACTCCTGCGCCTGGACGTCGGCCCCGAGTTCGGTCAGCTCGGCGACGAGCTCGGGTGGCGGTCCGGATCGGCTCACCAACGTCAGGTGCTGCGCTCCATACCGGGTGACAAGGTGCCGGGCGAGCAGCCCGCCGAGCGTGCCCGCGCCCGTGACGAGGACGCTTCCGTTCGGGTCGAGCGCCCGCGGGACGGTCAACACGACCTTGCCCACGTGCCGGGCGCGGCTCATGTGGGTGAACGCGTGCCGCACCCGTCGGATGTCCCATGCGCGGCGCGGCGGTGGGGTGAGCGCGCCCCGCTCGAACAGCGGGACGAGCTCGGCGAGTAGCGCCGCGATCCGCTCCGGACCGGCGTCCATCAGCTCGAACGGCAGGTACTCCGCGCCGGGGAGGCCGTCGCGCAGGTCGGTCTTTCCCATCTCCACGAACCTGCCGCCGGGGAGCAGCAGCCGGGCTGAGGCGTCGATGAACTCGCCGGTGAGCGAGTTCAGCACGACGTCGACCCCGTTCGAGAAGACCTGCTCGAATTCCGTTGTCCGGGACGACGCGAGCTGCCCGGCGGTCAGGCCGAGCGGTGCCAGCGCGGCCCACTTCGTGGGGCTCGCCGTCCCGACCACTTCGGCGCCGAGGTGCCGGGCGACCTGCACGGCGGCCATCCCGACGCCACCGGCGGCGGAGTGCACCAGCACCGTCTCCCCCGACCGAACGTGCGCGAGGTCGTGCAGCGCGTACCAGGCGGTGAGGAACGCGACCGGCAGCGACGCCGCCGTGGCGAAGTCCCAGCCGGCGGGCATCCGGGCGAGCAGGCGGTGGTCGGCGTCGGCCTCGGCGGCGAACCCGCCCTCGACCAGCCCGAACACGCGGTCCCCCGGCGCGAGCGTGGTGACGTCCGCGCCGACTGCGGTCACCTCGCCGGCGATCTCGGCGCCCATCGTGCCCTCGCCCGGGTACATCCCCAGCGCGATCAGTACGTCGCGGAAGTTCACACCAGCGGCGCGCACTGCGACCCGGACGTCCAGCGGGCCGAGTGGGCGCTCGGGCAGCAAGACCGGCGCTATTCCGTCGACCGTGCCCGGCTCGACGGGGGCCAGCCGCCAGGGCTGTCCAGGCAGGTCCAGCGCCCCCGGCTCCGGAGCCACGTCCAGCCGTGGCACTGACAGCCGCCCGGACCGGACGGCGAGCTGCGGCTCGCCCGTGGCGAGCGCGGCTCCGAGCGTGTCCGGGGTCGCCTGGTCGAGGTCGATGAGCGTGAACCGGCCGGGATGCTCGGCCTGCGCGGACCGGACCAGGCCCCACACGCTCGCCTGGACGGTGTCGGGCGGCGGGTCGCCCGCCCCGGTGGCGACCGCGTGCCGGGTGAGCAGCACGAGGTCGGTGGCGGCGAACCGCTCGGCGGTGACAGCCTCCTGCAGCAGCGCGAGCACAGCGTCCAGCACCGGCTGCGGGTCACCGTCCGCCGTGGGGACCTCGATGACCAGCCGTTCGCCCGGGTCGACGTCGTGGGCGTGCTCGAGCGCCACCGGCGCGGGCAGGTCCACCGCGGTGCCGGAAGCGACGGGCTCCCAGCGCAGGTGGTGCGCCCCTGTCACCGGGGCGGCCGCGGGGCGGAACTCCAGCCGGTCGACCTCCGCGACGGGGGCACCGAGCGGGTCGGCGAGTCTTAGCGTTACCGCATCCGGGCCAGCGGGCACGATGTGCACCCGCAGCTCCGTCGCCGCGGAGGCGTGCACGCGCACCCCGGTCCAGGCGAACGGCAGGTTCAGCCTGCCGGGGTCGCTGAGGACGCAGCCGCATGCCACGGCCTGCACCGCGGCGTCGAGCAGCGCGGGGTGCAGCACGTACCCGTCCAGGCGCACGTGCTCGGGCAGCGTCACCTCGGCGAACACCTCGGAGTCGCGGCGCCAGGCCTGGTGCAGCCCCTGGAACGCTGGGCCGTAGCCGTAGCCCGCGGCGGCCGCCGTGGCGTAGTGGTCGTCGAGCGGGACGGGTTCGGCGTCCGCGGGCGGCCAGGCCGGCGGGACGGCGCGGGCCTGGCCGTCGGTGTCCGGTCCGAGCAGGCCGGTCGCGTGCCGGGTCCAGTCCGGATCGCCCTCCGGGCGGGCGTGGACGGTCAGGACCCGCCGCTCCCCTTCATCCGGTGCCTCGACCCGGACCCGGACCTGCACGGGCGCGTCGTCCGGCAGCTCCAGCCGCGCGAGCAGGGTCAGTTCCTCGACGACCGCACCGCAGCGGTCCCCGGCTACGACCGCGAGCTCGAGGAACGCCGTGCCGGGCAGGATGACGGTGCCGTCCGCGGCGTGGTCAGCGAGCCACGGCTGGTCGGCGTGCGCGAGCGCCCCGGTCAGCAGCAGCTCGTCGGTCTCTGGGACCTCGACGACGGCGGGCAGGAGCGGGTGGTCGGTCGCGGTCAGGCCAGCGCCGCGGCCGAGGCCCGAACCCGGCGCCGCGGCGGCCCAGAACCGCCGCCGCTGGAACGGGTAGACCGGTAGCGCGGCGGGCCGTCGGTCCGGGAACAGCGGCGTCCAGTCGAGGTCGACGCCGCTGACGTGGGCTTCGGCGAGCGCGCGCAGGAACCGGTCCGTTCCCCCCTCGTCGCGCCGCAGCGTGCCGAGGGTGACGACGTCGTCGCCGGTGTCTAGCACCGGCACCAGGACGGGGTGGGCGCTGCATTCGACGAACGCCGTCACGCCCTGCGCTGTCAGTGCCTCGACGGCCTCGTGGAACCGGACGGGTTGGCGCACGTTGTCCCACCAGTACCCGGCGTCCAGCTCGGCGGTGTCGAGCGCTGCGTTGCGGACGGTTGAGTGGAACGTCAGCTCGCCCGAGCGGGGCGTGATGCCCGCCAGTGCGGCTTTCAGGTCGGGCTCGATCGGGTCGACCTGGGATGTGTGTCCGGCCCACGCCGCCGGGATCGGGCGCGTACGCACGCCGTCCGCCTCGCACGCGGCGGCCAGCGCGGTGAGCGCCTCCGGGTTCCCCGCGGTGATCACCGACCGGGAGGAGTTGATCACGGTGATCTCGATGTCCCCGCCGAACGGGGCGATCCGCTCCCGGACCTCGGCGAGCGGCGCACCGATCGCGAGCATCCCGCCCGTCGCGGCGATGCGGGTCGCGAGCTGTGAGCGCATCGCCACGACGCGCGCGCCGTCGGCGAGCGAGAGTCCACCCGCGACGCAGGCCGCGGCGATCTCGCCCTGGCTGTGCCCGACCACGACGGACGGGACGACGCCGTGGTGGCGCCACAGCTCGGCGATCGAGACCATCACCGCCCACAGCGCGGGCTGCACGACCTCGACGCGGTCCAGCGCAGCACCCGACCGGATCACCTCGAGCAGCGACCAGTCCACGTGTGGGGCCAGGGCGTCTGTGCACTCCTGCATCCGCGCGGCGAAGACGGGCGACTCTGCCAGCAGCTGCGCCGCCATCCCCTCCCACTGGGCGCCCTGGCCCGGGAAGACGAACGCGACGCGCCGCGGGGCCGGGGCGTGCCCGACGGCGGCGTGCGCATCGAGGTCGGCGAGCCCGGCCTGAAGCTCGGCCGGGTCCGACCCGACGAGCACCGCCCGGTGTTCGAACGTCGTGCGGGTGCGGACGAGCGCGTGCCCGATGGCGGCCGCGTTCGGCTCGGGGTCGGTCGCGATGTGTTCGGCGAGCCGCCGAGCCTGCGCCGCGAGCGCCGCGGGGGTGCGCGCCGACAGCACCCACGGTACGGGCCCCGCGGCGGGGGCGGGCTCCGGCTCGGGTGCCGCTGCGGGCGGCTCCTCGAGGATCACATGGGCGTTTGTCCCACTGATCCCGAAGGACGAGACGCCCGCCCGTCGGACCTGGTCCCCGGCGAGCCACGGCTGCGGCTCGGACACCGGACGCACGCCGTCCCACTCGATCAGCTCGGAGGGCTGCGTGCAGTGCACAGTGGCGGGGACCCTCTCGTGGCGCAGGGCCAGCAGCATCTTGAGGACGCCCGCGAGCCCGGCCGCGGCCTGTGTGTGGCCGATGTTCGACTTGGCCGAGCCGAGTAGTAGCGGCTGGTCCGCGGGCCGGTCGCGCCCGTAGGTCGCGCGCAGGGCACCGACCTCGATCGGGTCGCCGAGCCGGGTGCCGGTGCCATGGCCCTCGACGACGTCGACCGCGTCCGGGCCGAGTCCGGCGCCCGCGAGCGCGGCCCGGATGACCCGCTGCTGAGCGGCGCCATTCGGTGCCGTCAGCCCGTTGGACGCGCCGTCCTGGTTGACGGCCGAGCCGCGCACGACGCCGAGCACCTCGCGGTCGGCGGCCCTGGCCGTGGACAGCCGCTCCACCAGCACCTGGACGACGCCCTCGGCGAGCGCGACCCCGGCGGCGTCGTCCGCGTAGGCGCGGCTGCGGCCATCGCGGCTCAGGACGTCCTGGCGCGCGAAGTCGACGAACGTGTCGGGGCTGGACATGACGGTGACGCCGCCCGCGACGGCTAGCGTGCACTCGCCGCGGCGGACCGCCGTGACGGCGAGGTGTAGCGCCACGAGCGACGCCGAGCACGCGGTGTCAACCGTGAGCGCCGGGCCTTCCAGCCCGAGCACGTACGCGATTCGGCCGGACATCACCGACCCGGTGTTGCCGATGCCGAGGTGCCCCCAGAGGTCGTCCGCGCTGCCCGTCGCGACGGGGAAGTAGGATTGCCCGTTGCTCCCGACGAACACGCCGGTGTCGCCGCCCTGCAGCGTCGCCGGGTCGATGCCGGCCCGCTCGAACAGTTCCCACGCGGTCTCCAGCAGCAATCGCTGCTGCGGGTCCATCGCGAGGGCCTCGCGCGGGGAGATCCCGAAGAACTCGGGGTCGAAGGCGGCGGCGTCGTCGAGGAACCCGCCGAAGCGCGTGCTCGACGATCCGGGCGCGGCGGGGTCACCCTGGGTGAGGGTCCGCAGGTCCCAGCCGCGGTCGGCCGGGAATTCCGACACCGTGTGCCGCCCGGCGTCGAGGAACGACCAGAACGTCTCGGGGTCCGCGATGCCGCCGGGCAGCCGGCACACCGCACTCGTGATCACGACCGGGTCGTCGTCGGGCGCCGCCACGGGGCCTGCCATCTGCGGGGCGTCGGTACGGCCGAGCAGCTCGTCGAGCAGGTGGGCGGCCAGCTTGCGGACGGTCGGCCGATCGAAGATCACCGTGCTGGGCAGCGGCAGGCCCGTGCGGGCGCGCAGCCGGTTGCGCAGCTCGACCGCGGTGAGCGAGTCGAGCCCCAGCTCGCGGAACGCGCGCACCGGGGCGACGGTTGCGCCGGGCGCGTGCCCGAGCGCGGCGGCTAGCTCGGTCTGGACGATCGACTCGACCGTCCGGATCCGGTCGTCCTCGGCGAGACCGCGCAGCGTCCCGGGCAGCCCGCTGTCGCGCTCCTCCTCGGCGGGCTCGGCGCCCGGCAGGCGGCGCGCGAACCCGGACGTCCGCCGCGCGGCGAGGACGTCGCGGAAGACGGGCCAGTCGACGTCGGCGACCGCGAGCCGGGTAAACCCTGCGCCGACCGCCCGGGCCAGCGCATCGAGCGCGGCCTCGGGCGCGAGCGGCGTGAGCCCCGGGTAGCCCGTCTCACCGCCGTGCCACGGTGTCCAGGCGATTGTGGTGGCGGGCAGCCCGGCGGCGCGGCCCGCGTCGGCGAGCGCGTCCAGGGCGGCGTTGCCCGCCGCGTAGGCAGACCGGCCTGCGGTCCCCCACAGCCCGGCAACCGACGAGAAGTACACGACGGTCTCGAGCGTGCCGGCGTGCCCGGCCACGAGGATGTCGTGCAGCGCCTGGGCGCCTGCCGTCCGGCCCACGACGGTCGCGGCCAGCTCCACCGGGTCCGCGTCGGCGAGCGGGGTGGCGACGGCGGGCGACGGAAGGTGGAACGCCGCGCGCACGTGGCCGGCGAGCGCCGCGGCGTCGTCGACGGTGACGCGGTCGCCGAGCGCGCGCAGGCGGTCAGCCGACTCGGCGGGCCGGTCGGGAACTCCCGTCAGCAAGACGTGCTCGACGGATTCGTGCGCGACCAGCCACGCGGTGAGCGCCTCGGTCTGCGCGGGGATCCCGCCGGCCACGACGACCGCCCCCGACGGCCGCCACGGCGCCGCGGGCAGGGGCACCGCCTCCACGGCCGGGACGAGCGGGCCGCCCACACGGAGCGCGACCTGGTCCTCGTCGGCGGGCAGCAGCCGCACGGCCGGTAACACGCCTGTCGCGGGGAGGTCGATCAGCCCGCCCCACACCTCGGGGTGCTCCAGCGCGGCGGCGCGCCCGAGCCCCCAGTACCGCGCCTGCTCCGGGTCGGGCACGTCGTCCGGCACTGCGGTGACGCCGCCGTGGGTCAGTACCCACAGCGTGGCCTGCCGGTCGGCGAGGTCGAGCAGCGCCTGCGTGAGCGCCACGGTGGCCGCGATGCCCGCCGGGTCGAGCGCGAGCAGCGACAGCACCGCCGTCCCGGGCTCGGTGAGCACCGGGCGCAGCGCGGCGGCGTACGCGACGCGGTCGGGCGCCGCGGCGTCCAGCACGAGCGTCGCGGAGGGGCTGAGTGTGTCCAGTCCGGCGGGAGCGGCGACGCCGGCCGGGAGGACCAGCACCCGCCGCTGCTCGGGTGCCGGGGTGTCGTGGGAGGGCGCGGCCCAGGTCAGTCGGTAGCCCAGGTCAGCCGCCGGCTCAGTGCGGTCGCGCGGCACGATCCAGAATCGGCGCCGCCGGAACGGGTACGTCGGCAGCTCCGCCGGGCGGGTGCCGCGCGGCCCGAAGACCTGCTCCCAGTCGACCGGTACGCCGTGGCTGTAGGCCTCGGCGAGCGCGCCGCGGAACCGACGCAGCCCGCCGTCGGACCGGCGCAGTGTGCCGACCGCGGCGCCGGCCGGGGCGTCGATCGCCGGGACGAGGACGGGGTGCGGGCTGCACTCGATGAACACGGTGCGGCCGGCCGCGGCCACCTGCTGCACCGCGTCGTGAAACCGGACGGTGGCGCGCAGGTTGCGCACCCAGTACTCGGCGTCCAGCGTCGCGGTGTCGATCACGGCGTCGTCGACGGTCGAGTAGAACGGTACGGTCCCGGTGCGGGGACGGATCGGGGCCAGCGCCTCTCGTAGCCGCGGGGCCAGCCGGTCGACCTGCGCCGAGTGGGAGGCGTAGTCGACGGGGAGCAGGCGGGTGTCCACGCCCTCGCCCGTCCAGTACTCGGCCAGCTCGCGGAGCGACTCCGGATCGCCGGACACGACCGCCGCGGCCGGGCCGTTGACCGCGGCGAGCGCGACGCGGTCGCGGTAGTTCGCGAGGCGCGCGGTGACCCGCTCCGCGGGCGCTGCGACAGCCAGCATGCCGCCCGCCCCTGAGATATCGCGGATCGCCTGCGCGCGCAGTGCCACGACGCGCGCGCCGTCGGCCAGGCTGAGCCCGCCCGCGACGCACGCCGCGGCGATCTCCCCTTGGCTGTGCCCGACGACGACGTCCGGTTCGACGCCGTGCGCGCGCCACAGTGTCGCGAGCGCGACCATGACGGCCCACAGCGCGGGCTGCACGACGTCCACCCGCTGCAGCGCGGCGGCGTCGCCCAGCGTGTCCACCAGCGACCAGTCCACATGCGGCGCGAGCGCGGCCTCCACCTCGGCGAGCGCCGCGGCGAACTCTGTGCTCTGCTCCCGCAGCTCGAGCGCCATGCTCGCCCACTGCGCCCCCTGGCCGGGGAACACGAGGGCGACGCGGGGCCGTCCAGAGCTGGCGTCGGTGACGGTCGCGAGGGTGTCCAGTTCCGCGGCAAGCTCGGCGGTGTCCTCGCCCACGACGGCGGCGCGGTGCGTGAACGGCGCCCGGTGCAGCGCCAGCGTGGCGCCGGCCTCGACCGGGTCAACGGCAGGGTCGCGCCGCAGCCACGCGGCCAGCCGGGCGGCCTGCGCCCGGACGCCCTCAGGGTCCTGAGCCGTCACGACCAGCGGGACCGGGCCCCTCGGGCGCGGCGCGGCGGGCTCCGTGGCGGGGGGCTCCTCCAGGATCACGTGCGCGTTGGTGCCGCTGATCCCGAACGCCGAGACCGCGGCCCGCCGGACCCGCTCACCGGCGGGCCAGGCCACCGGCTCGGTCGCGAGCGCGACGCTGCCCGCCGACCAGTCCACGTGCGGGCTCGGCTCGTCCACGTGCAGGGTCCGTGGGATCGTTCCGTGCCGCAGGGCGAGCACGATCTTGAGGACGCCCGCGATGCCTGCTGCGGCCTGCGTGTGCCCAAGGTTGGATTTCACTGAGCCCAGCCACAGCGGCCGGTCGGCGGGGCGGTGGCGCCCGTAGGTGGCCAGCAGCGCCTTGGCCTCGATCGGGTCGCCGAGCCGCGTGCCGGTGCCGTGCGCCTCGACGACGTCGATGTCGGCGGGAGCGATCCCGGCGTCGGCGAGCGCCGCGCGGACCACCCGCTGCTGTGCCGTGCCGTTGGGCGCCGACAGCCCGTTGGACGCACCGTCCTGGTTGACGGCGCTCCCGCGCACGACAGCTAGCACGTGACGGCCCGCGCGCTGCGCGTCGGCGAGCCGTTCCACCAGCACGAGCGCAGCACCCTCGGCGAAACCCACGCCGTCGGCGGCCGCGCCGAACGAGCGGCACCGCCCGTCCGGGGACAGGCCGCGCTGGCGGCTGAACTCGACGAGGACGAACGGGTCGCTCATGACGGCCACGCCGCCAACGATCGCCCGTTCGCACTCGCCGCGGCGCAGCGCCTGCGCCGCGAGGTGCAGCGCCACCAGCGACGACGAGCATGCCGTGTCGACGGTGAGCGCCGGGCCGGTGAGCCCGAGGACGTACGCGAGCCGCCCGGACGCGACCGCCGTCCCGGTTCCGGTCAGGACCATGCCCTCGGCCTCCGGCGGGGCGCCGCCGAAGCCGTAGCCCATGCTCGCCGCGCCGACATACACGCCGGTCGCGCTACCGCGGAGGTCGCCGGGCAGCAGCCCGGCTCGCTCCGTGAGTTCCCACGTCGCCTCCAGCAGCACGCGCTGCTGGGGGTCCATGGCGAGCGCCTCGCGCGGGGAAATCCCGAAGAAGCCGGCGTCGAACTCAGTGGCCTCGTCGAGGAAGCCGCCATGCCCGACGTAGCTCGTACCGGGGCGGTCCCCGTCGACGTCGACCAGGCCGGGCAGCGGCCAGCCGCGGTCGGTCGGCAGCGGCGAGACGACCTCGTCGCCGGCGGCGAGAAGGTCCCACAGCTGCCGGAGGTCGCCGATTCCCCGAGGGAACCGACAGGCCGCCGCGGTGATCGCAATCGGGTCGGACTCCAGCTGGGCGACGCGCGCCCGGGCCGCCCGCAGGTCGGCTGTCGTTTGCTTCAGGTATCGGGCGATCTCAGCCTGGTTGGCCATCAGGGTGCTGACCTTTCGTCGGCGCTCTGGGTGCGGGTGGTCAGGACCGGTCGTGCTCGCCGATGAGCGCGTCGATCGACTCATCGGACAGCGGCTCGGCAGTCGCCGTGACGAGGCGGCGGGTGAGGGCGTTCAGCTCCGCCTCGGTGACGCCGGCGGCGGCTGCGGCGGCCAGCTCCGCCGCCAGGTCATCCACGGCGGTGCGCAGGCGGTCCAGCACCTCCTCGGGGGAGGGCCTGCCCAAGTGAGCCGCCAGCTCGGTGGGGCTCGGGTGGTCGAACACGTCGGTGACGGGCACGTCGTGGCCCAGCACGTCGGTCAGCCGCCCGCTCAGCTCGACGGCAGCCATCGAGTCGACCCCGAGCTGCTCGAACGGGTGTTCCGGGTCGAGCTCGGCTGGGTCGTCGTGCCCGAGGGTCTGCGCGATCTCGGCGACGACGAGCGCGAGCATGTCGCGTTCCGCGGGAGCGTCGACCGGCTCGGCGGCCGGCACCCCGGTGAGCACAGCGGTGGGCACGACCCGGTCCAGGAGCGGGCGCCGCCGCGCTGCGGCGAAGGCGGGCCCGAACACCGGCCACTCGATGTCGGCCACAACGAGGCAGGGTTCGGCGGCCCCGAGCGCCGCGCGCAGCTGCGTGAGCGCCGCCGCGGGAGCCAGCGGCCGCACGCCCCGGCGGGCGAGCTCGGCCTTCCCGGCGCCGTCGGCCATGCCGGGCCCGTCCCAGATTCCCCACGCGACGCTCACGGCCGCCCGGCCGTGGGCGCGGCGGGCGGCGGCGAGCGCGTCGAGGTAGGCATTCGCCGCGGAGTAGCCGCCCTGGCCACCCCCACCCCACGTCGCGGCGATCGAGGAGAACAGCACGAACGTCTCGACATCCCCGACGAGATCGTCGAGGTTCCGCGCGCCGCGCACCTTCGCCGCGGCGACGCGCTCCAGCTCCTCGACCGGCATGTCCGCGAGCGGCACCCCGACCTGGCCGAGCCCGGCGGCGTGGAACACCGCCGTCACCGGCTCGTCGAGGCTCGCGAGCGCGGCGGCGAGGTCGTCCCGGTCGGCCACGTCGCACGCACGGACCGAGACCGTCGCCGGGCCGAGCGCGGCCAGCTCAGTGACCAGCTCGGCCGCACCGGGCGCGTCGGGGCCGCCCCGGCTGAGCAGGACGACGTGGTCGGCACCCGCGCCGACCAGCCAGCGGGCGACGTGCCCGCCGATGCCGCCGGTCCCGCCGGTCAGGAGCACCGTCCCGCTCGGGACAACCGCGGAGGTCGGCCCGGTCGGCGCGGCCCGAACGAGCCTGCGCCGCAGCACCCGGCCGTCCCGGACGGCGAGCTGGTCCTCCTCACCCGCCAGCATCCCGACGGCGGCGGTCACATCAGAGGGACCCCCGACGTCGACCAGCCCGCCCCACCGCTGCGGGTGCTCCAGGCCGAACACCCGGCCGAGCCCCCAGACCATCGCGGCGTCCGGGTCCGGGGCCCCGCCGGTGACGGCGACGGCGTCGCGGGTCAGAAACCACAGCCGCGGCGCGCCCGGGACGTTCAGCACGGCCTGGGCGATCGTCAGCGCGGCGGGCGCGGTGTCCAGCACCGCGACGACGCCCGCGGCGTCCCCGTGCTCGGCGAGCACCGCCGCTGCGCGGTCGGGCGCCTCCAGCGGCACCGGAACAGCCGTGGCGCCCTGGGCGTCGAGCGCCTCGGCGGCGGCGGCGGCCCGCGGGTCGCCAGGCGCCGCCGCGACCAGCCAGCGGCCGGACACGCCGGTCCCGGGCTCCGTGTGCGACTCCCAGTCGATCGTATAGCGCCAGTCCGCGGCCGCCTCCGGTACGGCGGTGGGCGGGCTCAGCCAGTACCGCCGGCGTTGGAACGCGTACTGGGGAAGGTCGAGCAGCCGTCCGTCCACCGCCGGGCGCCAGTCGACCGGCAGCCCGCGTGCGAACGCCGTGGCGAGCGCGCGGAGCAGCCCGCCCCGCTCCGGCGGGAGGACCAGTGGCAGCGCGGCCCCGGCGCTATCGAGCACTGTCGTAATCCCCGTGGGCAGCTCCGCCGGGCCAGGGGGCGCGTCGAGCAGCCGCGTAGCCCCCGCGACGGTGCGCACGCCCACCAGGCACTCGGCGGCGAGCTGCCCGACGCCCGTGCCGACCGCAGCCTCCGGGATCACCCCGTGCGCCTGCCACACCGCGCCTAGCCCGACCAGCACGGCCCAGGCTCGCCCACGTGCGGTGAGCGCGGGCAGCGCGGCGCGGCAGCGCGCGTACGCCTCATCGAACGCGGGGGCCCCTGCCAGCTGCGCGGCGAGGGCGTCCGGGTCGGTCGGCTCGCGCAGCACCATCCCGATCCGGTGTCGCGTCCCGGCCTCCGCGCGGGTGGCCCCGGTCAGCTCGGCGAGCAGTGTGGCCCGGTCCTCGCCCACCGCGACGACCCGGTGGTCGAACGCCTCGCGGGTGGCGAGCGTGCGCGCGACGTCGTGCACCGACGCGTCGGGGTGCGCGTCCAGCCAGCCGGCCAGGGCCACCACCTGAGCGTGCAGCGCATCGGCCGAGCGGGCCGACACCGGCCACGCGACGGACCCGGTGCCCACCGGCTCCGGGGCCGGCTCGGCGGGCGGCTCCTCGACGATGACGTGCACATTCGTGCCGGAGATCCCGAACGAGGACACGGCGGCCCGCCGCAGCCGCTCGCCCGCGGGCCAGTCGATCTGGGACTGCGCCGGTTCGACCGATCCGGCCGACCAGTCGATCAGCGGCGACGGCTCCGCGCAGTGCAGCGTCCGCGGCACGACGCCGTGCCGCACCGCCAGCAGCACCTTGAGCAGGCCGACGAGTCCGGCCGCCGCCTGTGCGTGCCCGACGTTGGACTTCACCGAACCCAACACCACCGGCCGGCCGGACCGGCCGTAGGTGGCCTGCAGCGCGGCCACCTCGATCGGATCGCCCAATCGCGTCCCGGTGCCGTGGGCCTCGACGACGTCCACGTCCTCGACGCCCAGGCCGGCGTTGCGCAGGGCGGAGCGGATCACGCGCTCCTGCGCCGCGCCGCTCGGCGCCGTCAAGCCGTTGGACGCGCCGTCGGCGTTGACCGCCGACCCACGCACAACGGCGAGGACCCGACGCCCGGCCGCGCGGGCCGACGAGAGCCGCTCGACCGCGCAGACCACGACGCCCTCACCCGGCCCGAACCCGTCGGCCGTGGCGCCGAACGCCTTGCAGCGCCCGTCCGAGGCGAGCCCGCGCTGCCGGGAGAACCCGACGAACACCGCCGGGGTCGCCATCACGGCCACGCCGCCGACGAGCGCCAGGTCGCACTCCCCGCGCCGGACCGCCGCGACGGCGGTGTGCAGCGCGACCAGCGAGGACGAGCAGGCGGTGTCGATCGTCAGCGCCGGGCCGGTCAGCCCGAGGGCAAATGCCACCCGCCCGGACGCGACGCTGGGTGCTGCACCGGTCAGCGCGTACCCCTCGACCCGCGCGGCGGCCGCGGCGGCGGCGCCCGCGTAGTTCTGCGGGCTCAGTCCGACGAACACCCCGGTCTCCGTACCCCGCAGCTCCGCGGGCGGGATGCCGGCGTTCTCTAGCGCAGCCCAGGAGTGCTCCAGCAGCAGCCGCTGCTGCGGGTCCATCGCGAGCGCCTCACGCGGCGAGATCCCGAAGAAGCTCGCGTCGAACTCGGCGGCGCCCGCGAGGAACGCGCCGTGGCGAGTGTAGGAGTGCCCGGCTCGGTCCGGGTCCGGGTCGAACAGCGCCGGGTCCCACCCGCGGTCGGTGGGCAGCTCGCCCACGGAATCCGTCTCGGAGCGCAGCAGCTCCCACAGCGCGTCGGGGCTCGTCACGCCACCGGGCAGCGCGCAGCTGACCCCGACGATCACGACGGGGTCGTCGTCCGTGTGCTGTGGCCCGGGCACCGCCACGGGAGCCGCGCTCGCCCCACCCAGCTCCGTGAGCACCCGCTCCGCCAGTGCGGCAGGCGTCGGGTGGTCGAAGACGGCTGTGGCGGGCAGCCAGACGTCGGTGTCGCGGCCGATGCGGTTGCGCAGCTCGACGCCGGTCAGTGAGTCCAGGCCGAGCGCGGCGAACGTTCGGTCGTCCTCCACCGCGTCCGGGCCCACGTGGCCGAGCACGGCGGCCACGTGTGCCCGGACGGTGTCGAGGACCGTCGCGAGCTGGTCGGCGCGCGGGCGGCCGGCGATCCGGCCCGGCAGTCCGTCTGCGTCCGCTGGTGCGGCGGGCGCCGCGCCCGGGAGGTCGGCGACGAACGGTCGGTGCCGGGCGGCGGAGTACGCCGGGTGGAAGCGCTCGCGGTCGAGATCGACGACGGCGACGGCAGGCTCGTCCGGCGCTTCCAGGACGAGCGCCGCGGCCAGCTCGGGGGCCATCGGCCGCAGCCCGTGGCGTGTCATGTTGTCGAGCACGGAACCCTGGGTCGCAGCGCCGCCGCCTGCCCACGGTCCCCACGCGATCGAGGTGGCCGGGAGCCCCGCCGCACGCCGGTGGACAGCGAGCGCGTCCAGGTAGGCGTTGCCGGGCGCGTAGTTGCCCTGCCCCGGCACGCCGACGGTGGCGGAGACCGAGGAGAACAGCACGAACGCGTCGAGGTCGTGGTGTGCGGTGAGCTCGTGTAGGTGTGTGGCCCCGACGGCCTTGGCCTGTAGCGCCTGCGCGATGCGCGGCGCCGTCAGCTCGTCGACGAGGCCATCGTCGAGCGCGGCCGCGGTGTGTACGACAGCGGTGAGCTCGGCGCCGAGCTCGACCAGCAGAGCGGCGACGGCGGCGCGGTCGGCGACGTCGCAGGCACGCCGCGTCACGCGGACCCTGCCAAGCCGCGCGTCGAGCGCGGCGACCGCCTCTGCGTCTGGTAGCCGGCGGCTGACCAGCACGAGGTGTTCGGCGCCGTGCGCGGCGAGTACCTCCGCGACGTGCCCGGCGAGCGCCCCAGTCCCTCCAGTGATCAGCACGGTCCCGCGCGGCGTCCAGCGGGCGGTGGGCACGGTGCGGTGCTGCAGGCGCGGGACCAGTCGCCCGGTGTCGGTCAACGCGACCTGGTCCTCGCCGTCGGCGGCGGCCAGCGTCGCGACGAGCCGGTGGGCGGCCGAGTCCGCGGACACGTCTATGAGGCCGCCCCACAGCTCGGGCGACTCCAGGGCCAGTACCCGGCCCAGGCCCCACAGGGTGGCCTGAGCGAGGTGGCGCGCGCCGGTCGGCTCGGTGGCCCCGGTCGTGACGATCCACAACCGGCTGACGAGCCCGGCCGCGGTCAGGCCCTGCACGAGACCGGCTGTCGCGGCGAGCGCGGTTGCCGCCTCGGTCGGCGAGCCGGTGGCGGCCAGGCCGAGGAACGACACGACACCGGCCACCGGCCCGTGTTGCGCTGCGACCCGCAGCCGCTGCGCGACGGCGCTTCGGTCGGCGAGGTCGTCGAGGGCGACCGGGACGGCCGTGCCGCCCGCGTCCGCGACGGCGGCCGCGGCGGCGTCCGTCCAGGTCCGGACCGCGTCCGTCGGTTCATCCGGGGCGACCAGCAGCCAGATGCCCGTGAAAACTGTGGGCTCGGGGTCGGGACGGTGGACCCACGCCGTCCGGAAGCGCCACGCCTCCGTCGCGCGCCGCTCGGCCGCGTCCGCGTGCCAGCCCGCGAGCGCGGGCAGCGCCCGCTCGGCGATCTCGGACTCGAGCCCGAGCAGCCGCGCGAGCACCGCAGGGTCGTCCGCCTCGACGGCCGCCCAGAACGGCCCGTCCGCCGCGGGGGCGGGCGGCCGGGCCGCGGGCCAGAACCGCTCGCGCCGGAAGGGGTGGCCGGGCAGGCGCAGCAGCCGCGACCCGTCCTGGCGCCAGTCGACCGGCACCCCGAGGACGTGGGCCTCGGCCAGCGCGCGGCGGAACCGCTCGGTGCCGCCCTCGTCGCGGCGCAGCGTGCCGAGGCTCGCCTCCGCGGCCATCGCCGGGACGAGCACCGGGTGCGCGCTGCACTCGACGAACACGGTCGGCCCGCCGGCACTCACAGCCTCTACGGCGTCGTGGAACCGGACGGTCTCGCGCAGGTTCCGCACCCAGTACGTCGCGTCCAGCTCGGGACCCACGACGGCGTGATCATCCACGGTGGACCACATCGGCACCGCCGGGGCGACCGGCCGGATCCCGGCCAGCGACACGGCCAGCTCGTCCGCGAGCTCGTCGACGGAGGCGGAGTGCGCGGCGTAGTCGACCGGGACGGACCGGGTGCGCAGCCCCGCCTCGTGACAGCAGTCGCGGAACTCGTTGACCGCGGCGAGCGCGCCGGACACGACCACGGCACCCGGGCCGTTCACCGCCGCCACCGCGATGCTGTCACCGAAGCGCGCGATCAGCGGTGCCACCTCGGACAGCGGGGCGGAGACCGAGGCCATCGTCCCGGCGCCGACGATCCGGCGCAGCAGGCGGGAGCGGACGGCGACGACCGTCGCGGCGTCATTGATCGACAGCGCTCCCGCGACGCACGCCGCCGCGATCTCGCCCTGGCTGTGCCCGACCACGGCGTCCGGGCTGACGCCGTGATGCCGCCACAGCGCTGCGAGCGCCACGTGGACCGCCCACAGCGCGGGCTGCACGACATCGACCCGCTGCAGCGCGTCGGGGTCGGCCAGGACGTCGGTGAGCGACCAGTCGACGTGCGGCGCGAGCGCGGCCGCGCACTCGGCGAGAGCGGCAGCGAACACCGGCTCGAGGTCGCGCAGCTCACGGGCCATCCCGGCCCATTGCGAGCCCTGGCCGGGAAAGACGAACACGACGGCAGGGTCGGTGGCCGCCCGGCCCGTGACCACGTCCGGGTGGGCGCTGCCCGCCGCCAGCGCGGCGAGCGCGCCGGTCCGGTCCGCGCCGTCGAGGAGCACGGCCCGGTGCTCATGCTGGTCCCGGCCCTGGACGAGCGTATGTGCGACGTCCACCGCCGGGGCATCGGGGTGGGCGCGCAGCCAGTCGCCGAGCCGACCGGCCTGCGTGCGCAGCGCCACGGTGCTCCGCGCGGACACCGGCCACACGACCAGGCCTGGCTCGGCCAGGACGGCTGGCAGGGTCGGGGGCTCCTCGACGATCACGTGCGCGTTCGTGCCGGAGATGCCGAACGACGACACCCCGGCGCGGCGCGGACGCTCACCCGCCTGCCACGGCCGCTCCTCGGTGACAAGGTCCAGCGACCCCGCCTCCCAGTCCACATAGGTTGACGGTCGGTCGGCGTGCAGGGACCGCGGGACCGTCGCCTCCTGGAGGGCGAGCAGGACCTTGGCGAGCCCGGCCAGCCCGGCCGCCGCCTGCGTGTGCCCGAGGTTCGACTTGACGGAGCCGAGCAGCACCGGACGCCCGGCCTGCCCGTACGTCGCCTGGAGCGCGCCCGCCTCGATCGGGTCGCCTAACGCCGTCCCGGTGCCGTGGGCCTCCGCCACGTCCACCTCACTCGCGGCGAGGCCAGCGTCGCGCAGCGCGGCGCGGATGACGCGCTCCTGCGCCGGGCCGCTCGGGGCGGTGAGCCCGTTGGAGGCACCGTCGGAGTTCACTGCCGAGCCGCAGACGATCCCCCACACCGGACGGCGGGCGGCCCGGGCGGCCGAGAGCCGTTCCAGGACCAGCACGACGACGCCCTCGGCCGGACCGAACCCGTCGGCGTCCGCGGCGAACGCCTTGCACCGCCCGTCGGCGGCCAGGCCGCGCTGCTGTGCGTAGCCGACGAAGGTCTCCGGGCTAGCCATCACGGTGGCGCCGCCGACGAGCGCGCGGTCGCACTCGCCGCGACGGATCGCTGCGACGGCCGTGTGCAGCGCGACCAGCGACGACGAGCACGCCGTGTCGATCGTCAGCGCGGGCCCGGACAGGCCGAGCGCGAACGCCACACGGCCCGACACGACGGCCATCGAACCGCCGGTCGTCAGGTGCCCCGCCAGATCGTCGCCGTGGCGCCGGCACAGCTCGGCGTAACCGGTGTCCCAGGTGCCCATGACGACGCCGGTCGCGCTGCCGTGCAGCGTCGCGGGTGCGATCCCGGCATTCTCCAGAGCGGTCCAAGAGTGCTCCAGCAGCAGCCGCTGCTGCGGATCCATCGCCAGAGCCGCGACGGGTGCGATCCCGAAGAACTCGGCATCGAAGTCGGCGGCCCCGGTGAGGAACCCGCCGGACCGGCAGTACGTGTGGTCCGGGACGGTCCAGTCGCGATCGGTCGGGAACCCGGTGATCACGTCGGAGCCCGAGCGCAGGAGCTCCCACAGCTGCTTCGGGCCGGTCACGCCGCCGGGCAGCGCGCAGCTCAGACCGACGATCGCGACCGGGTCGGTCTCGGCATCCGCGTCCGGCGCCGCGGCGGTGTCCGCGGCGGCGGAACCGTCGTGCAGATGGGCGGCGAGCGCGGCGGGGGTCGGGTGGTCGAACAGGACGGTCGGCGGGAGCGCACGGCCCAGCGCGGTCGCGAGGGCGGTGCGCAGCTCGACGCTCGGAAGCGACCCCAGGCCGAGATCGCGGAACGTGCGGTCGGCGGGGATGTCCTCGGCACCGTCGTGGCCGAGGATCGCGGCAGTCTGCGCGAGTACGACAGCGAGCAGTTCGCGGCGCGAGCGCGGCTCCACCGGGGTCGCCGGGGTCTCGGCGACGGGCTCCGCGGGCGGCTCGGCGACCGGGACATCGGCGGGACCTGAGGCGGGCCAGTGCCGCTTGCGCTGGAACGGGTAGGTCGGGAGGGCGACCGGGCGCCGCGCCCTGCTACCGGACAGCAGGTCCAGATCGACGGGGAGCCCGTGCACGTGGGCCGTCGCCAGTGCTGTGCGGAACCCGGCGAGACCGCCTGCCTCCCGTTCGAGGGTGCCCTGCGCGACCGCGTCGCCGCCCAGCTCCGCCACTGTGTCCCGGACGGGGCCGACCAGCACCGGGTGCGGGCTGCACTCGATGAACGCGTCGAAGCCCGCGGCGACGAGTCCGCGCACGGCGTCCTGGAACCGCACGGTGCGACGCAGGTTCTCCTGCCAGTAGTGCACGTCCAGCGTCGCCGTGTCCACGAGACGGTCCAGGACCGTCGAGTAGAACCCCACCGACGACGAGCGCGGCGAGATCGGGCGCAGCGGCTCCGCGATCGCCGTGCAGACCGGCTCCACCTGCGGGCAGTGCGACGCGTAACGCAGCGGGACGATCCGCGTCCAGATGCCGTCGGCGTCGAACTCGGCGACGACCTCCGCCACCGCGGTGGCCAACCCGGTCAGCACGACCGTGAGCGGCCCGTTCACCGCGCCCACGGAGACGCGGTCGCCGTAGGCCCGTAGCCGGTCCCGGACGGTCGCGATCGGCGCGGACACGACGGCCATGCCGAGGCCAGCGTCGTCGATGGCTGAGAAGGACTGCGCCCGCCGCGCCACGACCCGGGCGCCGTCGTCGAGCGACAGTCCACCTGCGACACACGCGGCCGCGATCTCGCCCTGGCTATGCCCGAGCACGGCCACAGGCTCGACGCCGTGGCTGCGCCAGGTCCGGGCGAGCGCCACCATCATCGCCCACTGCACGGGCTGGGCCACCTCGATCCGCTCGGCGCCCTGCCCACCGCGCAGCACGTCGACGACCGACCAGTCGATGTAGGGCGCCAGCGCGGCGGCGCACGCCTCGATCGTCTCCGCGAAGCCGGGTAGCAGGTCTGGCGGGGTGTCGAGCAGTTCGCGGGCCATGCCCTGCCACAGCGCACCCTGGCCTGAGAAGATCATCGCGACGCGGCGGCCGCGGCTCGGCGCGACCCCGGTCACGAGACGTCCCGGATCCGGCGTTCCGGTCGCAAGCGAGGTGAGGCCCGCGGTCAACTCCGAGGCCGTCCGGCCGAACACAGCGGCCCGGTGTTCGAACTGCGCGCGGCCGTGCAGGAGCGTCGCCGCGACGGCATCGAGCGCGTCCTCATGCTCCGCAACGCGCGGCGCCAGGTCGGCCGCCCGCGCGGCCAGGCCCGCCGGGTCACGCGCGCTCAAGAGCCACGGCACGCCGCTGTCCGGGTCCGCGGCCGGCCGGTCCGCGACGGGAGCCCGGCCCAGCACGACGTGCGCGTTGCTCCCGCCCATCCCGAACGAGCTCACGCCCGCGACAGCCAGGTCCCGCTGCTCGGCGGCGACCTGGACCCGCAGGCCAAACCGGTCCAGCGGGATCGACTCCGGCGCCCCGGTGAAGTGCAGGCTGGGCACCAGCTCGCCATGCTCCAGCATCAGCACCGTCTTGAGCAGCCCGGCAATCCCGGCCGCGCCCTCCAGATGGCCGATGTTCGTCTTGATCGACCCGACCCGCAGCTCCGCGCCCGCGCTCCGGCCCGTCCCGAGCGCCGCCCCGAGCGCCGCGGCCTCGATCGGGTCCCCCACCGGGGTCCCGGTGCCGTGCAGCTCCACGTGCTCGACAGCATCCGGCGCGACACCAGCGTCGGCGCAGGCCGCGCGCACGACCGCCGCCTGCGCCGCGCCATCGGGGGTGGTGAGCGTGGCGGTCGGCCCGTCGTTGTTGGTCGCGCTGCCGAGGATCACCGCGCGCACGACGTCGCCGTCGGCCAGCGCCGCGACCAGAGGCTTGAGCAGCACAACCGCGCCGCCCTCGCCACGCACAAACCCGTCCGCGCCCGCGTCAAATGCCCGGCACCTGCCCTGTGGCGACAGCGCACCGAACGCCTGCGCCGCCGTGAACCCGGCGGTCGTGGTGAACAGGTTGACGCCACCGACGACGGCGAGGTCGCTCTCGCCGCGGCGCAAGCTCTGCACCGCCAGGTGCACGGCGACCAGCGACGACGCCTGCGCAGCGTCGACGGTGAGGCTGGGCCCGCGCAGCCCGAGTGCGTAGGAGACCCGGTTGGCGATCAACCCGTTCGCAAGCCCCGTGAGGGAATAGCGGCCGGCGGGCGGCGCGACCGCGCGGTAGTCGTCCCCGAGCGTGCCGACGAACACTCCGGCGCAGTCGGAGGCGAGCCGGTGCGGGTCGAGGGCGGCGTCCTCGAACGCCTCCCACGCGAGCTCCAGAACGAGCCGCTGCCGCGGGTCCATGGCGACGGCCTCGGCCGGGGAGATTCCGAAGAACCCCGCATCGAAAAGGTCGATCCGGTCGAGGAGCCCGGCAGGCCCGCTGCCGGGCCCGGCGAGGTCGGCCCGCCGCCCGGGACCCGGTGTACCAACCGCGTCGCGGCCGGTGCGCAGCAGCTCCCAGAGTTGTCCGGGATCACCGGCACCGGGCAGCCTACAGGCGATTCCGACGACTGCGACGCTATCCGTTCCGGATTCCCTGAGACCCGAATCAACCACGCGTCACACCTCCGACGTGATTCAGCTGTGCATCCTCCATCCCGGCCCCCGGCCAGGATTGCGACGACGCATCGGAATGAACTACAGGTGGCCGATAACCGACAAGCAGTGTCGACGAATCGGGAGAATCCGACCCGCGGGCGGAGGCGACGGCCTGTACGTACTCGCCGTACCCGGATTTCGCCTGCGCTCGGCCCAGCGCGGCGCACGCGGCCGCATCGATGAATCCCCGCTCCAGCGCAGTCTCCTCGAGGCAGGCGATCCGCACGCCCTGCCGGTGTTCGAGCACCTGGACGTACTGACCCGCCGCGAGCAGTGAGTCCGGTGTCCCCGTGTCGAGCCACGCGTAGCCACGGCCAAGGTCGATCAACCGTGCCTCCCCCTGGGCCAGATAGGCCCGGTTGACGTCGGTGATCTCCAACTCACCCCGGTTCGACGGCCGCAGCTGCCGGGCGATACCGACGGCCTGGTCGTCGTAGAGGTACAGCCCGGTGACGGCCAGGTTCGTGGGCGACCGCTCCGGCTTCTCGATGATGTCCACCAGTTGCCCCGAGGCGTCTACGACACCGACGCCGTAGCGTTCCGGGTCGCGAACCGGGTATCCGAAAAGGGTCGCCCCCCGCTCCCCGCCAGCAAAGTCGGCGATACATGAGCGCAGCATTGCCCCCATTCCCTGGCCGTGGAATATGTTGTCGCCGAGGATCAGTGCCACAGGGCCTTCGCCGATGTGTTCGGCGCCGATCAGCAACGCTTCTGCAATTCCGCGAGGCTCTTCCTGGGTGGCATAGGTGAACGAGACGCCCAATGGCTCGCCGTCCCCGAGCAACCGCCGGAACGCGGTCTTCTCGGACGGGGCAGTGATGATCAGGATCTCGCGGATGTCGGCCAGCATGAGAACCGATAGCGGATAGTAGATCATCGGCTTGTCGTAGATCGGCATGAGCTGCTTCGATGCTGCTCGGGTCATCGGATGGAGTCGGGTACCGGCGCCTCCGGCGAGGACGATTCCCTTCATGGCATACCCCTGTCGAACGATCAGGTCGATATCGGTTCGGAACTCACGATCGGCAGTGACCGCGCGACATGACAGGACACTGTGACCCCTCCGAGGTCGTGCGTGGCCGGAACGGTGGTCCGGCACGGCGCGACCGCGTCGGGGCAGCGTGGGTGGAAGGCGCACCCGGGCGGTGCGTCGGAGGGGGACGGTGGCTCGGCGGCGAGCAGCCGCGACGGTGGGAGCACGCGCCCGGGCTCGGGCACGGCGTCGAGCAGCGCCCGGGTGTAGGGGTGCGCGGGCGCGGCGAGGACGGACTCGGTCGGGCCGTACTCGCAGATCCGCCCGAGATAGAGCACGACGACCTCGTCGCACAGTGCGCTGACCACACCGATGTCGTGCGAGATGAAGAGCAGGGACGCCCCGCGGTCGGCGACCGCGCGGTGCAGCAGGTTCACCACACCTGCCTGGACGGACACGTCCAGGCTGGCCACGGGCTCGTCCGCGACGATCAGGTCGGGCTCGGCGAGCGCGGCCCGCGCGATCGCGACGCGTTGTGCCTGGCCGCCGCTGATCTGGTGGGGCCTGCGCACGCCGAAGAGGGCGGGATCCAGTCCGACGTCGGCGAGCGCGGCGGCGGCGCGCTCCCGCCGGACGTCCCGGGGGACGCGCGCCCACCGTAGTGGTTCGGCAACCAGGTCGATCAGCGTGCGGTGCGGGTGCAGCGACGCGACCGGGTCCTGGAAGATCATCTGAATGCCGCCGGGCCCGGGCTGGTGCCGGATCGGCTCGCCCGCGAACGTGACGCTCCCGCCGCTGGGGGCGACCAGGCCCGTCACGGCCTTGGCCAGGCTGCTCTTCCCGGAGCCCGACTCCCCGACCAGTCCCACCGTGCGTCCGGCGGGCACCGTGAACGAGACGTCCCGTACTGCGGGCACCCACCCGTTCCGGGTGCGGTAGCGCACCTGGAGTTCCTCGATGACGAGATCCGCACGCCGCCGGGTCATACCGGAACCCCCGTCGCTGCCCAGCAGCTGGTCACGTGGCCCGGGCCCGTACGCAGGACAGGCGGCCGCTCGGTCTCGCACTTGGAGAGTGCGTAGGTGCAGCGCGGTGCGAACGGGCAGCCCGCTCGGGGTCTGCGCAGGTCCGGCAGCCCGCCCGGGATCTGGGGCAACGGGGGGCGGCGCCGTTGTGAGACGCGCGGGGTTACGCCCAGCAGCGCCCGTGTGTACGGGTGCAGCGGCGCGGTGAGGACCTTCTCGGTGGGCCCGTCTTCGACAACGCGGCCCGCGTACATCACGACCACCCGGTCGGTCCGGCCGGACAGCAGACCAAGATCGTGCGTGATCAGCAGCAGCGCCATGCCTCGCTCGCGGCGCTGGGCGTCGATCAGGTCCAGCACGAGCTGCTGGACGGTCACGTCGAGCGCCGTAGTGGGCTCGTCCGCGAGCAGCAGGCGCGGGCCGGCGGCCAGGGCCGCCGCGATGCCGACCCGCTGGCGCTGCCCGCCGGACAGCTCGGCCGGATAGCTGCGGGCGCGCCGCTGCGGGTCGGGCAGCCCGACCGCGCGCAGCAGGTCGGTCACGGTGGCGCGCTGCGCGGCCCGCGTCCCGCGTTCGGCCCGTGGCACTGCTTCCAGGACCTGCCGCCCGACGCGCACGACGGGGTTCAGCGACGTCGACGGGTCCTGGAAGACCATTGCGGCGGCGCGGTTGTGCTCGGTCCCGGCGGTGACGTCCCGGCCCTCCAGCCGGATGCTCCCGCTGACGACCGGCGTGTTCGGCCCGGAGTGCGCGCCGAGCACTGCACGGGCGAGGACGGACTTGCCCGAGCCCGACTCTCCGACCAGCCCGACGCTCTCCCCCTCGACCAGCGCGAACGAGACGGATTCAAGCACGTGTACCGGGCCCGCGGGGGTGTCGAACCGCAGGCAGACGTCGTCGAGCTCCAGGAGTGGACCGGTCACCGCGTTCGTCCCCACCGCTCCCCCAGCACGTTCACCGCAAGCACTGTCGCGCAGAGCACGACGGCGGGCGCGAGGCAGATCCACGGGGCGCTGGCGATGTGTGTGTGCCCCTCGGCGATGAGGCCGCCCCACGACGCCGTGGGCGGGGCGAGCCCGAACCCGAGGAAGCTGAGCGACCCCTCGGCCACGATCGCCACCGTGACGGCGGTGAAGGAGTAGGCCGCCACCGCGGGCAGCACGCACCGCACGACCTCGCTCGCCACGATCCGCAGTGGCGGGGCGCCCATGATGCGCGCGGCATGTACGAAGTCCTGGCCCCGCACGCTGAGCGTCGCCGACCGCGCGACCCGCGCGAAGGCGGGCGCCATGAGCAGACCGATCAGCGCCCCGATCGTCACCTGTCCCGGTCCAATGAGCGTCACGACGATCATCACAGTGATCAGGCCGGGCAGCGCGAGCACGAGGTCGAGCACGATCCCGATCCCGGAGTCCACCCAGCCGGGCGAGAATCCGGCGATCACGCCGAGCCCGCCACCGATCACGAGCCCGACGGCCACCGTCAGCGCCACAACGATGATCGAGGACGCCCCGCCGGCCAGCGTGCGCGCGAAGACGTCACGGCCGGTGGCGTCGGTGCCGAACCAGTGCTCGAGGCTCGGCGGGCGCAGCGGCGCCCGGAAGTCGGCGCGCAGCGGGTCGAGCTGCGGCAGGATCTGCGCCAGCACCGCGCCGACCACCACGAACGCGAGCACGGCGAAGCACAGCACCGGGACGAGCAGGGTCCGCCTGCGGTCAGCGCGCCGGAACATGCCGCGCCCTCGGATCGATCACGCCGTACGCGATGTCGACGAGCATCCCGACCAGCACCACCGTGGCCCCGGAGAACAGCACGATCGCCTCGATGACCGGGAAGTCCCGGGCCGCGATCGCGTTGGCGGCCAGCCGCCCCATCCCGGGCACCGCGAAGATCGTCTCGACGAGTACAGAGCCGCCGAACGCGAGCCCGAGGCCCAGCCCGACGAGTGTGACTGTCGAGAACGACGACGGCCGCAGCGCGCGCGTCACGAGCAGCCGCCAGGACGACAGCCCGCGGGACCGGGCGGCGAGGATGTACGGCGTCCCGAGCGTCGCGATCAGGTCGGCGCGCAGCACCCGGGTCAGCACGGCCGCCTCGGTGAGCGCGATCGTGAGCACCGGGAGCACCAGGTGGCGCAGGTGCGCGACCGGGTCGCTCGGGTCGGCCCACCCGGTGGCCGGCAGCACCGCCGTCCCGACGGCCAGCAGCAGGATCAGCGCCAACCCGAGCACGAACGCGGGCGTCGAGATCAGCACGAAGGCGAGTACCGAGGCGATCCTGTCGAGGATCCCGCCGGGCTTCCACGCCGAGCCCATCGCCACCGGCAGTGTGATCGCCAGCGTGAGCACCTGGCTGCACAGCAGCAGTTCGAGGGTCACCGGCAACCTGCTCCCGACCTCGGTGGCGACGGGGAGGCCGGTGACCAGGGACGTCCCCAGGTCACCGCCGAGGGCGCTGCCGAGCCAGTGCGCGAACCGTTCGGGAGGCGAGGCGTCCAGGTCGAGCGCAGCAGTGAAGGCAGCGAGCTGCTCGGGGGTCGCATCGGTTCCGAGCACCGCGATCGCGGGATCGCCCTGGAGCAGCAGCGGCAGTGCCATGGTCAGCATGCCGAGCAGCACCAGGACGACCAGGCCGCGCACGACCTTCGGCAGGACTGTTGTCATTGCGCCGTCGTCCAGAGCTGCCCGGGCGGAAGCGAGATGACGTTGCGGTCGTGGAGATCGGGCATGCCGCCGATGGAGGTGTCGGCCACGAAGCCGGCCGGGCTCTCGGTGAAGAACAGCACCGGCACGTCATCGACGATCTTCTGTGCGGCGTCGGCGTAGAGCCGCTTGCGCTCGTCCTGGTCGGCGGTGCCGCGGCCCTGCGCGATCAGTGCCCCGACCTCGGGGTTCATATAGCCGCCGAAGTTCCCGCTCGCCTCGGGCTCGAAGATCCCCATGACGGCGTCGGAGTCGGCGTAGGCGCTCGTGACGAACTCGATCGCCGCGAAGTCCCCGGCGTACAGCTTCGTTCCCCATGTCGCGGTGTCGACGACGTCGATCGTCATCGTGATGCCGACGTCGGCCAGCATCTGCTGGATCGCGGTGGCCCGCTGCATTGACTGCGGCCGCGAGTCGGTCGTGTAGGCGAACGAGATCGGCTGGCCGACCTCGGCGAGCAGCCCCCGCGCACGGTCCGGGTCGAAGGCCGGGTACTGCGTGCCCGAGGCATACGGCGAGCGGGACAGGATCGGCCCGTTCGCGACGACGCCCTGCCCCTGATCGACGACGGCCAGCAGCGCCTCGCGGTCGATGGCGGCCTGCACCGCCTGCCGGACGCGGACGTCGTCGAACGGCGCGACCTGCGCGTTGAGGAAGGCGGTGGTCGTCGAGGCGTTGGCGGTGGCCACGGTGCGGCCCTCGCTCTGGGCCTGCGCGATGAGGTTCGGGGTGTCCACCCAGGCCAGATCGACGGTGCCGGAGGCGAGGCTCTGGTAGCGGGAGTCGGGGTCGGGCAGGAACTGGAAGACGACCGTGTCGGCGTGCGGCGCGGGGCCCTGGTAGTTGCTGCTGCGGGTGACCGTGAGCGAGGAGCCCGCCGCAGCCGCCTCGAACCGGTACGGCCCGGCGCCCAGCGGGCTGCCATCGGTCGCCTCAGCCGTCGTGCTCGCGATCATGCCGAGCTGGCGGGTGAAGTAGCGTGGGAAGCCGGCGTTCGGCTCGGCGAGCGTGAACGTCACGGTCCTCGGGTCCACGACGGCCATGTCGCTGATCTCGGCGGCGAGCGCGGCGCACTGGCACTCCGCCGCCGGGTCGCCGAGCCGCCTCACGTGGTCGACGACGGCCTGCGCGGTGACCGGCGAGCCGTCGGAAAACGTCCGGCCCTCCTGCAGGACGAGGGTCCAGGTACGCAGGTCGTCGCTGGTCAGTGACTCGCCGAGGCCGGGCTCCAGCGCGCCGGCCGGGCCGTCGGTGAACAGCGGCTCGTACACGGCATTGGCGACGACGAGCGTCGCCTGGCCGGCGATCTGGTTCGCGATCGGGTCGAGCGCCGAGATCTCGGAGTCGATACCGATCGTGATCGTGCCGCCGGGCTGCGGCTCCGAGGACGGACCGGAGCTGGTGGGGGTGACGCCGGGGGAACCACAGGCAGCCAGCGCGGCGACCGCGATCAGGCTCGGGATGAGGCGACGAAGCATCGAAGGTGTTCCTTATACGGTCAGGTCAGGAGCCGGGGACGGAGAGTGTGGGCGATCGTGGTGACCTCGTCCGACGGGAGCGCACGCCCCAGGTAGGCGTGCGCACCGCCGAACTTCTCGAGCAGGTCGAGCATCTCCTCGACGTCGGACGCCCGGCAGGTCAGGTCGGGCTCGACCGCGAGCCCGTTCGACGGCTGACGGCGCCGGGTCTCGAGGTAATCCACATTGGTCTGCAGGTAGTCGGCGACGACCTCCTCACGGGGTGCGCCGATCAGGCAGAGCAGGAGTGCGACAAGCATGCCGGTGCGGTCGCGACCGCCCTGGCAGGTGATGACGACTGGGCCGGGGAGCCCGGCGAGTGCTTGCAACGCGGCGGCGAACGACGCGAGCCCCGCCGTGATCGCGGTGCAGTAGAGGCTGCCCCACGTCGCGCGACCCGCAGCGATCTCGCGCACCGAGCCGACGGCCGCATGCTGGTCGAACGCGGCGTCGGTCCCGACCAGCGGGAAGGGCACGATCCGCCAGCCGTGGGGCAGGCAGCGGGCCCGGTCACGCGCCCGTTCCTCGTCGGTACGCAGGTCGAACCAGGTGAGGTCTGGGGGGCACGCGGCGATCTCCTCGTCGGTCGCGAGGGAGAGCGCGGCGGCCCGATAGAGTCGATCGTCACGATCCTGCCGGCCCTCCCCGCGGCCTTGGAGCAGGACGGGACGCCAGTTGGGAGGCATGGTCGGACGCTGCACTCCCCGAGACTGACAAAGTGGCAGAACTGCCAGTTTGTGCGAGTGTGAACTCCCGTCAAACGTCCCCCGAATGGATGACGCGACGGCGGCCCGCAGGATCGACGACCACAGCAGGAGGGTGGGGCACATGGCCGTGCAGACCGGCTCCCGTGCGCAGAACAAGGCCGAGACCCGGCTCGCGATCCAGCGCGCCGCGGTCGAGCTGTTCGAGGAGAAGGGCTACGACGCAACCACCGTGGACGACATCGCCCGCCGGGCCGACGTCGCGCCGCGCACCTTCTTCCGCTACTTCCCCAACAAGGAGCTGACGCTCTTCAGTGAGGACATCTCGTTCCGGCTCGCCACGCTGGTCACCGAGGCGCCCGCCGAGCTGGACGCGCTGGCTGCCCTGCGCTGGGCCGCCACGAAGCTGATGGACTACGAGTCGACGTCGCTCGACCGGCGCCGCCAGTACCTGCGCCGCAAGTTCAGCGACCGGCCCGCCATCGAGCGCCACCTCGCCCACCTCTACGACACGCTCGGCACCCGCCTGCGCGACGCCTTCGCCACCCGCCTCGGCTCCGACGCCCACACGGACCTGCGCCCCGACGTCCTCGTCGCCGTCTACCTCGGGCTGGCCAGGGAGTTCGCCAAGGAGGAGCAGCCGGTTCCGGAGCTGATCGAACAGTGGTTCACCGCCGTGACCGCGCTGATCTCCTAGGCCGAGGCGCCGCCGCCCGGTGCAGCGAGACCCACTGCTGCGCCGTCAGATCACGCGCCCGGACCGTGCTGGGCAGGTCCTCGTTCGCGGCCCAACGGCGCGCCGCCGGCACCACGTCGCGCACCGCATGCACCAGCCGGTGGCCGCGGAACGCCGCCGTCACCAGGCGCTGATAGGCAGCCCGCTCACCGGGAGGCACGAGCGCGGTCGGGCGCCGGGCCAGCAGGAGGATCCCGCCATCGACGCTCGGACGCGGCCGGAAGGCCGCCGACGGCACACGGCCCCCGAGCGCGAAGTCGTACCAGGGCCACCAGCTCGCGGTGAGCAGCGTCGTGCCGCCGATCGCGGCCCGCTTGCGCGCCACCTCCCACTGCAGCAGCAGCGCCGCGCTGCGCCAGGTCCGCTGCCCGAGGAGGTGGCGCAGCAGCGGCGTCGTGATGCCGAACGGGACGTTGGAGACGACGTGGTGCGGCTCGTCGAGCCGGTAGGACAGCATGTCGCCCCGCACGACCCGGACGCGGTTGCGGAACCGGCCGCGCAGCCGCTCCGCCCGGCGCGGGTCGATCTCGACGACCGTGACCTTCTTCGGCCGGTCCGCGACCAGGCGGTCGGTGATCACGCCGTCGCCGGGCCCCAGCTCGACCACGGGCAACGGGTCGCACGGCACATAGCCGACGAGATGGTCGACCACGCGTCGGTCGACGAGGAAGTTCTGGCCGAGTTCATGGCGGCCGCCGACGTCGCGGCGGCGCCCCGGGATGGTCCCGACGGGCATGTTTGACCTGCATTTCGCATCGATCGGGCAGAAGCGTCGATCGGGGCGACACGTGCGACGGCCGGACGGCCGATGTTCAGCGGTGCGACGCCCCGGGAGCGTTGCGGATCCGCCCGTAAATGCTGCAGGCCATGGGACTCACGGTAGCAAGCCGTGTGACTCCGGGCAGGACCCCCTAGCCAACTACTGGCACAAATGCCACGATCTCGCCGTGACGCAGGACAGTCGCACGCGCCAAGCCCGCCCGACCCCCGAAACCCGACGCGTGCTGGTGACCGGCGGCGCCGGATTCATCGGCTCGGCCTACGTCCGCATGCTGCTGGCCGACCCCGTCCGCCCGATCGCCGTCACGGTGCTGGACAAGCTGAGCTACGCCGGCAACGTCGGCAACCTCGAAGCCGTTCGGGCCGACCCCCGCCTTCGCTTCGTTCACGGCGACATCCGCGACCTCGCCCTCGTCGACCAGCTCCTCCCGGGCCACGACCAAGTCGTGCACTTCGCCGCCGAGTCGCATGTGGACCGCTCCATCGACGCCGCGGCCGAGTTCGTCTCCACCAACGTCGGCGGAACACAGACCCTCCTCGACGGCGCCCTGCGGCACGGCGTCCGCACCTTCCTCAACGTTTCGACAGACGAGGTGTACGGCTCGATCGACACCGGGTCCTGGCAGGAGACCGAACCGGTCGCGCCGAACTCGCCGTACTCTGCCACCAAGGCGGGCGCCGACCTGCTGTGCCTCGCCTACGCGCGCACCCATGGCCTGGACGTCCGCATCACCCGATGCTCGAACAACTACGGGCCATTCCAGTTCCCGGAGAAGGTCATCCCGCTGTTCGTGACCAACCTCGTCCTCGGCCGCCGCGTGCCGCTCTACGGCGACGGTCTCAACGTGCGCGACTGGCTCCACGTCGACGACCACTGCCGCGGCATCGAGCTCGCGCTCCAGCACGGCCGTCCCGGCGAGATCTACAACATCGGCGGTGGGACCGAGCTGTCCAACCGCGACCTCACCAAGACGATCTTGGAGCTGCTCGGCACCGGGCCGGACATGATCGAGCCGGTCACCGACCGCAAGGGTCACGACCGGCGCTACTCGGTGGACTGGAGCAAGGCAGCCCGCGAACTCGGCTACGCGCCGCGGCGCACCTTCACCGAGGGTCTGCGTGCGACCGTGGACTGGTACCTGGACAACCGCGACTGGTGGGCGCCGCTGCGCGGGCTGGAACCGGTGGCGAGCACGGAGTGAGGTTCCCCCGCTTGCTCGGAGATCGACAATCATGGCCGAAGGGCCGTGTAAGGAGTCTCCGTGGCAGCACCGAAGAAGTACCCCGATGAGCTGCGTGAGCGCGCGGTCGTCTCTACCGGGAGTCCGACCCCAAGCCGGTGATCCGGCGGCTGGCCGAGCAGCTGGGGCGTGCACCACGAAGCGCTGCAACTGGATCCGCCAGGCCGAGGCCGACCACGGCGAACGCCACGACCACCCGACCACCGCCGAAATCGAGGAATTGCGCCGGCTGCGCAAGGAGAACACTGAACTGCGCCAGGCCAATGAGATCCTCAAAGGCGGCGAAGCTTGGACTCAACCGGTCAGCGCAACAGTGCCCCGAATCTATCAGCCGGGGTGTCGAACTCGAGAGTCTTACACGGCCGGGTGTTGAGCCGCTGAGCGACATCGTCGAGTTGGGGCCTGGGCCCAGGTCAGCGACTTGCGAACGTGCTCGGGCAGTCGGCCCATCTGCCGGGACAGCTGATGGGCGACGGTGTTCATGTCACGCACGCCCAGAGCGACGAGCACGGTGAACCGGGTCGTGCGCTCGACCACGGTGGCGATCTGGGTGGTGCCGCGCCCGAGCAGCAGTCGGTGTGACACGAAGGCCTCCGGTCGGTGAAGCGGTTCCTAGACAGTTCCACTTCACAACCGGAGGCCTTCGTCTGTCAGTAACACTCACCGATCCCCGGGCGGTACAACCTCCCTGGACATCATAGCTAGCCGTTACCTACTGGCCCGCTGTGAAACGACGTTCGAGCGATTGTCACCTCGGCGACGGATCTGTGTCGGGGCCGTCTTGGGTCGCTGCCGACCATTCTCGGGGCTGGGGCTGCCGGTCGACTTCCGTTGGACTGCGGCGATGCTGGGTGAGTAGGACGCCGGTGCTGCTGGCGAGGATGAGGCCGATTCCGAGCAGCGTCGCTGGGGTGGCAGATGCCCCGGTGACTATCAGGAGTGTCGTGGACAGCAGGGGGGTCGCGTAGCCGAGCGGGCTGAGGGTTCGGGCGCCGCCGTGCGACATCGCGACCGTCCACAGCCCGTAGCCGGCGGCCATGGGGCCGAGCCCGATGTAGGCGGCCGCGGCCATCCCTACCAGCGGCGGCGAGGGGGCGCCGCTGATCGCTACGAGCATCGCGGCGCCGATGACGCCGACGATTGTGGCGGGCAGCAGCAAGTCGGCGACCGGGACGCTCACGCGTCCGGAGCCGAGGGTGTAGGCGGTCATGCACACCGCCGAACCCAGCGCGGCCACGTATCCCCACATCGGCGAGGTCCCGAGTGCGGCAGCGTTGTCGCCGGTGTCGGCCGCACCGGGGGAGATGAAGATCAGGGCGACCCCGGCGAACCCGAGCACGGCCAGGCCGGCACCGCGCAGCGCCGACCGGTCGCGGCGCACGATCAGAACGGCGAGCGCGGCCAGCAGTGGCCAGCCGTAGGCCAGCACGTTCGCCGCGACGATCGGGGCCAGCGCGAACGCCGTGTACTGCAGAAAGATCGTCCCGGTCAGACCGACCACGCCGACGACCAGCACCCACGGACCCGCACCGGCCACTCCGCGTGGTCCTGCGGTCCGACGACGAGAGTTCCGGTGGGCAACGAGCCGAACGGCCAGGAACACGACGGCGGCGCTGCCGTACTGGACCAGCAGCAGCCATTCCACCTGCATGTGAGCCAGTGCTACCCCGGCGGCGTAGGCATTGGTCGACCACAGCACCACCGCGCCCAGCGCCGCCAACACCCTCGGATCTCGAACCACCCGCCCACGCTAGTTAGCAAATTAGCTATGTAGCAATATAGGGGCATGGACGTTGTTGTCGTGGCCAAGGCGCTGGCTTCTCCTGTCAGGGTGGCGATCTTGGAGTGGCTCAAGGACCCGGAGCGGCACTTCGTGTCGCGGCGGGCGGGCGATCTGGCCCCGGCGGGGGTGTGCGCGTCCCTGATCGCGGAGAAGGCCGGTATCGCCGCTCCTACCGCTTCTCGACACCTCGACGTGCTCCGACGTGCCGAGTTGATCGACACCGAGCGCATCACCGGCTGGAACTATCACCGCCGCAACCGCGACGGTCTGGCACGGGCGCGGAGACTGCTCGAACAGGTATAGCTGGCACCCGTTCGGTGTCGGTGAACGCTCTCGTTCGCGAGACACCGCGGCGGTCGCGGCGTTGCCTTCTCCGGCTGGACCTACCCCGACATCGACACCGACCCCCGGCTCTGCGCGGCGATCATCGACCGGCTCACCTTCGCCGGGCTGATCATCGAGACCGGCACCGACTCCTACCGCCTCGCTCACGCCAAGGCCCAGCAGGCAGCGACGGAAGCCAGCGCCTGACCTCTTCGGACATCGACCCTGGCGCGGCAGTGTCGCATCGCGATATCGTTATCCGATATCGATCGCACGGGAGGTGGTGGGTCGTGGCCAGTGTCGGAGTGCGCTACCTGGTGTCTGACGTCGCCGCGGCGGCGGCGTTCTACACGACGTGGTTGGGGTTCACAGTCGAGTTCGACGCCGCCCCTGGGTTCGCGGTGGTGACCCGCGGCGAGCTGCGGTTGATGCTCAACGCCGTCGGCGGTCCGGGTGGGGCGCAGCCGATGCCGTACGGGCAGGTTCCCGAGCCGGGCAGGTGGAACCGCATCCAGCTCGAGGTCGCCGACCTCGAGGCCGAGGTGACGCGCCTCGGTGCGGGTGGGCTGCGGTTCCGCAACGACATCGTCGTCGGCCGCGGCGGGTCGCAGGTGCTGCTCGAGGACCCCTCGGGCAACCCCCGTCGAGCTGTTCCAGCCCGCTTGAGCCGATCTCACCACCGCCGGCGCTGATGGACGTGGTTCGCGAGTTCGGCACCGCCGCGGTCCGTCTCCACGTGCTATACCACGCGGCCGAGGGCGAGGTCCACGGCGCCTGGATGGCCGCCGAGCTCGCCTACCACGGCCACCGCATCGCCCCGAGCACCCTCTACCCGCTGCTGCACCGCATGGAGCGCGCTGGGCTGTTGGTCTCGCGCACCGACGTCGACGCCGGCCGGCAGCGCCGGCACTATCGCGCCACCGATCAGGGCCGGGCCGTGCTCGCTGAGTGCCGCGCCGCGCTGGCCGAACTCGCTCACGAGCTCCTGCCCGACGACCAGCCCGACGCGTCCTGATGAGCCCCGAGCCCACCCCCGGACAGCCCGCCCACGACGGCCTGGCCCGCCGGCTCGGTGTCGGCGACGCAGTGATCCTCGGGATGGGGTCGATGCTCGGGGCCGGGGTGTTCGCCGCGTTCGGCCCTGCCGCGGCGGCTGCCGGGTCCGGGCTGCTGATCGCCCTCGCCGTCGCGGCGGTGGTGGCCTACGCCAACGCCACCTCCTCGGCGCGACTCGCCGCGATCTATCCCGCGTCCGGCGGGACCTACATCTACGGCCGCCGCCGCCTCGGCGAGACCTGGGGGTTCCTGGCCGGGTGGGGGTTCGTGGTCGGCAAGACCGCCTCCTGCGCGGCGATGGCACTGACGCTGGGCGCTTACGCCTGGCCCGACCAGGCCCGCCCGGTCGCCGCCGCGGCGGTCGTCGTGTTCACCGCGGTGAACTACCTCGGTGTCGCCAAGACCGCCCAGGTCACCCGCGTGCTGGTCGTGCTGACCCTCGCGGCGCTGGCCGCGGTCGTCACCGGCACCCTCACCGGACCCACCGCCTCGCCCGCGCAGCTGGTCAACTGGTTCCCGAACGGCCCCCTCGGGGTCCTGCAGGCCGCTGGGTTGTTGTTCTTCGCGTTCGCCGGCTACGCCCGCATCGCCACCCTCGGCGAAGAAGTCAAAGATCCCGCCCGCACCATCCCTCGCGCCATCCCACTCGCTCTCGGGATCGTCGTGGTCGTCTACGCCATCGTCGGAACGGCGGCGCTGGCCGCCGTCGGACCGGCCGCGCTGGCCAGCTCACCGACCCCGCTGGCCACCGCCGCCGACACCGGCAACGGTGTCCTGGCCGTGGTGGTCCGGGTCGGCGGCGCCATCGCCGCAGGCGGGGTGCTGGTCTCGCTGCTGGCCGGGGTCGGGCGCACCACCCTGGCTATGGCCCGCGACCGCGAGCTCCCGCACGGGCTGGCCGCGATCCACCCCCGCTACCGGGTGCCGCACCGGGCGGAGGTCGTGATCGGCGCCGTCGCGCTGGCGCTGGTGCTGGTATTCGACCTCCGCGCGGCGATCGGGTTCTCCAGCTTCGCGGTGCTGGTCTACTACGCCATCGCCAACAGCGCCGCGCTCACCCTGCCCCAAGGCCGAGCATCGACCGCGCTCGCGATCGTCGGCCTGGCCGGCTGCCTCCTGCTCGCCGCCACCCTCCCGCTGACCAGCGTCCTGACCGGACTCGCCGTCCTGCTCATCGGCCTGCTCGGGCGAACGATCCTCACCCGCCTACGGCCCCGCCCCTGAACCTCGGTGGGGCCAGATCAAGCCGTCCGGGCGGGGCCACTTCGGGTTGACACGCAGGCGGCGCTTCTCGCGCTGAAGGGGTTGGCGTCGGTTCAGTTGCTGTGAACGCAGCCGCAGCCGGTGATGGTCTTGGCTTCGAGGAGGGTCTCGCCGGGGTCGACGGTGTGCTCGTGGTCGGTACAGCAGGCGGTGACCCCACAGCACGCCTCACCGGTCGCGTCCGCGCTCTGGGGCATCTGTCCGGCGCGGGCCGGCCCGACGTCCGCGGTGCTCATCGCGCGGCGGACGGCGTGCAACACGCCGCCGGAGTCGTCGAGTCGGCCGGTGTCTGTTCGGTGGCGGTCGGGTCGTCCGAGTCGGGCATGGTGTCGGCGATCCCGCTGGTGCCGAAAGCCGGGGAGTCCTCTTTGACGGTGTAGACCTCCCACGGCTCGTTGCCCGGTCCGTGCACCCACACCTTGTCCTGGCGGGCGTAGCAACAGGTGGTGTCGTCCTCGACCTGGGTGAACAGGCCCAGCTCCGAGAGCCGCGCGGTGGCCTGGTCGACTTCGTCGGTGGTGGTGACCTCGACCCCGAGGTGGTCCATCACGGTGGGCCGGTCGGGCTCGCCTTCGAGCAGGACCAGCTTGAGCGGCGGCTCGGTGATCGCGAAGTTGGCGTAGCCGGGGCGGCGCTTGGCCGGTTCGACCCCGAACAACGAGGTGTAGAAGGCGATCGAGCCCTCCAGGTCGGCGACCCGCAATGCCAGCTGAACTCGAGACATGAGTGACTCCTGTGGTGGTGGTGGCGCACCGCCGAACCTTGTTTCGACAGCTGTCAATCCAGACCTTGCGCCTTGTTTCGTCGACTGTCAAGGTAGACGCATGTCGAATCAGGAACGGCTGTTGGTGAACCTGGCCGAGGTGGTCGGGTGTTGCGAGCCGCTGGTGCGGGAGCCGCTCTCGGCCGCGCAGTCGGTGGAGCTGGCCCGGGTGTTCAAGGCGCTCGGGGACCCGGTGCGGCTGCGGCTGCTGTCGTTGATCGCCTCCCATGAGGGCGGTGAGGCGTGTGTGTGTGACCTGACGGGGGCGTTCGAGCTGTCCGGGCCGACGATCAGTCATCACCTCAAGGTGCTGCGCGAGGCCGGTCTGATCACCGGTGAGCGGCGTGGCACCTGGGTCTACTACCGGGTCGCGCCGCAGGTCCTGCAGCAGCTCTCCGATGTGCTGATCCCGGCCAGCGCACCGGTGGCCGAGGAGACCTCGGTGTGAGCACCGAGAACCTGGCTGCTCCTGACGTCGAGCGTGGGGTCGTCGCCAAGCTCTCCACTCTGGACCGGTTCCTGCCGGTCTGGATCCTGGTCGCGATGGCCCTCGGGCTCATCGGGGGCCGGCTGATCCCCGGCCTGGGGGCGGCGCTGGGCGCGGTCACCGTGGACGGTATCTCGTTGCCGATCGCCCTCGGCCTGCTGGTGATGATGTACCCGGTGCTGGCCAAGGTCCGCTACGACCGCCTCGACACCGTCACCGGAGACCGACGCCTGCTCGTCAGCTCACTGGTGCTGAACTGGGTCATCGGACCGGCCCTGATGTTCGCGCTGGCCTGGCTGCTGCTGCCCGATCTGCCCGAGTACCGCACCGGTCTGATCATCGTCGGGCTGGCCCGCTGCATCGCCATGGTCATCATCTGGAACGACCTGGCCTGCGGCGACCGCGAGGCCGCCGCCGTACTGGTCGCCCTGAACTCGGTGTTCCAGGTGTTCGCGTTCGCCGCGCTGGGCTGGTTCTACCTGGTTGTGCTCCCCGGCTGGCTGGGGCTGCCCACCGCGGGGCTGGAGGTCTCCGCGTGGGACATCGCTCGGTCGGTGCTGATCTTCCTGGGGATCCCGCTGGTCGCCGGCTACCTGACCCGCCGCCTCGGCGAGCGGGCGAAGGGCCGCGACTGGTACGAGTCGCGGCTGCTGCCCCGCCTGGGACCGTTCGCGCTCTACGGGCTGCTGTTCACCATCGTGGTCCTGTTCGCGCTGCAGGGCGACGCGATCACCTCCCAGCCCCTGGACGTGGTCCGGATCGCGCTGCCGCTGCTGGCCTACTTCCCGCTGATGTGGGCCGGGTCCTTCGCCCTGGGCGCCGCGGTCGGGCTGGGCTACGCGCGCACCACCACGCTGGCGTTCACCGCGGCCGGCAACAACTTCGAGCTCGCCATCGCCGTCGCGATCGCCACCTTCGGAGTCACCTCCGGCCAGGCCCTGGCCGGAGTCGTCGGCCCCCTGATCGAGGTCCCGGTCCTGGTCGCACTGGTCTATGTCTCCCTCGCGCTGCGTCGCCGCTTCACCCCGCACCTGCCTGTCACCACGTCAGGGGCAGGTTCCACGTCCGATCCCGCAGGTCCTCCCACGCACCGGAGCCCGTGATGACCAAGACCTACCAGCGCCCTGACCTGACCATCGACCAGCGTCTGGCGGTCAAGACCGCCGCGGCGAACCTGCGAGCGGAGTTCGCGCAGACCTTCGGCGTCGAGACCATCGAGCGGTTCCTGCACTCCTCCTACGACGAGTTCGCCGGGCGGGCCACGGTCACCAACTACCTGCCACTGCTGGCCGAACGCTTTGCCCGCCAACGCCTGCGCGCGCTGGCCAAGGTGCAGGGACTGTCCACCGACGAGCGGCCCACGGTGCTGTTCCTGTGCACCCACAACGCCGGACGCTCGCAGATGGCACTCGGTTTGTTCACCTACCTCGCCGGAGAGCAGGCCATCGCCTGGTCCGGCGGCACCGAGCCCGGCAACACGATCAACCCGGCCGCGGTGGCGGCGATGGCCGAGATCGGCATCGACATCTCCACCGAGTTCCCCAAGCCCTGGACCGACGAGATCGTCCAGGCCGCCGACGTGGTCATCACCATGGGCTGCGGCGACGCCTGCCCCATCGTTCCCGGGCACCGATACCAGGAATGGGTCCTCGACGACCCCAACGGCCTCGACCTCGCGGCGACCCGCCCGATCCGAGACGAGATCGCCCGCCGCGTCCTCGCCCTGCTCGACGAGATTGGCGCCACCGCGCTGCACACCATCACCACGCACTGACCCGGCCCGCCGGTGAACCCGCTCTACTCGAGGAGTCTTCGTGCCCACCATCCCTGAGGTGCTGTTCGTCTGCGTGCACAACGCCGGGCGCTCCCAGATGGCCGCCGCCCTGCTCGACCACCACGCCGCCGGCGCGGTCACCGTCCGCTCGGCCGGCTCGGCCCCGGCCGACTCGATCAACCCCGCCGTCCGCCAGGTCATGGAGGAGATCGGGATCGACCTGTCCCGCGAGATCCCGACGAAGCTCAGCGCCGATGCCGTGAACGCCGCCGACGTCGTGATCACCATGGGCTGCGGCGACGCCTGCCCGATCTTCCCCGGCAAGCGCTACCTCGACTGGGAGCTCACCGACCCGGCCGGCAGGACCCCCGAGCAGATCCGGCCCATCCGCGACGACATCGACGCCCGCGTCCGGGCCCTGCTCACCGAGCTCGTCCCCGCCGCCGCGACCTGACCGTGGTAGGTAAGCGACGCGCCCTGGCCGGCGCGGTGCTGCTCAACCTGGCCGTGAGCCCGCTGTTCGTCTGGGACGTGTTCACCACCTCCGTGGCCCGGGACCTCGGGGTCGGGCAGGCGCAGCTGGCCGGGGTGTTCTCCGCCGGCCTGGTGGCGTTCATGGCCGGGGTGCTGGTCGGGGGGCGGGTCGCCGACGTGGTCTCGCCGCGCCGGCTCGCCCTTTGCACCGCGGGCGGCGCCGTGGCCGGGCTGCTGGGTAGCGCGGCCGCGACCACGCTGCCCACGCTGGTCTTGGCGTTCGGTGTGCTGCTCGGCGGTTCGACCGGGCTCGGCTACGCCACCGCGGTCCGGGTCGCGGGCACCGTGGCCTCGGGGCACGGCCTCGCGCTGGGTCTGGTGGTCAGCGCCTACGCAATCGGTACCGCCGTCCTCGCCCCGGTCGCGGCGACGCTGCTGGTCACACTCGGGCGCGGCGGGACCTTCCTGCTCCTGGCCGGGGCCGTGGGCGCGATCCTGGCCGTCGCGACGGTGCTCGTGCCCGGGCACGCCGCCCATCCCCGCGCCGCACAACATGGGACGGCACGCTCCGACCCGACAGGCCCGAGCGGGCGCACCCGCCCGAGCAGGCCGGTGATCGCACTGTGGCTGGCGTTCGGGCTGGGCAGCGCACCGGCGCTGGCGGCCTTCGCCCAGGCCGGGCAGCTCTCGGGAACCGCAGGAGCCCTCGCGCTGGCGGTGACCCTGCTCAACGTCGGCAACTTCGCCGGCCGGCTGGTGGCCGGGCCGCTCTCGGACCGGGTGGGCCGGCCCGCGGCCCTGCACGCCAACTCCGCGCTGCTGCTGCTCGCGTGCCTCCCCCTGGCCGCGGGAGCAGACGGCCCGGTCGCGCTCGCGGCACTGCTCCTGCTCGGGACCCAGTACGGCGCACTGTCCACCCTCACCCCGGCGGCCACCTCGGACGTGGTGCCCCGCGAACGGTTCGGCACCACCTACGGGCGGGTGTTCACCGGGTGGGGGCTGGCGGGTCTGCTCGCCCCGGTGGCCGCGGCCACGCTGGCCACCACGATCGGCTACGACGGCGTCTACCGCGCCTTCCTCGCCGTCGCCGCCCTGAGCTGGGTGTGCGTGGCCATCTACGCCCGGCTCCTCCACAACCAGCGGCAACCCGCCGGCCAGCCACCGACATGAGCCCCGGCGGGCCGGCACCGGGGTTCGTCCCGATCGCACACCCGGACCATCGACGCACCTCACGGCGAGATCGTGGCCTGCACGATCGCGGAATAGAGCCCCTCGGTCAGGGCGTGGGTGCGGGTGATCGTGGCGGTGGCGAACCCGGCGGCGGAACAAACCGGCGCGGTACTGCTGCGCGGTGAGGGTGCCGACCGGGCAGCCGACCGCCCGTTCCGCGGCGGCGCGGGCACCGGGGTCCAGGTCGGGTTCGGCCAGGACGTCGGTGATCCCGAAGCGCCCGCCGGGTCGCAGGACCCGGGCGGCTTCGGCCAGAGCGCGCGGCTTGTCGACCGACAGGGTGAACACGCAGTTGGAGATGACCACGTCGATCACACCGTCGGGCAGCGGGATGTCTTCGAGGTAGCCCAGCCGGAACTCGACGTTGGCCGCACCGACCTCGGCGGCGTGCGCGCGGCCCAAGTCGATCATGTCGGGGCTCGCGTCGACGCCATAGACGTACCCGCCCGGCCCGACCCGGCGGGCCGAGAGCAGCACGTCCAGGCCGCCGCCGGCGCCGAGGTCGAGCACCGTGTCGCCGGAGTGCAGCTCGGCCACCGCGACCGGGTTACCGCACGCCATGCTGGCGCCGGCCTTCCGGGTGTGGATGTGTGGCCGGCTCGGCTGTGTCACCGAGCTCGAGCCACTCGGCCCCGGTGAGCGGTCCTGCCCGGCCTGCGGCGAGGTCTACGACGCCGAGACCGGTACGCACCTGCCCGATCGCCACCCCGACCGCGACGAGTCCGGCGCCGCGGCCGGCCAGTCCTGGGGCGAGACGGACGGCGACCGGTGACCGGCGCCGAGAACACCGCCGAGGACACGGCGGTCCCGGATGGCGGCCCGTCGGTGCTCGATGCCTCCGCCGTCCTGGCCTGGCTACGCGCCGAACCCGGCGCACAGGTCGTCGACGAACACCTCACCGGGGCCGTGCTGTGCGCGGTCAACCTCGCCGAGGTCCACCAGAAACTCGCCCAGCACGGCGTCGACGCCGACCGCGCCATCGCCCGCCTGCGCACCCTCGGCATCCGCATCGAACCCCTCGACACCGCCGACGCCACCATCGCGGCGAAACCGTGGCCCACCACCCGCGCAGCAGGGCTGTCCCTCGGCGACCGGTGCTGCCTTGCCCTGGCCGCCCGCCTCGGCGGCCCCGCGATCACCGCCGACCAGGCGTGGACCGGACTCGACCTCAACGTCACCGTCATAGCGATCCGCTAGAACCCGGGGTGGAGCATGCGGGTGAGCGGGGTGGCGAGGCCGCATTCGTTCGTATCCAGGGCGAACTCGACCTCGAGCAGGCCGCGCTGCTCGTGCGCTGAACACCCGAGTCGATCACGGCGCCGTGGGGCCTGAGTGGTGTCCGGCGGTCGGCTCCAGATGGTGGGCCGCTGGGTGTGTGGGCTGTCCCTGGGCCTGGACCACGCGGACCGGGTGCTGGTGTCTCGCTGTCGCGCGCCCGATGCGGCTCGGGTGGTGTTGTCCCTGGTCGAGGTCGGCCGGCGTCGGCGGTTGCGGTGAGGTCGGCGACCAGGCGGACGACCGCGTTGCGGATCTTCTGGCCCGGGGCATGACCGCGCCCGAGTCGTTGCGCCGAGGCGCTGGGAGCGGCCGTGCCCGGTCAGCTCAGGTAGTCCTCGACCTCGCTGGCCGGGCGCAGCGCCGCCTGGTCGGGGCTGCGGCCGGCCTCCTGCAAGGCGCGGCGTTGCCGCAACAGATCCCAGCACTGGTCGAGCTGGATCTCCACCGCGTTGAGGCGTTCGGCGTCGTCATGACCGTCGAGCTGGCCGTCGCCACGCCGAGCGCGCAGCGACTTCTCCTCCTCGACCAGGCGCTGGGATCCGGTCCAGCAGGTCCTGCTCCGATGTCACCCCAGGGCTCCTTCCGCCTCGGCAGTCTCTGCCCGGTCCGACCCGGCGCCGAGGCGCGGGTCGGTGATCAGACGGGTGCCTTTTCTGCGATCACGTCGACCGGCTCGACCGTCGGGTCGGCGAACAGGACCCCGGTGTTCTCCTTGAGGGCTTGGCCGACCTGGCCGGAGAGGTGGGTCTGGCGGCCCGAGTCGTCCGGGAAGGCGTCGTAGATGCCGAAGGACGAGGGCCCGAAGCGCAGAGCGAACCACCGCACGGTGTTGGGCTCCTGCTCCACGATGCCGAGCCCTTGCTGCAGGAAGTTCTCGACGTCGCTCTCTCGGCCGGGCAGCGCCTCGAGACGCACGAGAAGCCCCACGGTCACTGGTTGAGCCATGATTGATCTCCTTTCGATGGATGTCGTCGCGTGCCGGGTGCGGTCACGACGACAGCGGTTGATTCGGCGCGCCTGGCGCGCGGGCGGAACGGTCGGCGGGCTCGGGGGTCAGAACGCGGGTCAGAACGCGGCCTTGGCGGCCTCGACGACGATCTGGTCCTGCTCGCCGCTGCCGCCGGAGACTCCGACCCCGCCGACGACGTTGCCGTTGTTCCCGTGCAGCGGCAAACCTCCGGCGAAGATCATCACCCGGCCGTGGTTGGAGTCGCTGATGCCGTAGAACTGCTCGCCGGGCTGGGAGCTCGTCGCGAGGTCACCGGTCGAGGTGTCGAAGGCCCGCGCGGTGAACGCCTTGTTGATCGAAATGTCGATGCTGCCCATCCAGGCGTCGTCCATCCGGATGTGGGCGACCAGGTTCCCGCCCGCGTCGACCACCGCCACGTTGCTCGGAGACCCGATCTCGCGGGCCTTCTGCTCGCCCGCGGCGATCACCCTGCGGGCATCATCGAGGGCCACCGTCTCGACCTGTCTCATCATCTGCTCCTTCAGGGGGTCCGGTCGCCGGGGTTCGGCGATTCGGCCGGGTTGCTCAGCTGGGCTGGGCTGGGTTGAGGACGACCTTGGTCCAGCCGTCGTCACGGGCGTCGAAGTGCTGGTAGGCCTCCGGGGCCTGGTCGAGGGTCAGGTTGTGGGACACGATCCAGGACGGTGTGATCTTGTTTTCGGCGATGAGTTCGCGCAGGTGGCGGTTGTAGCGCTTGACCGGGGCCTGCCCGCAGCCCATCTGCTGGCCCTTGAACCAGAAGGTGCCGAAGTCGAAGCGGGCCTTGCCCTGCTGGGCGAGCTCGTCCGGGGCGCCGGGGTCCTGGGGGATGAACACTCCGACGGTACCGATGCCACCGGTGAACTTCACCGAGGCGACCAGGTTGTTGAGGGTCAGCGCGTTGTCCTCGTTGCCCTGGGGGTCGTGGGCCTGGTAGCCGACGCACTCGGCGCCGCGGTCGGCGCCCATTCCCTTGGTGTGTTCCATGACCTGGTCGACCGGGGAGCCCGTCGAGTCGTCGATCGGGATTGCGCCGATCTGTTCGGCTAGCTTGAGCCGATCGGGGTGGCGGTCGACGACCAGCACCTTCGCCGCGCCCTTCACCGACGCGGACAGGGCGGCCATCAGCCCGACCGGACCGGCCCCGTAGATCACGATGGTCTCGCCGGGGACCAGGCCGGACATCTCCACGGCGTGCCAGCCGGTGGGCAGGATGTCGGAGAGCATCGTGTAGTCGTTCTGCTTCTCCTTGGCGTCCTCGGGCAGGCGCAGGCACTGGAAATCGCCCCACGGGATCCGCAGGTACTCGGCCTGCCCCCCGGCCCAGCCGCCCATGTCGGCGAACCCGTAGGCGCCACCTGCCATGTCGGGTTCGTTGGCGGCCAGGCAGTAGTTGGTCAGTCCGTGCTCGCAGTTGCGGCAGTGCCCGCAGGAGACGTTGAACGGGACGGACACCATGTCCCCGACCCGGATCTTGTCGACGCCGCCGCCGACCTCGATGACCTCGCCGAGGTTCTCGTGGCCGAAGATGCGGCCCTGCTCGAAGTCGGTCCGGCCTTCGTACATATGCAGGTCCGACCCGCAGATATTGGTGGAAGTGATCTTCACCAGGACGTCGGTGGGTCGCTCGATGCGCGCGTCGGGAACGTCCGCAACGGAGACGTCGCGGGGGCCGTTGTAGACCAGTGCCTTCATCGCTAGGGGTCCTCTCGCAAAGGGGGTGCGTGTTCGGTCAACCCCGCCGGGGGCGTCTGCCCAGGGCCCGACGGGGGCGACGGCCAGGCCGGGGTCAGGCCGCGGTGGGTGCGGCGGCGAACTGGGCGACGATCGCGGCGCAGAACGCGGGCAGGTCGAACGGGGACCGGCTGGTGATGAACTGGCCGTCGATGCAGACTTCTTCGTCGACGACCTCGGCGCCGGCGTTGCGCAGATCGGTGCGGATGCTTTCCCACGAGGTGAGCCGTCGTCCCCGGATCACGTCCGCCTCGGCCAGGGTCCACGGGCCATGACAGACCGACGCAACCGGCTTCCCGGACTCGACAAGGGCCCGCACGAACTCCACCGCGCCCGGGTTGATGCGCAGCTGGTCGGGGTTCACGGTGCCACCGGGCAGCACCAGTGCGTCGTAGTCCCCGACCGAGGCGTCGGCGACGTCGCGGTCCACGGTGATGGTGCCCGAGGGATCCTTGTCCCACTCGCGGGCCCACAACGACCCGGTGTGGATCGAGAGCACCTCGACCTGGGCCCCGGCGCCGTAGAGCGCCCCACGTGGCAGGTCGAGCTCGACGCGCTCCACCCCGTCGGCGGCCAGGATCGCCACCGTGCGCCCGCGCAGTTCCTCAGCCATCACACATCTCCTTCGTTGTCGTCTCGATCGGGGCCTGCGGGCGGCCGGCCGCGGTCCGCTCGGTCCGCCTGGTCCGGGCGAGCATGCCCTCGAGGACGTCGGTCACGACCCGGCACTGCTGCGCGGGGCCGCGCTCGCGGACCCGGGCGACGAAGATCTGGGCGATCTCGTCGAGCTTGACGTTGGTGTGCTGGGAGACCCGGGTCAGCAGCGTGAACGCCTCGTCGGCGCTGATGTCGTAGTGGGCGACCAGGATGCCCTTGGCCTGCCCGATCACGTCCCGGTTGTGCAGGGCCTGAGTCAGGCCCTCCACCCGGTCCTCGAGCACGGTGATCCGGTACAGATCCGGCCCGACCGCCGTTCGGGCCGTGTCACCTCCCGGACGGTGGGTGGCGTGGTCCACGGCCCGATCGGGGCCGGCTAGCAGCGACGACATCACAGACGCGTTCCCTTCCGTGCTCGCGACAAACTCCCTGGCGGGTGCCGACCTCGCTGGAGTTCAAGGAGTTCGACGAGTTCCTGCTGGCGCGGGCGATGAGCACGACTCGCCGACGTTGTTGTTCCGGCTGGCGTGTGAGTACTTGATCTCGGTGCCAGCCCCACCTGGGTAGCGGCACCGGCTCGCCCACGAAGGCATCCGAGGCCCGCGCAGCCCCCCGGCACGACCCTGTTACGTCCGGTGACTGTCGGGCGACTATGAGGTGGGCGGGCCTCACGGGCCCCGGCGCGTGCGAGTGGGGGTTGGGGTGGATCCGGTGACGGTGATCGTGGCGGCGTTGACCGCGGGCGCGGTGGCAGGTGCGCAAGGCACGGCCGCTACCGCGGTGGGCGAGCTCTACTCGGGGTTGAAGGCGTTGATCGCGAGCCGGTTCCGCGGGAAACCGGCAGCCGAGGCGGCCTTGCGCAAGTTCGAGACAGACCGCGAGACGTGGAAACCGGTGCTCGAGGCAGAGCTGGTCCGAAGCCGGGTCGACGTCGACGAGCAGGTAGTCGCCGCCGCCCGCCGGCTGATGGAGGTGCACGACCCGAGCGGCGCCCAGGCAGGCAAGTACCGGATCGATCTGCGCGGCGCCCAAGGTGTACTGGCCGGTGACCACAACGTCCAGCACGTCACCTTCACCACCCCAGCACCCCAGCAGCGCGACACCCCGCCGCAATGACCCACGCCCCGGAGCACGAGCCCGACCATGACCCGGTCGATCCCTCGTGGAGGGAGGTCGATGCCCGGGGTGCCCAGGCGGTGCTGATCGGTGATCGCGGCACGCAGCACATCACGTTCGTGACGCCGCGCCCGGAGGTGTCCTGGCCGGTGCAGGTGGGCGTGGTCCCACCCGAAGCCGGGGCGTTCCAGCCGCGACCGGAGATCACGGCGGCACTGGACACGGCCATCGGTGAGGACGGCGCGGCGGTACTGACCCAGCTCATCGGACTGGGCGGGGTCGGGAAGTCCCAGATCGCGGCCGCACACGTACGCGCCCGCCGCCGTGAGCTGGATCTGCTCGTGTGGGTCAGCGCCACGACCCAGACCGCGATCATCGAGGCCTACGCCCGCGCCGCCCACGAACTCGGCCACCCCCCGAGCAGTGACCCGACCGACGATGCCCGCTGGTTCCAGGCCTGGCTCCAACAACCCGGCGACCCCGAGCAGCCGCGGTGCTGGCTGGTCGTGCTCGACGACCTCACCGACCCCGCCCACCTCCGCAGCTGGTGGCCCACCGGCCCACACGGCGGCTGCGTCATCACCACCCGCCGCACCGACATCCACGCCCCCGGCCGGGCCCGGGTCGTGCCGGTCGGGGTGTTCACCCCCGAGCTGGCCCACGACTACCTCGTGGCCAAGATCGCCGGCCCCGCCGGCTCGGCCCGCCTGGTTGAGGTCGACCAGCTCGCGGCCGACCTGGGATACCTGCCGGTGGCGCTCTCCCAGGCCGCGGCCTACATCGCCACCCGCGCCACGTCTCGGGCTGGGACGTGCGCGGGTTATCGGACCCTGCTCAACGATCGTCGGCGTCAGCTGGCCGAGGTGTTCCTCGACTCCGGCCTGGTCGACGACTACCAGCACACCGTCGCTGCGACCTGGTCGCTCTCGATCGAGGCGGCCGACGCCGAACACCCGGCCGGGGCCGCCCGCCCGCTGCTGGAACTGCTGGCCTACCTCGACCCCAGCGGCATCCCCGACGACATCCTCGACACCCCCGCCCTCACCACCCAACCGTCCCAACAGCCCGCAGGGGCGGCCGGTGAGCTACCGATCGCGGAGGCTAGCCGTGAGGCCTTCGACAACCTCGCCCGCTACAGCCTCACCGAGCACTCCCCTGACGACGGCCTCATCCGGGTCCACGCCCTGGTCCAACGCGCCACCGTCGACGCCCTGACCTCCGACCGCGCCAACACCACCGCACACGCGGCAGGCGACGCGCTCCACCAACTCTGGCCCGAGATGGAACGCGACACCGACCGTGCGCAGATCCTGCGTGCGAACGCGACAACCCTGTTCCACCGAGCAGGACAAGCCCTCTGCCGCGACGGAGTACACAGCGTTCTGATGCGCGCCGGGCGTAGCTGGGGCGAGACAGGCTTGGTGACCCTTGCCCACGAGTTCTGGAGCGAGCTCCACCACATCAGCCACACCCTCAACGGTCCGGACCACCCCGACACCCTCACCACCCGACATAACCTCGCGTACTGGCGCGGTCAGGCGGGGGACCCGACCGGTGCGGCAGCCGCGACCGCCGAGCTGCTCGACGACCAGCTGCGAGTGCTGGGACCCGACCACCCCGACACCCTCACCACCCGACACAACCTCGCGTACTGGCGCGGTCAGGCGGGGGACCCGACCGGTGCGGCAGCCGCGACCGCCGAGCTGCTCGACGACCAGCTGAGGGTGCAGGGGCCCGACCACCCCGACACTCTCATCACCCGACACAACCTCGCGTCCTGGCGCGGCAGGGCGGGGGACCCGGCCGGTGCGGCGGCCGCGTTCGCCGAGCTGCTCGACGACCGGCTGCGAGTGCTGGGGCCCGACCACCCCGACACTCTCATCACCCGACACAACCTCGCGGGCTGGCGCGGTCATGCTGGGGACACGGGCGGTGCGGCGGCCGCGCTCGCCGAGCTGCTCGACGACCGGCTGCGAGTGCTGGGACCCGACCACCCCGACACCCTCACCACCCGACACAACCTCGCGTCCTGGCGCGGCAGGGCGGGGGACCCGGCCGGTGCGGCGGCCGCGTTCGCCGAGCTGCTCGACGACCGGCTGAGGGTGCAGGGGCCCGACCACCCCGACACCCTCACCACCCGACACAACCTCGCGTACTGGCGCGGTGAGGCGGGGGACCCGGCCGGTGCGGCGGCCGCGTTCGCCGAGCTGCTCGACGACCGGCTGAGGGTGCAGGGACCCGACCACCCCCGCACCCTCACCACCCGACACAACCTCGCGGACTGGCGCGGTCAGGCGGGGGACCCGGCCGGTGCGGCGGCCGCGACCGCCGAGCTGCTCGACGACCAGCTGCGAGTGCTGGGACCCGACCACCCCGACACCCTCACCACCCGACACAACCTCGCGTACCGGCGCGGTCAGGCGGGGGACCCGACCGGTGCGGCAGCCGCGACCGCCGAGCTGCTCGACGACCAGCTGCGAGTGCTGGGACCCGACCACCCCCGCACCCTCACCACCCGACACAACCTCGCGACCTGGCGCGGTCAGGCGGGGGACCCGGCCGGTGCGGCGGCCGCGACCGCCGAGCTGCTCGACGACCGGCTGAGAGTGCTGGGACCCGACCACCCCGACACCCTCACCACCCGACACAACCTCGCGTACTGGCAGGGCAAGGCAGGAGGTCAGGACGGCAGTGCACGGTGATAGTCGCGAGTACCACGATGGGCACGCTGGGTGGTCCACGTAGAGGGTGCCGGTGGGTCCATCCACCCTCGCAACGGAGCCGTCCTGCGCGCGATGGGCTCTCAGCTCGTGGCGAGATCTCCGATGACCGGGCGGCACGCTCGCCCCACCTCCCCGGAGACCTTCTGCGCCTCCGGGATCAGATCCAGGAAGTACCGGTGTCGTTCGTCGCGGCCCTCGGTGACCATGTGCCTGGCCGAAAGTCGCCCACCGTCGGGATGTCGACAGCGCAGCAGCCGACGCCCGTACCCGGTCCCGGTCCACCGACTCGCGGCGCAGGGTCACCACCTGGCCCGGGGACCCGTGCAGCGGCCGTCGTCGCATCGGACCCGCCCGGGGGTCGAGGTCTCGCACGAGTCGATCCCCAGCACCCGCACGCGGTCGCTGCCCTGCACGACGAACGTGTCCCCATCCACGATCCGTGTCACCAGTGCCGCGCCGGCATCGGTCCCGAACCCGCTGACGCCGAACACGGCGGCGGCGGGTCGTTCGGGCTCGCCGGTCGGGGCCGGACCCCAGCTCGGGTGCCTGGAACGGGCCGTCGTCACCACCGGCGTGGTCGGTGGCCGCGAGTGCCGCCGCTCATCTGAAAGTGACCACTGCTGATCAGTGGAAGTGACCACCCTTGCGACCCGCC